>DATDHU010000146.1:0-40548 GCA_036521415.1 Acidimicrobiales bacterium
GGCCAGAGCCGGCGGTACCACCGGATCAGAGCAGGAGAACAAGTGACCGATCCCGACCGGGAACTGCTGGACGACTACGACGCGCTGCGTCACGGGGTGGGCGGGGTGACCCTTCCGCGGGACGTGCTGGCCGTCTCGGGAGTCGATGCCGTCGAGTACCTGCAGGGGCAGTGCAGCCAGGACGTGGCCGCCCTGTCGGAGGGAGAGGCGGCCGATGCCCTCCTACTCAGCCCACAGGGAAAGGTGGACACCGTCATTCGCGTGACCCGGACTGGCCCCGATGCGTTCCTCATCGACACCGACTCCGGGTTCGGTGAGGTGGCGCGGGCCCGGCTCGAGCGGTTCCGGCTCCGGGTGAAGGTGGACATCAACCCCCTGTCCTGGGTGTGCGTCGCCGTTCGCGGCCCGGCGTCCGGTTCAGTGCCTCCGCTTTCGGATCCGGAGGTCCTGCGCCTCCCTGTCGTCTGGCCGGTGCTCTCGGGCTTCGACCTGATCGGACCGGAACTAGCCTTCCCCGAGGGCGTACGCCGGTGTGGGAGCGCCGCATGGGAGGCGGCCCGGATCGAGGCCGGGATCCCGGTCATGGGGCGGGAGGTCACCGAAAGCACCATTCCTGCGGAAGCCGGCCTCGTCGAGCGGTCGGTCTCTTTCACCAAGGGGTGTTTCACCGGTCAAGAGCTGGTGGCGCGGCTCGATTCCCGCGGGACCAAGGTGGCCCGGCGGATGTGCGGGATCGTGTTCGAGGGGCACGAACAGGCTCCTCCGGTCGGGGCCGCCGTTCACACCACCGACGGCGAACACGAAGTGGGCCGGCTGACCTCGGTGGCCTGGTCTCCCGCCTCGGGCTCGACTGTCGCCTTGGCCACGCTGCAACGGCGGGTAACCCCACCGTCACCTGTCTCGGTGCGATGGGACGACGAGGGTCGCTCAGTCGATGTCGGCGCCGAGGCCAAGCCGCTGCCGCTGGTCGGCTGACGGCCCATCGGAAGCGGTAAACCGGAGGACGAAGCGGGTACCGCGCCCGCCGGCCACCGGGGAATGGACTTCGACGGTGGCATGCATCGCTGCTGCCAACTCGGAGACGATGGCCAGGCCCAGGCCGGTGCCGTGCCGGCCATTCGACGACTGGTCGGACGAGAAATGCCGCTCGAACACACGGGGGATCTCGTCGGCACCCACACCGGGCCCGTCGTCTTCCACCCACATGGCCACTGAGGAATCGAGCCTGCCTGCGCCAACCGTGATGCGAGTGGTGGCGAACCGGGCCGCGTTCTCGGTCAGGTTGCCCATCATCTGGAGAAGTCGGTCCTTGTCGGCGAGCACCCAAAGGCCGTCGAGGTCGCTCACGGCCGCGTCGAGTTGAAGCCCGGCCGCAAGGGCGCGGGGCCGGAAGCCCTCGGCCACCTGGCCGATCACCGCGGCACAGTCAACGGGCTCAGGGCGTAACGAGAACCGGTCGGCGTCGAGCTTGGCCAGATCGAGCAGGTCCTGCACCAGGCGATCGAGCCTGCGCGCCTCGGACCCGATCACCGTCACCGCTCCGTGGACGTCGTCGGCCGCTCCGTCGGCCACGGCGTCGGCATAGCCCCGGATCGAAGTCAGCGGCGTGCGGAGCTCGTGGGAAACGGACAGGAGGAACTGCCGCTCTTGGTCCCGGGCCCGGCTGAGCCCGGCGGCCATGGCGTTGATGGCTTCGGCCAGCTGACGGAACTCGGGGTCGTCCCGCTTCGCGGTGGGAACCGTGGCCTCCAGGTCGCCGCCGGCGATCCGACGGGTTGCCCCGACCGCCGCCTCCAACGGGCGAGAGAAGCGCCGGGCCAGGGCCCAGGCGACGATGGCGGCCAGGACGAGGACCGCGGCAGCCACATAGAGGAAGTACCGGATGCCGTTGGCCGGGTTCGGGCCCACCCTGGTGATGACCAGCACCGGCGTGTAGCGAATGACCCTCCGGACCGGGGTAGGGATGGCGGAGTAGATCAGGCTTCCAGACCTGCCGCTCACCTGCTGGCCGGCCAGGAGCGATGTCGTGTCCAGCTGGGCGACGTCGACCCCATTCGGCACTGTGCCCACGATGGTCCCGTCGGGGCGCATGCGGACCAGGCCAATGCTGTTGAAGTCGCCGGCGTCCTTGATCACCTTGAGCTCTCGTTTGAGCCCGACACCGGTCAGCGGCGCTCCGCCCGAGAGTGTCCGCGAGACGGCCTGGGCCTGGTTGACAAGTTCCTGTTGCGCCGTCGACGAGGCGGCCCGGCGCACCAGCACGTAACTGCCCGCGCTGGTGAGGATCAGCGTCGCCGCCACCACGCACACGATGGCGACGGTGAGTCGGGTCCTCACTGCCGACTCGGACGGGAATCAGCGGGCACAGTCGGAGCGATCGAGATCGTTTGCATGCTCAACCCAGGCGATAGCCCACACCCCAGACGGTGGCGAGGCCGAGATCGTCTCCGATCTTCTTTCGGAGCTGCCGGATATGGACGTCGACCGTGCGCTTGTCGCCGTACCAGCCCTCGCCCCAGACCCCGTTCAGCAGCTGACGGCGGGACAAGGCCAGCCCCAGGTTGGTGGCCAGGTAGACCAGCAGGTCGAATTCACGGGCAGTGAGAGGGATCGCCTGCGCGGAGCCGCCGGGCGCGTCCGTCCCCCCGGCATCGTCGGACCTGCCGGAGGCATCGGACTCTCCCGCAGCAGACCTGCCCGCCGGGGCACCGGTCCTTCGTCGAACTTCTCGACGTCCGACGTCGATGACCACCGCCCCGACCTCGATGAGGTCTGTTACTTCTCGATCGGGGCGCCCTGCCGTCCTTCGCAGGATGGCGCGCACCCGCGCCACCAGCTCACGGGGAGAGAACGGTTTGGTGATGTAGTCGTCCGCACCGAGCTCCAGACCCAGGATCCGGTCCAGTTCGTCATCCCGGGCAGTCAGCATGACGACGGGCGTGTCTCCGTCCTTCCGGAGCAGCCGGCAGACATCGAATCCGCTCAACGCGCCGGGGAGACCGATGTCGACCACCACCAGCTTAGGATGTTCCCGCTCAACGAGGCCCAGTCCGGCTTCGCCGTCATCGGCCTGGAGGACACGAAACCCATCTTGACGGAGATACATGGCCACCAGGTCCGAGATGTGGTGGTCGTCTTCGATCACCACGATCGAGTCCCCGGCAGTTGCCACCCGTGAAGCCTGCCATCTCCAGGGCCCTGGATGGCGGCGCTGCCGGGGCCCAAGAGGGCCAAAGGAGGAGGAAGGAACGGCGTGGGCCAAGAGGCGGGGCGACAGCGGAGCGCCGGCGGACGTCCAAAAGTGCGCCCGAGGGAGTGACCGAGAAACCACCACATGAGCGCCACATGAGCGCCAAAGGAGCGCCCGAGTGGGCGTCGCGCCTCATGGACTGCGCCCTCCACCAGGGAACGGCACCGGCCCCGGTAGTCTGGGATGGTCATGCCCGCCTATCTCGATGACATCCTCGTTGCTCATCGTGCTCGTGCGGCCGCCGACCAGCGTGACGTCGGTGCGCTGGCGGCCCAGGCCGAAGAGGGCCCGGCCGTGCGACCGTTCGCGCCCGCACTCACCGCCGCGACGGCCGACGGGTCGATCGCCGTCATCTCCGAGATAAAGCGCCGTTCGCCCTCAAAAGGTGCCCTCGACCTCGACCTGGACCCGTCCGCCGTGGCCGTCGAGTACGAGTCGGGCGGGGCGGCATGCCTCTCGGTGCTCACCGATGCGCCGTTCTTCGGTGGCTCGCCAGCCGACCTGGCTGCAGCCCGTGCTGCGTGCTCGCTGCCCGTCCTCCGGAAGGACTTCACCGTCAGTGAGGCAGATGTGTGCGATGCCCGGATCATGGGGGCCGACGCCGTCCTGTTGATCGTGGCCGCCCTCGCCGATGCCGAGCTCAGCTCGTTCCTGGCCCTGGCCGGGCGCCTTGGCCTGACCGCCCTCGTCGAGGTACATGATGCCCCGGAGCTGGATCGTGCCTTGCAGACCGGTGCCTCTCTGATCGGCGTGAACCAGCGCAACCTCCGGACCTTCGAGGTAGACCACGATCTGGCCGTCGAGTTGGCCGAGGCATTCCCCACGGGCATCGTGGCCGTTGCCGAGTCCGGGATCCGTGGCGCCGACGATGCGTCCCGCCTGGCTGATGCCGGTTACCACGCCGTGCTGGTGGGGGAGACGCTCGTTCGGGCCGGTGACCGCCGGGCCTCGGTGCAAGCGCTGGTTGGTGCACGCGCCGACAGTGTCAGCACCGGCGGGGACCTCGGACCGAACCCCGGCGTGGAAGCCCGCGCCGGAACCGTTGGCTCTGCCGGACGCACGGTGGGTGGCCCCTCGTTGACGGGGTCGTGATGGCCTTCATCGATCGTCTCGATGTCGTCGACGGCGTATTCGTGAAGATCTGCGGCGTCACCACCGAAGCCGATGCGCTGCTGGCCGTGGGCGTGGGAGCAGCCGCAGTGGGATTCGTGTTCGCTCCATCGCCGCGCCAGATGACGCCTATGGCTGTAGCGGATATCACCAAGCGGCTTCCCCACGAGACGGTCACGGTCGGGGTGTTCCGAAATGAGTCGCCGAAGCGGGTCATCGAGATCGCCAACCAGATCGGGCTGCATGCCGTCCAGCTCCACGGCCTGGAGTCCGCCGAGGACACCCGGTGGGTCGGCGAGCGGACCAGCCGGGTCATCAAGGCATTTCCCGCCGGCCACCCCGCCATCGAGCGCTTCGGGGACTACGGGGCCGACTTGCTGCTGGTCGATGGGGCCAGTCCTGGTTCGGGCGAAGTGTTCGACTGGCGACTGGCCGAGGGCGTGGTCGACCCCGGTCGGCTGATCGTGTCCGGCGGGCTTCGTTCGGACAATGTGGGAGCGGCCATCGCCCACCTTCGCCCGTGGGGTGTCGATGTCTCGTCGGGGGTCGAGGCCTCACCGGGGGTGAAGGACCCCGGGAAGCTGCGGTCGTTCATTGCCGCCGTGCGGGCGGCCGAGACCTCGGTGCTGCGGTCGGCAGGGGGCCCGGGTGAGGACGTCTCCTATACGGCCGTGCAGCGGGGAGCCGGCGGTGATGCCGAGGACCTCTTCGACTGGCAGAACGATTGACGACCGAGATGACGACAGCCGGAGCAGCTGCGCCGGGCGGCGGGGATGGCACGGGCTCGTTGATGGGGGACCCCGGCCCCACCGGCCGGTTCGGTGACTTCGGCGGACAATTCGTGCCCGAATCGCTGGTGCCGGCGTGCCAGGAGCTCGAGGTGGCCTTCCGGTCGGCCTGGTCGGACCCAGCCTTCCATCGTGAGTTCGCCGACATCCTGCGGGACTACGGGGGTCGGCCCACGCCGATCACCGAGTGCACCGGGCTCTCGGAGATCTTGGGGGTCCGGCTGCTCCTCAAGCGGGAAGACCTGGCCCACACCGGCTCGCACAAGCTGAACAACGTGATCGGCCAGGCCCTCCTGGCTCGGCGCATGGGCAAGCCGCGCCTGATCGCCGAGACCGGCGCCGGTCAGCACGGGGTGGCCACGGCCACCGCCGCGGCCCTGTTCGGCATGGAGTGCGTCGTCTACATGGGCGAGGTGGACACCGAGCGACAGGAGCTGAATGTCTTCCGGATGGAGCTCCTGGGCGCCCAGGTCCGACCGGTGCACAGCGGGAGCCGCACACTGAAGGATGCGGTGAACGAGGCCTTACGGGACTGGGTGGCTTCGGTGGACACCACCCACTACTGCCTCGGATCGGTCATGGGCCCCCATCCCTATCCGTGGATGGTGCGCGAGCTGCAGCGCGTGGTGGGCGACGAGGCACGCGAACAGTGCCGGACGATCCTCGACGGCGCCGTGCCCGATGTGGTGGTGGCGTGCGCCGGGGGCGGGTCCAATGCCGCAGGCACCTTCGCCGGTTTCGTCGACACTCTGGCTGCCCTGGTCGGCGTCGAGGCCGCAGGGGGCGCAGCCATGGGCAAGGGCATTCCCGGCATCCTCCACGGGATGCGTTCCAACCTCATGCAGGACGAGGCCGGTCAGATCCTCGAGGCCGAGTCCATCTCGGCCGGGCTCGACTACCCGGGCATCGGGCCCGAACACGCTCATCTGGCTGCCATCGGCAGGGCGAAGTACACGGTCGCCGACGACGCCGAGGTCCTCGACGCTTTCGGGCTGCTGGCCCGAACCGAGGGAATCATCCCGGCGCTCGAGTCCGCCCACGCCCTGGCCTGGGTCTGCCGGGCGGTGGGCGGCGAGATCCCGCGTGGATCCACGGTGCTCATCACCCTGTCCGGACGGGGCGACAAGGACGTCGCCCAGGTCCGGGAGATCCTCAAGGCGGTGGGCCCCGATGGCGCTGGTTGAGGCGACCCACTCCCCGGGCCGCTTGGAGACGGTCCTGAGGGATCGACGCAAGGCCGGGCACAAACTGCTGATCCCGTATGTGACCGGGGGCATGGACGAGTACTGGATCCTGACCATCGAGGCCCTGGCCGGAGCGGGCGCCGATGCCATCGAGGTGGGGATCCCGTTCTCCGATCCGATGATCGACGGTCCCGTGATCCAAGAGGCGTCGCTCCGGGCCCTGGGACGCGCCACGACGCCCGATGGGATCCTGGCCGACCTGAGCCGCCAGGAGATCGGCGTCCCACTGGTGGTCATGACCTACTACAACCTCGTCTACCGAGCCGGCCACCGTCGTCTGGCGAACTCCCTGGTCGCGTCGGGGGTGTGTGGGGCAATCGTTCCCGACCTGCCCTTGGAGGAGCTCGGTCCCTGGGCCGACGCCGCCGATGATGCCGGGGTGGAGACCGTGCTCCTGGTGGCGCCGTCGACCCCCGAGGACCGGATCTCGGCCATCGCCGAGCGTTCCCGGGGGTTCGTCTACGGGGTGGGTCGCATGGGGGTCACCGGCGAACAGGCGGAGCTGGCCACATCCGCCCGGGAGGTAGCCGTCCGGATCAGAGCGGCGACCGACATGCCGGCGTGCATCGGCATCGGGGTGTCGACGCCGGATCAGGCAAAGACGGTGTGCGAAGTAGCCGACGGCGTGGTCGTCGGGTCAGCGTTGGTGCGACGGCTGCTCGAAGGCCAGGGTCCTGAGGGGGCAGCCGACTTCGTCGGGGCACTCCGGCAGGCGATCGACGCCGGCTGACCCGGTCGGCCAGCTCTGACCCGCTGATCAGGATATCAATGAATCGGGGGAATCAGCTGACCACGGGATCAGGGGGATTCGGGGCGGTGGCGGCGGGCGCCCCGACGGCGAAGCTGTGCGCCAATTGCCGATCGGGCCCGGCTGCGCCGCCCCACGTGGCGGTCATGCATGCGCCGCCGGATGAGGTCGCGACGTTCCTGCAGCTCCCGGAACGTGATCCGATCCGTCGGGTCGGTGTATCCCATCGCTGCCCGGTAGCCATCGAGGTCGATTGGGAGGTCCGACAGCTGGACCCCCATTTCCCGAGCGATCCGGTCACCGTAGTTCTCGGAGAAGTAGGTCACGATGGCCAGGACCTCGCCGAGAATATCCACGTCAGGCGCCATGATGGCCATGGAGCCGTTCAAGAACAGGAGGTTCTTGACGAAGAGCATGAGCTCCTTGGGCAATTTGGCGCCGTAGCCCAAGAGCGCCTTGGTCACGTCCCGGAGCTGGCCGGCCATCTCGTCCGCGGTCATGCTCGTCGGGTCGCGAGGCGGTCGGTCGAGGGCGAGGTCGGCGATGACTGCCTGGATGTCCACGTCGGCGGGGAGCGCCCCAAGGTCGCGGAGGGCCTCGACCTGGGTGATCACGTTGTTGGTCGTGGCCCCCACCTGCAGCCGCAGGAAGGCCAGTCGCTTGGCTTGGCCGAGGCGCCCGGTGATACCGAAGTCGAGCAGCGCCACGGTGCCGTCGCGCTGGACGAGAAGATTTCCGCCGTGCAGGTCGCCGTGGAACACGCCGTAGAGGAGCACGCCCTCCAGGAAGGCGATCAGCCCGGCCCGGAGCACGGCAGCGGTATCGATGCCGGCGGCCCGCATGCCGGCTGCGTCCCCCCAGGCAAAGCCGTCCAGTCGCTCCATGACGAGCACCCGCTTGGTCACCAGGGTGGGGTGGGGCCGGGGGACGACGATGGAACGCTGGTCGGTGTCGGCCAGGATGTGGGCGATATCGAGCATGTTCTGGGCTTCGAGCCGGAAGTCGAGCTCCTCGACGATGGTCTCGGCGAACAGGTCGACCAGAGCAGGAGGATTGGTCAGGGCCGCGACGGGAATCCGGCCGATGAGCATCGGGGCGATCCAGGACATGGCCGCGATGTCCTGGCGGACCAGCGCCCCCACCCTTCGGCGCTGGACCTTGACCACCACCCGCTCGCCCGTCCGGAGGGTGGCCGAGTGGACCTGGGCAATCGACGCGGAAGCGATCGGGGTGCTGTCGAAGGACGTGAAGACCTCGGCCAACGGCCGGCCCAGGTCCTCTTCGATCGTGAGGCGGACATGGGAGAAGGGCTCGGGGGGCACCCGGTCGCGGAGCAGCCGGAACTCGGCGACCAGCTCCTCGGGGAACACGCCCTCGCCGGCGGAGAGGATCTGGCCCAGCTTGATGTAGGTCGGCCCGAGCGTCTCGAAGGCAGGTCGGAGCCGGCGGGACAGGCCGGTCCGGGATCGATCCGTCCCTCGCTCCCGGAGCGCCCACAGGCCGAGGGCCCACCCGAGGTGGGCACCCACCCGTAGGGCCCGCCTCCCCGGGGGGAAGCGCCGCCGCCTGACCAGCCTGGGTGCCTCGGCGGCGACCTTGGAGCGAAGCGTGTCGATGCCGGTCCGCCAGGCCATGCGATCGGGATCGACCAGCCACGGGCCCACCGGGGAGAAAGCGCCGACGTCCAGGTCGTTGACAGAAGGCTTCGTGGTCATGCGCCCATCGGCGGCGTGGTCACCCGGCTAGGCAGGCGAGATGACCAGGCAGCCATTGTGGCCGCCGAAACCAAAGGAGTTGGAGAGCACCGGCCTCGGCTCCCATGGCCGGGCCTTCCCGGATACGACCTCGATGTGGATATCGGGATCGGGCTCCTCGTAACCGGCGGTCGGGGGGATCAGACCCTTGTCGATCGTCAGCACAACGGCGACCGCCTCGATGGCCCCTGCGGCGCCGAGCCCGTGTCCGGTGATGCCCTTGGTCGAGGTCACCGGCGGGGCAGACCCGCTGAACACCTTGACGATGGCTTCGGCTTCGGCTCTGTCGTTCAACGGGGTCGACGTGCCGTGGGCATTGATGTGGCCGATGCCGGCCGGTGTCAACTCGGCGTCCTCGATGGCCAGCTCCATGCAGGCGGCGGCACCGGCGCCACTCGGGACCGGGGCCACGATGTCGTGGGCATCGGAGGTGCTGGCCGCGCCGGTCAGCTCGCCGTAGATGCGTGCGCCGCGGGCGACGGCGTGATCCCATTCCTCGAGCACCAAGGCGCCGGCGCCCTCGGTGATCACGAACCCGTCCCGCCGGATGTCGAAGGGCCGGGAGTTGCCCGACGTCGACAGCGCCGTCATGTTGGCGAAGGCGGCGATCCCCACTTCGGTCATGGCCGCCTCGGCGCCGCCGCCGATGGCCACGTCGCACCGACCCGAGGCCACCAGGCGGGCGGCGTAGCCGATGCTGTGGGTCCCGGCCGCACAGGCGGTGGTGATGGTCTCCGACGGCCCCGTCCATCCCGCTCGGATCGACACTCGGGCCGCCCCGGCATTGGACATCATCATGGGGACCAGGCGGGGGGACACGCGTCGGGCCCCCTTTTCGCCATACACCAGCGTCTGGGCTTGCAGGGTCTCGAAGCCGCCGACCCCGGTCCCCATGACAACACCGGATCGGGCAGGGTCGGCACCCAGCTCGCCGGCGTCCTCGAGCGCCATCTCGGCCGCAGCCACCGAGAACTGGGCGAACCGGTCCACCTGCCGCGCCTCTTTCGGGTTGAACCAGGCGGTGGCGTCGAAATCGGGCACGCGTCGTTCGCCGACCGGCGGAGCGCTGTTCAACCCCGTCCACAGCGCCTCGACGCCCACGCCGCAGCACGACACCGCGCCGATACCGGTGATCGCCACCCGGCGGCCGACGAAGGGCCCGGAGGGACCGATTCCCAGCAGCATCAGAGCTTGGCGGAGATCAGGTCGAAGGCCTGCCCGATGGTCTCGATCCCCTCGAGCTCGGTTTCCTCGACGGTGACGTCGAATGACTCCTCGAGTGCCATCACCAGTTCGACGAGGTCAAGGCTGTCGGCATCGAGGTCCTCGGCGAACCGGGCTTCTTTGGTCACCTTGTCCGCAGGTACCTGCAGGACCTCGACGGCACACTCACGGAACTTCTCGAATGCGTCCTCGTTGCTCACCGTTGCACTCCTTTTGATGGTTTGTTGGTGCTGCGATCTTCGGGAAGACTCTGATGCCGGATCGGGTGTCGATTGTCAGGTGTCGAATAGGGCGCATCGGGGTCGATTCCGGCGTTGCGCGCCGCCGGATCTGCGATTTTACAGCCCCATGGCCAGTCCACCGTCGACCGGCAGTAGAGCGCCCGTAATGTAGGCCGCCCCACCCGAGGCCAGGAACCCGACGGCCTCAGCGATCTCTTCGGGCGCCGCCGTCCGTCCGAGGGGGACCAGCGCCTCGAGCTGGGCCGTGCGATCGTCCCCCAACGCGGTGAGCATGTCGGTATCGGTCAGGCCCGGTGCGACCACATTGACCGTGATCGCCCTGGTCGCGACCTCGCGGGCCAGGGCGCGGGCCATGCCCACCAACCCCGCTTTGGACGCTCCGTAGTTGACCTGCCCCGGCGAGCCCATGAAGGCACTCACCGACGACACGAGGATGATCCGACCCCGGTGGAGCCGCAACATCTTGGAGATGGCTCGCTTGCAGACCCGGAAGGCCCCGGTGAGGTTGGTGTCGATCACATCGCCCCACGTCTCGTCGTTCATCCGCAGGATCAGCGTGTCACGGGTGATGCCCGCATTGGCCACCAGGACCTCGACCGGGCCCCAGGCCTCCTCGACCGCTGAGAAGGCGGCGTCGACCTGAGCGCTGTCGGTCACATCACAGGTGAGCGAGAGGAAGCGGCCGGACACGTCACCGGGATCGGCGACGACGCCCTCGATGGCACCGCCGCGGGAGGTCACCGCCACGCGGTCGCCTCGCTCGAGGAACCACCGCGCACAGGCCAGACCGATGCCCCGGGAGCCACCGGTGATCAAGACGACTCGGCTGTCGGTCGTCTCAGCGGTTGATCCGGCCGCCGTCACAGTGATTCCTGGGGGAGATGGCGCTCCGTACCGCTCACGGGCGCTGTATCCCGCTCACGAGCCCCGTCCCGCTCACGGGCGCTGCATCCCGCTCACGAGCCCCAACGGATCACCGTGCTACCCCAGGACATCCCGGCGCCGAACCCCGAGAGCAGGACGAGGTCATCGGGCTGCAGCCGGCCGGCGTCGGCGATCTCGGTCAGGGCCAGCGGTACGGATGCGGCCGACGTGTTGCCCGTTCGGGCCACGGTCACGGCCGTGCGGTCGGAGGGGATGCCGATCCGTTGTGCCGCTGCTTCGATGATCCGGAGGTTGGCCTGGTGGGGAATGAACATGGCGATGTCGTCCGGCGTGCACTTGGCCCGTTCCAACGCCACCGTCGCCGAGTCCACGGTCAGGCGCACGGCCCGGCGGAACACCTCCCTGCCCTCCATGGTCAGGTAGCCCCCCCGATCGGCTTGCAAGATCGAGCGGGCGGAGCCGTCCACCCCCAGGTCCCAGGACAAGAAGCGATCTTCACCGGGGATCGATTCGAGGACCACCGCGCCGGCTCCGTCCCCGAACAGGACGGCGGTCGAGCGGTCGGACGGGTCGATGATCGTGGTCAGGGTGTCGCTCCCGATGACCAGCACCCGCGACATCGCCCCGGTGGCCAGCGCGCCGTACCCGGCAAAGAGCCCGTAGACGAACCCGGCACAGGCGGCATTCAAGTCGTAGGCACCGCCGGACAGGCCCAGTGCATGGTGGACGGCGACGGCGTTCGCCGGCATGGTCTGATCGGGAGTGGTGGTGCACAGCACCAGGAGATCGATCGTGCTCGGATCGACGCCGGAGCACTCGAGCGCGGCCCGACCCGCCTCGATCGACAGGGCCCCGGTGGTGCTGCCGATACGTCGTTCCTCGATGCCGGTCCTCTCGGTGATCCACTCGGCGGTGGTGTCGAGCCGGCCGGCGAAATCGTCGTTGGTCACGACGGTGGCCGGGAGTGCCCCGCCCCACCCCGTGATTGCCGCTCCAACGCTCATGCGTTACCTCCTGGTACGCGGATCCAGACCACCGGTTGCCCTTCGACCACCCGCTCACCCCGTACGGCCAGCCATCGGACCAGTATCCCCTCGAAGGGTGTTCTGACGTCCGTGGTTCCGGCGACCGTCCCGACCCTGTCACCCACGGCCAGGAGGGAACCCGGCTCGGCGCCCTCCCCGCTTCCCGGGGCGGCAGTAGCCGCGGCCAGCGCGGTGGTCTCCAGCGCGGCCAGTGCGGCGTCGGGCTCGAACACACCCGCAGCGGGGCTGACGATCACCCGCTCCGAGGTGTAGAGGTGCTCACCCTGGTGGGCCGGCGACCGTGCGTTCCACACCTCGTGGCCGGCCACGGCGTCCATGAGCTTGTCGAGGTCCTCGGGGACCGTGATCGTCACGGCGCGCAGGTCGGGGACCGTGCGTCGTATCAGCCCGGTGAGCACGCCGCCGGGTCCAAGCTCGATGACAGCCGACGCGCCCCGTCCGGCCAGGGTCTCGAGCGTCTGGCGCCAACGGACCGGGCTGCACAGCTGGGCGGAGAGGAGGCCCGGCCACTCTGCCGGGTCGGTGTGGACCCGGGCGTCCACGTTGGCCACCACGGGAACCTCGGGCGAATGGAATTCGACGTTGGCGAGGGCCTTGCGGAGCCTGGACCGGGCCGGGAGCATGAGGGCGGTGTGGAACGCGCCCGAGACCGGGATGGGGAGGACCTTCCGAGCTCCGAGCTCCTTGGCCCGCTTGGTTGCGGCCGCCACACCTTGGACCGTCCCGGCGATCACGACCTGACCCGGGGCGTTGTAGTTGGCCACCCAGACGTCGTCCTCGGCTCGCTGGCACGCCGCCTCGGCATCGTCGTCCGAGATCCCGAGCATGGCCGCCATCGTCCCGGGCTGCTCATCGGCCGCGAACTGCATGGCGTCGCCCCGTTCCATGACCAGGCGGGTCCCGTCGGCGAAGGACAGCGATCCCGACGCCACCAGGGCGGTGTACTCACCCAGGCTGTGGCCGGCACACGCGGCAGGGGACAGGCCCAGGCGCTCGACCGCGTCGAGCACGACCAGGCTCATCACGAATGTGGCCAGTTGGGCATTGCCCGTCTGGGTCAGCTCTTCCATCGGCGCTTCCAGGAGGAGGGCGGTCAGATCACGCCCCGCCGTCTCCGATGCTTCGGCGGTTACCTCCCACGAGGGATGGTCAACCCAGGCACGCCCCATGCCTGACCGCTGCGACCCCTGCCCGGGGAAGGTGAAGGCCAACACCGACGACTCCTCTCGAACGCGACCGAACCATTCGATCGCATTGGCGAGTCAAGTGTGACACGGCGGTGCTGGGGTGTTCCGCTTACCGTCCAGTCACCAGGGTCTCGCTGGCGTCTGGTCGCCCCGGGGGGAGCCGGTGGGTGCCGGTGCTCCTAGCGGTGCTCCAGTCGAGAACCGACACGACAACCGACGGCTGGGTCGGGGGACTGGCGGGCCCTGATCAGCCCGGCGAAGGGAACGTGCCCGCTTGGGCCACGAAGGGGCCGCTGCTGTTCCAACCAATACGAACCGCCTCGGCAGGCCTCATGAATGGATAGGAGGGCGCGGCGCTGTACCAGGGGTTGTAGAGCAACCAGAGACTGCCATCGTCGGCGGCGAAGGCGGTTTCCTCCCCAGGACCCGGCCCTTGCGAGTTGGAGGCGACCAACGGGTTCGGCGAAACGTCGGTGCACGGCCCGAGCGGACCGACGCACTGGGCGACCCCCATGGCGTAGTCAGGAGCGGCGAACCCGCTGGCCGAGTAAAAGAGGTACACCGCGCCCGATGGTGAGAGCACCATCTGCGGCGCCTCGATCAAGGAGTGCTGCCACGTTTGGTCCGCCTGGTAGATCCGCACCGGGGTTCCGGTGAGTTCCAATCCATTGTTGGAAAGGGGCTGTGCCCATGTCGCAGGTATACCGGATCCAGGAGTGGAATTGTTGTCCGACTTCCAGATCAGGTAGTTCGGATGAGACGGACCGTTGACGCCCGCTGGGTCTACGAATACCTCGGCATCGATATCGCCGCCTTCGGTGCGGTTGCAGATGAAGCGGTTCGGCAGTGACGTGTATGGGCCAGCCGGAGACTTGGCGGTCGCAACGGCGACGCAATGCTGTACGGGGACGGCGCCGCGCAGTGTCGGTGAGTAGTACATCACATAGGTGCTACCGAACTTGTGTATCGACGGCGCCCACTCCAGGCCATCGTGGTTCGCCGGGGTTGCCCACGACGGCATCGACGCAAGGGCTTCCTTGGGCTTCGACCAGTGACCCGAGGTCCCGACGAGCATCGGGATCTTGAGGGTCGAGCCAAACGCAGTCGACGTGAACAGGTAGTACTTTCCCTGTCCGGAAAGTACAAACGGATCAGGTAGGTCGATGGGCGCCGATGCCATGACGATCCCGGGCGTATCGGGAGTAGTCGTCGGGGTCGGCTCGGGAGCTGTGGCGCCCTCGGCGGTACCCGTCAGCGTGAGCACAGCCAAGAGGGCGAGCAGGGTCACGGCCAAGGACAGCCGGGGTGTCCGGCTTCGTGCCCAGCGTTGCAGCATGCAAGAGCTCCACTTCTTCAGGTAAGTCCGACAAACCGGTACGCCCAGCCGATCGAAGGTCCTACACCCCCTCATGAGCGTCGACACCCTCGAACGCGGTGACGATGCGTGCCGCCGATGGGTATCGGCCGCTTCTGGGAGTGGAAGGATACCGGGGCCGGCAAGCCGATTCCAGCCGCGGCGGGCCTGAATCGCCCGCCATCGCCTCGCGGGCTGTTCGCCGGAACGTTCGCTCGGCGACGGGAAGAGCCTGGTCTATCCGAGTGCCGCCGGTCCCAAGGCCCTTCTATTGACAGTAGGCGAGTGGTCGTCGTTAAACTACCCACCGTGACCTTCTGATCCTGGGCTGGTTAGCTCGATCTACCTCAATTACTCCGATTTTTTGACGAGAACTTTGGTTTGACGAGACTTGAAGCGGGGCATCAATGACCACAGTGGATAGGCCAGTCGGTAGCCGATCAGGCGCGATCTCCCGGATGCGACGGACGCTGGTGTCGGTCGCAGCGGTGGCCGCGATCGTGGTGGGTTGCGCGCTACCTGCCTACGCTGCCGGAACTCCGTACGGTGGAGGCGGGACGGTCGGCGGGACCGGCGGGACCGGAGGAGGCACCATCCTCACCACGTGCACGGTGGTGCCGACGCAGGTGACCGTCTGCACGGCGCGGATCGGATCCGACACCGTCACCATCACGGTCCCGGCCAACACGTTCACGACGCCTGACCAGATCGTGATCACCGACCGGACCCTGCAGATCCAGCCTCTGGGGCCGGGCACCACGGTCGTCCTCTCCTTCGGCGTGAGCTTCGTCTTCCAAGGGGCCAAGGTGACCGGCACGTTCTCCCCGGTCTCGGGCTCGGTGACCGGTCCCAACATCGTGACCGGCTTGTCGATCTACTTCGCCGCGTTGACGAGCAACGTGTTCGGTGTCCAGCCCTCGACGTTCACCAACGGAGCGCTCAACTTCACCATCACCAGCGATCCGGCCATCGAGGTGGCGTCCACCAACGCCGGCACGGCATCGAGCGTCTCGGCCAAACCCATCACCGGTGGGACCGTCCCGGTGACGGGCAAGCCGTTCGGGCTCGAGGGGTCGATCGCCGCGGTGCTGGTCGTCGGAGGCTCGTTGCTACTCGTCCGTATGCGCAGGCGACGCCGCACCACCTAGCCCGTGCCGCCAGCCGAACACAGGCGCGCTTGCCCGTGCCGGTCACCGAGTACCGGCGGGACAGCGCCGGTGGGGACAGAACCACCGAGTCGTTGGCTGACAGATCCGGGGGACTGATGCGTTCACAACACGAGCACTACGAGGTTGGACCGCTTCCTCGTCGCATCAGGCGACGCGTACTCGGAACGACCGGGGCCGTCGTGGCCGGGATCGCGGCATCGAGCGTGCTCGTGGCGTGCAGCGGCGGGACGCCGACCGCCGGATCGCCGGTGGTGGCCAAGAAGGCGGACAAGGTCATCAGTGCCCCCGCCGGGCTCCAAGCAGGCGGCGAGCCGCAGCCCAGTGGGTTCATGTGGGTCCTGGCCGGTACGGGAGCCACCAAGACGATCGATCAGCTCACCTTGGGCAGTGAGAGCGCCGGGAAGGTGCAGCGGATCCTCCCCGTGAGCCTCAGCGCCTCGACACTGGCCGAATCGTCGTCCGGGCTGGTTGCCTTGGGTCTGGCCACAGCGACCACCGGTGCAGTCACCTTCCTCAATGGAGCGACCGGGACACAGACCGGCTCAACTCCGCTCGGGGCCCCGGTGCTCGACCTCGTGGCCGGCGCCGACGGCTCCACCTTCTACGCGCTGAACGGCACGGCCACCTCCATGAGCGTCTCGGTGATCACCTCCCTGAGCAACCAGGTGACCTCGACGGTTCCCGTGCCTCTCGACACCGTGTCCATCGCCATCCAGCCCAATCAACAGAACATCCTGGCCCTCGAGCCGACAGGGAAGCTGCTGGAGATCGGTGTCGCCAGCGGCCGAGTGATCTCCCAGTTCTCGGTCGGCACCGGGGCCCACAGCGTGGCCCTGTCCAATGACGGCTCCAGTTTGTACGTGCTGAAGAACGCGGGCGGCGCGTTCAATGTCGGCGTGATCGACTCGGCCACGGAGCGTCAGGTCAAGGCCCTTCCCGCCCCGGCCAACACCGTGGGCGTCCAAGTCTCCCTGGACGGGTCCCTGGTGTACGACTTGGTGGGTACGCCGAGGTACGGCAATATCCAGATGTTCGCGACCGGTCGGCAGTAACGACACCGCGGTGGGGCGTTCGGACAGGGAAACACTGCCGGTGCCCCCCGACGGAGAGATCGGCGAACGGGACGCACGTGAGGAACGGCACGCACGTGAAGAACGGTCCAACGGTGGGATAGGAGGCGTCGCCGGCAGCCGGTCGGGCTCCGGCGGTGTCCGCTCCGGCGGCCTTCGCGCCCGAGCCGGCTTGTCCGGTGCAGTCCTCGACGAGCCCACCTCTGTCGCTCCCCAGGACGCCGAGCCGAACCAAGGTCGGAGCGACGGGGCCAACGAGAGTACGCGCTCGGGTCGCATGCGAGACGGATGGGCCGCGCTTCGCGTTGACGCCCCTCCGACGCGGTCGGTTGCTGCCCGGGCCTGGTGGACCGTGGCCGGTCTCACCATCCTCTTTTGGGCCTTCTTGCTGTACGGCTACGTCGACATTCACCCGTGGGTGATCCTGTGCGTCCTCCTGCTCGGCGTGTGGGGCCTGGCCACGACCGCCGCCAGCTGGACTTCAACCGTTCGCTACCGCCGATGGGGAGAAGGTCTGGCGTGGGCCACCTTGGCCCTGGCCATCGGGGCGTTCCTGGTGTGGAGCTATCTCCAGATGACCGGCACGCCGGCCTATGGCACCGACGAGATTGCCTTCGACCAGTACGCGGCACAGCTCTTGGCCCATGGGACCAATCCGTATGCCCATTCCATGGCCCCGGCACTGTCGTTGTTCCACGTGTCCCCGAACGGCTACACGTTCGCACTGAACGGGCAGCCGGTTACCTCCTTGTCGTACCCTGCACTCTCCGTCCTGGCCTACGTCCCGTTCGTCCTGTTGGGGTGGACGACCCAAATGGCCGTGGTGATCAATGTCATCGCCTGGGCCATCGGGATGGCCGTCATCTTCTGGTTGCTGCCCCGCCAGGTCCGCCCGCTGGCCATCGTGGTCGGAAGCCTCAGCGTCTACATCGGGTATGCGGTGGGAGGGGTGACCGACGCGCTGTTCGTGCCGCTGTTGGTCGGCGCCGTCTACGCCTGGGACCGGTTCCCCACCGCTCGCGGGTGGGCGGCATGGCGGGGCCCGGTGCTGCTCGGCCTGGCCATGGCGGTGAAACAGACGCCGTGGCTGGTCCTGCCGTTCCTGGTGGCCGGCGTGGCCCTCGAGGCCCGCCGGCGCGGCTCTCTCGGTCAAAGCCTGCAGACGGCAGCCCGATACCTGGCCATCGCTCTCGGGGCCTTCCTGGTGCCGAACCTGCCGTTCATGGTGATGGACGTCAATGCCTGGGCACGCGGTGTGCTCACCCCGGTCGCCAGCCATGCCGTCCCTGCAGGCCAGGGGGTCGTGGGGCTCAGCCTGTTCCTGGGCATCGGTGGCGGATCCCTTGCCCTCTACACCGTGACGCTCATCGTCGTGCTCGTCGTCCTGGTGGCCGGGTTCGTGGCCACGTACCCGGCCAGCAAAGTGTGGGCCGTCGTGTGCCCGACGGTGGTGCTCTTCTTCTCGGCCCGATCGTACGGCAGTTACCTGGTGACCCTCCTTCCTGCTGCTGCCGTTGCCGCTCTCACCGTGACCCGGGTCACGGCCACGGCCGGCCCACCGGTCCCCAACCGAGCGGCCGGCGCCGGTGAGCCCACGGGCGCCGGCCCATCGGTCCCCAAGCGAGCGACCAGGGTCGGCGAGGTGGTTCGGGCGATCTCGTGGCGGTGGTGGGTGCTCGGAGGCGGAGTGGCGGCAATCGGTGCGTCGATCACCGCGCTACTCCTGGTCGGACCGCCTCTCAGCATCCGGATCAGCTCGGTCAGGACCAGCGGCCAACTGGCCACGGTCGAGCAGGTCAAGGTGGACGTCACCAACGAAACCGGGTCGCCGGTCCGGCCCGCCTTCTCGGTGGAGAGCGGTGGCAACTTGACGACGTTCTGGTTGACGAGCGGTGACCCGGCAGTCCTCGCCCCCCATGCCACCCGGTCGTACACCCTGCTCGCCCCGAACTTCTTTGCCCAACCTCCGATCACGGGCGGGTTCCAAGTGGTGGCCTTCACGAGCCGTCCCGGTACGGTCAGTCGGTCCGACGCCTACCTGCCCACCATCTACCACCTCGGACTGGCTCCCCAGGCGGTCAACCGAACAGTCCCCGTAGGCCAGCCGGTGACCGTCCGGGCCGAGGTCCTCGATCAGCTCAATCGTCCCGTTCGCCAGAAGGGGATACCGGTGTACCTGGGACAGGTCAGCTACACCCAACAAGGGCTCGTCTACAGCCAGGCCATCGTGAACAACGCCCAGCCCGGCCAGACCCCGGTGGTGGCGTACACCGATGCCAACGGGCAGGCCACGTTCGTCATCACGGGCACCCAAGTGGCAAGTGACCCGGTGTACTTCGAGGCAAACCTGATCAACGCCAACCAGTTCTACCCGTATGGCTACTCGGAGATCCTTCCCGTCCGATTCGGACCACCAGGCAGTGGTTGAGCGCAGGTGAGCCGATGACCACCCTCAACGTACCCACCCGGGTCGTCCCCGAAGGACAGCCCACGCCCGCCGGCGACTCGACCGGCGTCGGTCGCGGGGTCCGCTCGGACCGGCGCCGCCTGGGGCAGGTGCGCAATTTGGTGTGGGTCTTCTTCGCCCTGCAGTTCATCTTCCTGGCCGCGTGGAGCGCTTATTTGTACTCGCGCTACTCCATCACCAATGACGGCGGCCAGTACATCCAAGGCACCTACGTCATCGCACACGGCCATCTGGCCGGCCCATCGAGCATCCAGGGCCATAGCATCCTGAAGGACCACTTCACCTTGGCGTGGTGGCCGCTCTCTGTCTTCGTGTTGCCGTGGCCCCACGCACTCATCCTCATGTGGGTCCAAGACCTGGGCATGGTGGCGGCGGAGGTCATCGCCTTGCACTGGGTGTACACGGTGCTGTCCGAACGACGGCTCGACCGGTTCGTCCACCGGTGGTGGCCGCAGGCTGTGCTGGCCCTGGTCGGCCTGGCCCTGGTGGCCAACCCCTGGACCTATGAGGCAGTGTCGTTCGACATCCACATCGAGACGTTCGCCTGTCCGTTCATCCTGGCCGCCGCCTTCGACTTCAGCCGGGGCCGCCATCGCCGGGCCTGGGTCTGGGTGGCCATCACCCTGCTGTTCGGTGACGTCATGTCCAGTTGGATTGCCGGATTGGCGCTCAGTGCGCTGGTGGCGGCGCATTGGGAACGAGGCCGGCACCTGGTGCGCACCGCCGGGCTGCTCGTACTCGCCGCCGTGGCCTGGCTCGCCGCGGCCAGCTACATCGGGGGCACGGCATCGGTGCTGGCCCAGTCGTTCGGCTATTTCACCGTGCCGCCCGGACGGCCGTTCCCGGACAGCGTCTCCGCCTGGCAGTTGCTGCAGGGTGTCGTGCTTCATCCATGGCGGGGTGTCTCCGTCCTCTGGGGCCATCGGCTGAATGTGATGGCCGACGTCTCGACCACCGGCTGGATCGGCATCTTTACTCCCTGGACCATCGGTGTACCCCTGGTGGTCATCTTGGTGAACAACGTCAGCGAGTTCGGCAACGGCGTGTTCTCAACCCCCCATTTCCAGAGCGCGCCGGTCTACGAGTTCAGCGCCGCCGGGTTGGGCATCGTCTTGGCGTGGCTGGGCGGAACCGGGCTGGTGCTGCGCGGATTCCGGTTGAGCGGAACCCGGTTCCGGCTGCGCCGATTCCGGCTGCGAGGATTCCGGCTGCGCGGAACTAGTTTCCGGGTGCGCCCATGGCTTCCGGTTGCAGTTGCGACGCTCATAGCCGTCAATGTGGTCGTGTGGCCGAGCTTCTGGCTCCCGCAGCTGCCGTCCACCTGGGCCCGGATCTCGAGCTCTCAGGCGGCGATCCTGTCCAAGCTCAATGGCCAGATCCCGGCGAGCGACGAAGTCGTGGTGTCGCAGGGTGTGGTCGGACGGTTCGCGGAGCGTCTCGACGTCCACGATCTGGTGGCCGGCAACAACCACATTCCCGTATCCGGTTCGACCGTCTGGTTCATCGTGGTGCCCAATGCGGGGATCGAGACCCAGTCGGTCGCCGGTGCGTTTGCCACCATCGGGCTCCTGGCCAACCCGCTTGGAGCGACTCTCGTCTCGGCATCGCAGGGCATCTGGGCCTACCGTTGGCACCGGCCACCGTCGCTCCACAAGCTTGTCTTCGTGAACAAACCTTCGACCATCCCCGCCTGGCCGGTGGCCGGGAAAGCAGGGTCATCCGAGCGGTTCGGGCCGGCGAGGGACTGGCACACCGCGGCCACCGGAGAACGGGGCTATATCGTCTCGGCCGACTATTGGAAGCGGCACCTCGGTACTTATGACGTGAGCGTGCTGCTGTCCACGGCCACCACCGTCTACATCGAGGTGTGGAACGTCGCCGGTCATACCTTGTTGGCCCGCAACGAGGTACCACCCACAAATGGGCCGCTGTCGATCGAATTTCCCGTCCGGGTCGAGATTCCCTTCCCGCTGATCACCGGCTACGCGGGTTGGGGCCCCTTCAGCATCCAGCCCGTCTTTCCCGAGTCCGGACAGACGCTGGAGGTACGCGTGTACTCGCCGTCCGGTGGTGTGGCGAGCGTGTACAGCCTCACCGTCGCGGCCAACACGGTACAGAGCCAGACAGGTTCGCCCGGTTAGTGAGCGGGCAGCTCGGTCCGGCTCAGCTGGGCAGCGCGGGCCTCGGCTTCGACAGTCCGCTGTGCAGTCCGCTCAATCGGGTTCAGCTGGACGGCACCAGAGTCCACCCGGTGATAGTGAGCGAGCCGAACGGGTCGGCCATGGTGGCAACCAGCTTGTAGATCCCAGGATCAGCACCTCCGGCGACTCGCACGGTGGTGGTCACCTGGGCGCCGGTCAGCGCCGAGCCCGTGACCGTCAGCGTCGGGTCGAGGGGCTCCATGTAGGCGGAGATGGTCGCCCCGTTCAGCACCGACGCATTGCTCAACGGAACGGTGGGGGCCAGCGCGCCCCACCAGTCGGACCGCCCCTGTTCGGCGGCGTGGACGGCGCCAAGATAGTCGCTGAGCACGGCACCCTCGTCGCTCAACGGACTGGGGCCCTGCTGCCACGATGCCTGCGGGCTCCCGATGATGTCGAGCGTCCCGAGCTGGACGTTGTTGGTGGCGAGGGTCAAGCCCTGCGCATTGAGGTCGGGCGGGGTCGGGACGGTCGGGACCCGGGCCAAGTTGGCGACTGCGCCTACTGGCTTGCCGCGCTGCTCTGTGCCCTGGAATTGGGCCGTGACCAGGTAACGCTGAGAGGTGATGTAGAGGGCATTGAGTGGGTAGCAGGTCTCGAGCACCAGCAGCGATTGGCTCGGCGAGGAATAGACGGGGGAGCCGCTGGCCACGATTTGGTGCCCGGTCACCACGAACACGTAGGTCCGACACGGCGTGGCGAACGCCACCCGCTGACCGACGGCCAGATGGTCGATGGCGCTGAAGTAGCTCACGTCGTGAGCGGCGAGGATGGTGGTGCCCAGCTGGCCGGGCCAAGCGCTCGCCGGCACATGGCCCACCGCTACATCGAGCTCACTGTCGTCGACGCCGGCCAACACCGGTGCCTGCAAGGCGATGGCTGGTGCTTCGAGCAGGCCCTGCGGTGCGGACGACGAGCCATCAAAGGCCGGGCAGTTTGCCGGAGCGGGAGCCGGACCGCCGCTCGCCGACTTGATGGCTTGCTCTTCCTGGTTGACCAGGGCGTGCCCGACGGTATGGCTGTGGTAGTAGAACCACCCGATGTCGCCACCAATGGCCAGGCCCACTGCGATGGCCGTTATGCCGAGGGCGATCCCGGCCCGGCGCCGCCAGTTCGAGCGCGACGACCGGCGCGCGTGGGCCCGCGACCTCCCGTCACTGGAAGGGCTCTGGATCTTCCGATTGGTCTCCCGGTTGCTCCGTGCCGTCTCTACCTCGCTCGGGACGGTTCCTGGTCCGATCGTGGGTCGTCACCCGCACCCATGGGCTGCCCCTTCAGGTCACTGCAGTCCACGTAACAGAATACGCGCTCCGAAAGGTCGACAACGGTGCTGGTCAGGGGCCCCACGACCTGGTCGTTCAGGCACCTACCAGACTGGCCTCGGAGCAGAATTGCTCCGGCGTGAGTCAGTCTTTTCGGCAGTGGCGCTCAAGGCGGAGCGAACGGCCCGCTGCCCTCACCGGCAGGCCTGCAGGATGACCGGGTTCTTCTCGCCCACCAGCGCGAGGTTGATCGCTTGGCGCATCTGGTCAGGCTGAGCGTGCACGCCTAGGCCATAAGGCTGATCGAGCATCGCCAGGACTCCCACGACCACGGTCATGAGTACAGCCACGGTGGCAAGCGACGAGATCCGGCCAACTGGGCGCGTGACGTAGTGTCCCACGAGCAGGAGGGCTACGAGAAAGGCGCCAGCGTAGATCACCACCCACAAGGCGGCAGGGATTCGAGGCTGGGTGAAGAACAGCAGTCGTTGCCGGGATGCGCTGGCGTCGCTGATGAGCGAAGCGGAGCGCCCATACGCTGATCCTTGTTGCGGATTGCTGGACGGAAGGGTGCGAAGGTCTGCGCGAAGCTGGTCACCGAACCCGAGCGTGCGGGGCGCCTCCAGCGGGCTTCCTCGCTCCATCGACGGCCACTCGTCCTGGACTATCGAGCGCATGTAGCAGACGAGGTCGTGCCGAATGTGATCGCTCGTCTGGGTCGGGTAGACACCCACTGTGTCGTAGAGGGAGACGAGCGAGCTCGCCTCCTGCTGAGACACGCTCTGCACATCGTTGAAGTGGCCCACGGCGAAGACCACTAACAGACCCAACAACAGGCCATAGGACGCCCCGACGAAGGTCAACGAAGACTGGTATTCGGGCGCCTCCTCTGTTGCTCGTCTCCTGTGCAACACCAAGGCCAACGCGGCGGCAGCGGCGAACACCCCCCAAAGAATCAACACATGGACGATCACGGATGGACCTGTTGGACGAATAGGCCGGGCCACTGTGTGATGGCAGTTCGGCCGTCGTGTAGAGGGATGTTGAGAACCAGCGGAACCGCAGGTGGATGAACGTGCCGCCACTCGACCGCCCTCAGTGTGGTCGAGGATTCGTTGCAGGAAAGGGTGCGTCGGGCCTGCGAAACAGCCGGCTGGCTGACCCGGTGCCGCTCCTGCCCGTCAGGGATAGCAGCGCCCGCGGGGCCGCCGAACAATTCGCTGGGTTGGGACCCCGCCGTCACAGCAGAGGACAGTAGTCGATGTTACTGCCTTGCAACGCCCTGAACTGCCTAAACGCCGCTGGAGAAGCGTGCCCGGGGCGGGACTCGAACCCGCACGCCCTTTCGGACAATGGATTTTGAGTCCATCGCGTCTGCCATTCCGCCACCCGGGCTGATGGCGAGTCAGCCTATCCGCAGGCCGGTGCGGCCCCGGGCACGGTGAGCTGAGCGACCAGGGCAACCTGACGACCGGCGAAGCGATCTGAAGACCGGCGAATGCACGCCTCGTAGGCTCGGTGCCAATGGAACCAGCGGGGACTCGGCAGCAACCCCCACAGTCCCCTTTGGCCATGTGGTCTGCGCTGGGGTCGGGCTCGCCGCTCCACCTGGTCGGCGTCGAGGTCACCATGGTCGAGCTGGAGTTCCGCCGCCCGATAGGCACTGCGATCGCCAGCCACCGACGCCGACCCTTGGTCATGGTCCGGCTGGTCGCCGACGGTCCCGGTGGTCCGGTCGTCGGATGGGGCGAGTGTGCGGCGCTGGCGGACACGACCTTCGACGACGAGGATGCCGAGAGCGCTTTCGCCGCCCTCACCCACGAACTTGTCCCGCAGCTGAGCTCACATTCCCAAGCAGTCTCACATTCAAGTACAGGTTCACGGTCGCCGGCGGAGGCCGAATTGCCGGCGACCAGCATCGACTCGCCAGCGGCACCCACCATGCTCGTCCCCGGCCCAGCCGCACTCGCCGGGCACCTGCGAGCCGTCGGCGCCCCCTTGGCATTTGCCGCATTGGAGATGGCCGTGGCCGACCTCCACCTTCGGTCGTCGGGCATCTCGTTTGCCGAACTGCTTGGCGAACCGGGGGCCTCGGTCCTGGTCGGCGCGGTGGTGGGAACGAGCGGCAGCGTCAGCGAGCTGCTGGCCCAGGTGGACGCCCTGGTCGACGCCGGGTTCGCCCGGGTGAAACTCAAGATCGGGCCCGGCTGGGACACCGTCCCCGCGACCGCCGTGCGCAGGCGATACCCCGATCTGATCCTCCAGGTCGACGCCAACGGCTCCTACTCCAGCGACGACATCGATCACCTGGTCGAGCTCGACCAGGTGGGCCTGGCCTGCATCGAGCAGCCGTTCCCCCGGGACGAGCTGCGCGCCCACGTCGCCCTGGCGCGGGCGATGGGCACGGAGGTGTGCCTCGACGAGTCCCTCGATTCCCCCGCCTCGGTGCGACGGGCGATCGCCATGGGGGCGTGCGACGTGGTGTGCGTCAAGCCGGCCCGACTGGGCGGACTGACCGCGGCCCTCGAGGTCTACGGGGACTGCACCGACGCCGGCGTACCCCTGTGGCTGGGAGGGATGTTCGAGTCCGGCTATGCCCGCTCGGTCAACACGGCGCTGGCCGCCCTCCCCGGCTTCACGCTGCCAGGAGACCTGGCCCCCGCCGGTGAGTACCTGACGGAGGATCTGGTGGGGCCCCCCGAGACCGGTCGCACGATAGGAGATGGGCGGCTCCGGGTGGCTGCGCCCACAGCGCCGGGTATGGGCCCACCGCCCGATGAGGAGGTCTTGGCCCGACGGGCGACCGCTTCGTGGCGCTGGTCGGGCCCGTGAGGGGAAGCCCCACGGCCAGCCGAAGGCGCTGGTACGGCAACTCCGCCGAGGGGGGTGGAACCGGCGACCACTGCAGTGCGTAGAATTGCCGGCCCATGCACCGGTCTACTGTCGAACGCCGCCTGAGCGATGCCCACGCCCGCCTGGCCAAGGCGCGGGACGAGCTGGCCGTGCTGGACGAGCAGCTTTCAGTGGTCAACGACATCGCCGACGACACCCGGCTCCGCTCCCTCGTGTCCGAGACACCCGTCGCGGCCAAGGAGCACGACGAGGCCAGTCGGCACGCCACAGCCATGTTGCGGTCGCGCCAGGCGCTTCTCGATACGATCTCCGAACTCGAACGGCGGCAGAACGAACTGCTCGACCGGCTGGTCATCGGCCCCGGTTGATCGAGCCGAGGACATCGAGGAAGGCGAGAGGGGTACACACACCATGACCAGGCGCGTGGTCATTGCCGAGGACGAGGCCATCATCCGGCTCGACCTCAAAGAGATACTCCAGGACGAGGGCTACGATGTGGTAGGTGAGACCGGCCGCGGTGACGAGGTCGTCGACCTGGTGCGCAGACATCGTCCCGACGTCGCCATTCTCGATATCAAGATGCCCGGCTCCGATGGGCTCGCTGCGGCGCGAGCCATAGCCGACTTGGGAGAGCGGGTGGCCGTGCTCATTCTGACCGCCTTCAGCCAGCGCGATCTCATCGAGGAAGCCCGAGAGGCCGGGGTGGCGGCGTATCTGGTCAAGCCGTTTCAGCGTGCCGAGTTGGTTCCCGCCATCGATCAAGCCGTCTCCCGCTGCGAACAGGAGTGGGCCATCGACGCCGAGGCCGACGAGGTGCGGGCCAACAACGGTGGGGATGCTCAGGCGGCGGCCGAGGACAAGCTCGAGACGCGCCGATTGGTCGACGGGGCCAAGGACCTGCTCATGGAACGCTATGGGTTGTCCGAGTCGGATGCCTTCAACTTCATCCAGAAGACGGCCATGGGCAGCCGCTCTCGCATGAGCGACGTGGCCCGTCAGGTGCTCGACGGCACCACCACGCCCTAAGGGTCGGCGCGGCGATCATGGCCAAAGCAGCGACCACCACCGCACCGGCTCCGGAGGCCGCAGCGCCGGGTGGTCCGGCCACCGACAAGCCGGAGGGTCCTCTCCTCCTCCTCGACGGCATGTCCCTTGCCTTCCGGGCTTACTTTGCGCTGCCGCCCGACCTGGCCACCAGTGCGGGCATCGTGACCAATGCCGTCCACGGGTTCACGTCGATGCTCCACAACCTGGTGCGCGACCACCATCCGAGCGGTCTGGCCGTCGCCTTCGACCTGCCCGGGGAGACCTTCCGGGACGAGGTGGTCGAGGACTACAAGGCGGGGCGATCGGCGACGCCCGCCGACCTCCTGCCCCAGTTCGAGATGATCCGGTCGCTGCTGGGCAAGTTGGCCATTCCGGTAATCGAGGTCGAGGGGTTCGAGGCCGACGACGTGCTGGCCACCTTGGCCACCGAGGCGCGGGACCGCGGTCACGACGTGCTGCTGGTGACCGGCGACCGGGACGCGTATCAGCTGGTCGAGGATCCCCACGTCCGGGTGCTCTACAACCGGCGCGGGGTCAGCGACTATGCCCTCTATGACGAGGCGGGGATCGAAGAACGAACCGGGGTCCGCCCGGAGCTGTACCCCGTCCTGGCCGCGCTGCGGGGGGACCCGTCGGACAACCTGCCCGGCGTGCCCGGCGTGGGGGAGAAGACGGCGGCGAAGCTGGTCAACGAGTACGGCGACCTCGACACCCTCTACGCCCACCTCGACGCCCTCTCGCCCAAGCTGCGCCAGAACCTGGCCGAGCACGAGGAGCGGGTTCGCAGGAACGCCGAGGTGATCCCGCTGGTGCGCGACGTGCCGCTCGACACCCACGTCGACCAGTTGACGCTCGGGGGCTGGAACGAGGACGACGCACGGGAAGCCTTTGCCGAGCTGGAGCTCCGGACCATCTGGAACCGGATCGTGGCGCTCATCCGCGAAGGGGCCTTCGGGCAGCCCGGAGGCGATGCTCCCCGTATACCCATCGCGTCCCCGGGGTCGGCCTCGGATGCGGGCGCCAGCGGTCCGAGCAACGCAACGGGGTCGGCAACGAGCGCGTGGCTCGACAACCTCCGGGTGGAGACGCCCCGTACCGCGGACGAGGCGGTCGGGGCCATCGGGCAGTTGGTGACCTCGGCGCGCGCCGGGAGCGGCAACATCGCCGTGCACGCCGCCTGGTCCGGCGACCCCGGCCGTTCGCCGCTGGTCGCCTTGGTCCTGACGGCCGAGCCGTCCGGCCCGGCCGGTGGGGCCGAGCAGCCGGTGCTCTATCTGGGCAACGGCGGTCTGGATCTGGGCAACGGCGATCGGGGCGACGGCAGCGACAATCTGCTCGCTGACCGGTCGGTACTCGACTCGCTGGCCGCCGCGGTGGGCCCGGAGGGTGTCGCGGTGATAGCCCACAACGGGAAGGAGATCATGCGGTCGCTCCTCCCGTCGGGCGTCGACATCACGTCGTTGGCCATGGACACCGCCGTGGCCGCGTACCTCCTCGACCCCTCGGTCGACCACTACCGCCTGCGCGACCTGTCCGTCACCCATCTCGGAACCGAGGTCGACGATGGGGAGCAGGGAGCTGGCCAGGGCACCTTCTCCCTCGAGCTCGACGGCGAGGACGAGGGCGCCGGCACGGGCGGGGAATCTGTTCCAGCCCACGTGCTGGCCGCCGCCCAGCTGGCTGCGACCGTCTCCCGTCTGCGGGCACCGCTTCGTGCCGTCCTGCTCGACGAAGGCGAAGCCGAGCTCTACGACGACATCGAACGGCCGTTGGTCCGGGTCCTGGCCCGCATGGAGGTGACCGGCATCCCCGTCGACCGGCGGGTGCTCCAGGAGATCGCCGAGGAACTGGCCGACGAGTGCCAGACCCTCGAAACTCAGATCCACGAGCTGGCCGGAGCCCCGTTCAACGTGAACTCGGTCCCGCAGCTGCGCTCGGTCCTCTACGACCAGCTGGGCCTCACCCCACTGCGCAAGACCAAGACCGGCTACTCGACCGACGCCCGCACCCTCGAGCAGCTCCGGGACCAGCACCCGATCATCGAGATCCTCCTGCACTACCGGGAGATCGAGAAGCTCCGGTCGACCTACGGCGAGAGCCTCATCGCCGAGGTGGCCGGCGACGGCCGCATCCATGCCACCTTCCGCCAGACGGTGGCCCGGACCGGCCGGCTGTCCTCGGACCGGCCCAACCTGCACAACATCCCGGTGCGCACCGACCAGGGGCGCCGCTTCCGCGAGGTCTTCGTCCCCAGCCCGGGACGAAGGTTGCTGGTGGCCGACTACGACCAGGTGGAGCTGCGGGCCATCGCCCACCTGTCCGGCGATCCCGGGCTCAGGACGGCCTTCGAGGCGGGCGAGGACATCCACCGTACGGTGGCCTCCCGGGTGTTCGGGGTGGAACGGGACGACGTGACCCACACCCAGCGGTCGACGGCCAAGATGGTCTCCTACGGCCTGGCGTACGGGATGGAGGCCTACGGCCTGTCTCAGCGGTTGGGCGTGCCGGTCGAGGCGGCGTCGACCATCCTTCGGGCCTTCTTCGACGGGTTCCCGGCGGTGCAGGACTACATGCAGCGTGCCGTGGCCGACGCTCGGAACAGCGGCTACACCATCACCGCCTTCGGCCGCCGCCGTCCGCTGCCCGACTTGTTGGCCACCAGCTACCAGGTGCGCCAGGCGGCCGAGCGCCAGGCCATGAACGCCGGGATCCAGGGACTGGCCGCCGATCTGTTCAAGCTGGCGCTGGTCCGCTTGGACTCGGGGCTCGAGGAGGGCGGCTTCTCCTCCGAGCTGGTGCTTCAGGTCCACGACGAGGTCCTCGTCGACGTCGTCCCCGAGGAGTCCGACGCAGTGGCCGAGCTGACTCAGCGGGCGCTGACCGGGGCGGCGGAGCTGTCCGTCCCCCTGAAGGTGGCCATGGCCTGGGGTAGTTCCTGGGCGGAGGCCAAGGACGGCTGAGCGTCGTGTCCGACGCTGTGCCTGAGCTCGTGCCTGACCCGGCTGCCTGACACCATGCCTGGCGGTGGTCGGAGACGGGAGTGGACTGTCGGTCGACTCCAGGACGTCCATCCCGGTCACGGTGCTACCATGGTTGTTCGGCCGCTGGTGCGGTCGGTTTTTTCTCCCCGGTGCCGCGCAGCGCCTCGTGCACTGCGCTCCAGTCGCCCAGTCGGCCGCCGGGACCTGTCCGGAAAGCGAGCAACCTAATTTTATGTCCGACGTATCTGCAGTAACTGGCGGAGCAGCAACCTCCGGAGGCGGCACTGCGCTGCTGTCCGGCGAGGCCATGGGCCGTTTCGACGAGAACGGGGTGTACATCCCCCGGGCCATCACCGAGGACGACCTGGCCGGGTCGTCCCTGGAAGATGCCATGGTCGGCACTATCGTCGAGTTCGAAGATGGTGACCTGGTCGAGGGGACCGTGGTCAAGATCGACCGGGACGAGGTCCTGCTCGACATCGGCTTCAAGTCCGAAGGCGTCATCCCGGTCCGTGAGCTGTCCATACGCAATGACGTCGATCCGTCCGAGATCGTCTCTCTGAGCGACAAGGTCGAGGCCCTGGTCCTCCAGAAAGAGGACAAGGAGGGGCGACTCATCCTCTCCAAGAAGCGGGCCCAATACGAGCGGGCGTGGGGCACGATCGAGAAGCTCAAGGAAAACGACGAGGTGGTCACCGGCCCGGTCATCGAGGTGGTCAAGGGCGGTCTCATCGTCGACATCGGCCTGCGGGGATTCCTTCCCGCCTCCTTGGTGGAGCTGCGCCGGGTGCGTGAGCTGCAGCCCTACGTGGGTCGCACCATCGAAGCCAAGATCATCGAGCTCGACCGCAACCGGAACAACGTGGTGCTGTCCCGCCGGGCCTGGCTCGAGGAGACCCAGAAGGAACAGCGGGGCGAGTTCCTCACCAACCTCAAGCCTGGTGAGCGACGCCGGGGCGTGGTGTCTTCGGTGGTCAACTTTGGCGCCTTCGTCGACCTGGGCGGTATGGACGGACTGGTCCACGTCTCCGAGCTGTCGTGGAAGCACGTCGACCATCCCTCCTCGGTGGTGTCGGTCGGGGACGAGATCGAGGTCGAGGTGCTCGACGTCGATCTGTCCAAGGAGCGGATCAGCCTGTCGCTCAAGGCCACCCAGAACGATCCCTGGCAGGAGTTCGCCAACTCGCACCAGGTGGGCGAGCTGGTCTACGGCCGGATCACCAAGCTGGTGCCCTTCGGTTCGTTCGTCCAGGTAGGCGATGGGATCGAGGGCCTGGTCCATATCTCGGAGATGGCCGTCCACCACGTCGACCTGCCCGAGCAGGTGGTCACCCCCGGCGAGGAGCTGTGGGTCAAGATCATCGACATCGACCTGCAGCGACGGCGGATCAGCCTGTCGATCAAGCAGGCGGCCGAGGGCGGCGAGGTGTCCGAGGAGTACCGCGAGGCTTTCGGCGAGCACGCGTACGATGCCGAGGGCAACTACATCGGCCCCTTCGAGTTCGCCGAGTCCGAGTTCACGCCCGAGACCGAGGCGCAGGCTGCGTGGGCCGAGTACGTGGCCGAGCACGGGCCCGGCGAGGGTGGCGAGGGTGAGGCCCCGGCCGGGGCGGTCGCCGCGCCGCCGGCCGATGCTGCCGGTGTCGTGACCGAGACCGAGGCCGGACCGTTGCCGTCGGATGCTGCGCCGGAGCGGACTGCCCCAGACGCGCCGGCCGCTGCCCCGCAGGCCGCGCCGGCGCCGCCAGCCGCGGCGGAGACCGAGACAGAGGCCGGTCCGCTGGACGGGGCTACCGGGACCCCCTAACCCACCCAGGCCGGCGCGCCGACCTGCACCCAGGGGGACCCCGGGTCGGGCGGTCGCGGTCAGCAGGTCGCGGTCAGGAGGTTGCGGTTGCAGTGGCTGGATCGGTCGTCGTTGCCGCGGTCGTCGAGCCGGCGACAGGCAGGGGGCGCTGGATACGCGTCCCGTTGACCAGGGGGAAATGGCAGGCCACCCGGTGACCGGGCGCGATCTCATCCAGCGGCGGCTCCACTTCCGCGCACACCGCCTGAGCCTGGGGGCACCGTGTCCGGAACCGGCAGCCCGACGGCGGGTCGAGGGGCGAGGGGAGCTCACCCGACAGTCCGGTGGCCGTCGATCCCCGGTCGGGGTCGGGGTCGGGGATCGAGGCCAGGAGCGCCTCGGTGTAGGGGTGGGCCGGAGCTCGATAGAGCAGGTCGGAACCGGTGATCTCGCAGAGCTTGCCCAGGTACATGACGGCGACGCGGTCGCTCACGTTCTTCACCACGGCCAGGTCGTGGGCGATGAACACCATGGTCAGCCCGAAGGATGCCTTGAGGTCGGCCAACAGGTTCAGGATCTGGGCCTGGATGGACACATCGAGGGCGGAGACCGGCTCGTCGCAGATCAAAAGTTTGGGCTCGGACATGAGGGCGCGGGCAATGCTGATCCGCTGGCACTGGCCACCGGAGAACTCGCCGGGACGCCGGTCGCCGGCGGTGTCGGGGTCGATACCCACCGACTCGAGGGCGCTCCGTACCTTGGCCGCCCGCTCCTCCTTGGTGCCGCGGCCCCAGATGGCCAGAGGCTCGGCCACGATGTCCTGGATCCGGCGCCGGGGGTTGAGCGAGGAGATCGGGTCCTGGAAGATCATCTGGATGCGGGTCCGGATCTGACGCAGCTCCTTCCGGTGCAGGCTGGTCAGCTCGGTCCCGTCGAACCGGACGCTTCCTGAGGTCGGCACGTCCACCTGCACGATGGCCCGTCCCGTGGTCGACTTGCCGCAACCGGATTCGCCCACCAACCCGAGGGTTTCTCCCTCCCGGATGTCGAAGCTGATGTCGGAGACGGCGTGGACCCGCCTCTTGCCCGAGGCGAACTCGACCACCAGGTGCTCGACCTGCAGGAGGACGGGGGCGTCCCCGACTTCGCCAGGCATGGGCCGAGATGCACCGTCGCCGGCCGGGGCCGAGGCGCCGTCGAACCCGGTGCCGGATGGAGCCGATCCGTCCTGGCCCGCGTGCGTGTCGGTCATCGGTTCTGGACCTCGGGAGTGCGATCCACGTGCAGGTCGGGGGTGGGGAGGTCCGACGGGCGTCCGTTGACCAACGGGAACCAACAGGCGAAGACGTGGTCAGACGACCCGGCACTCCGGAGGGGCGGCTCGGCGTCGATGCACTTCTGTTGGACATAGGGGCACCGCGGTGCGAATTTACATCCCTTGGGCGCATCGACCAGGTCGGGCGGGCGTCCGGCGATGGCCTGCAGACGGGTGTGGCTCGGGTTGGCCAGCCTGGGGATGGAGTCCATGAGCGCCCGGGTGTACGGCATCTTGGTGTCGGCGAACAAGGCCCGCGACGGTGCTCGTTCCACTACGCGGCCGGCGTACATGACGGCTATCTCGTCGGCCCGGTTGGCCACGACTCCCAGGTCGTGGGTCACGAGCAGCATGGCCATGTGGCGGTCCCGCTGCAGGTCGGCCAGCAGATCCAGGATCTGTGCCTGCACGGTGACATCCAGCCCGGTGGTGGGTTCGTCCGCCAGCACCAGGCGGGGCGAGCAGGCCAGGGCGATGGCGATCATCACCCGTTGCCGCATGCCCCCCGACAACTGGAACGGGTACCAGCGCAACCGCTCCTCGGGTGAGGGGATCCCCACCGCGCTGAGCAGGGAGACGGCGGCCTCCTTGGCCTCGGCCCGGTTCATGCGCAGGTGCAGGCGCAGCGACTCGGTGATCTGGCGGCCGATCCGGACCACCGGGTTGAGTGCGGTCATCGGGTCCTGGAAGATCATGCTCAGCTGCGCCCCCCACACCTGGCGCAGCTGGACCTCGGGCATCCCGGTCAGCTCGTGGCCGGAGAAGTGCACCGATCCGCTCCGCACGACGTCCCGGGTGGGCAGCAGCCCCATGATCGACCGGGAGAGGACGGTCTTGCCCGAGCCCGACTCGCCGACCACGCCGAGGGTGCGCCCCCGGTCAACGGTCAGCGAAACCCCGTCGACCGCCCGGATCGTGCCCCGGGAGGTCCGGAAGGAGGTGTGCAGGTCCTCGACGACCAAGAGGGGGTCGTCGAGGTCGCTCACGTCTGGGAACTCCAGTCGTCCCGAGGATCGACGGAGGGGGCTCACACCAAACCCTCCCGGACGTCGAACTTGTTGCGCAACCGGTCGCCGATCAAGTTGATAGCCAGCAGCAACAAGAACATGGCCAGCGAGGGCCACAGCACGATGTAGGGGTTGGAGCTCAGGTTCCCGTTGGCCGTGCCCTCCGAGATGATGTTCCCCCACGATGCGGTGGGCAGGGCGACCGAGAGCCCCAGGAAGGCCAGCGAGCCCTCGAGCACGATGACGATGGCCACGGTGATGAGCCCGAAGGATACGGCGGCGGGGACCACATTGGGGAGGATCTCGCGGAACAGGATCCGCGAGTCCTTGGCTCCGAGCGTTCGGGCCGCCACCACGAAGTCGCGGTTGGCGTAGGACAACGTGGTCGCCCGGACCACCCGGTACAGGAGAGGGATGGTGGCGACGCCCAGGATGACGGTGATCTTGCCCAGGCTCTGGCCCCAAAAGGCCACGATGGCGATCACGGCCACGATGGCCGGGAAGGCCAGGAGCACGAAGGAGCCGGCGTTGAGGATGTTGTCGATCCGACCACCGCGGTAGCCGGAGACCAGCCCCAGGGTGCCGCCGACGAGCATCCCGATGGCCACCGAGGCGAAGCCCACGATCAATGAGACCCGGGACCCGTAGATGATCCGGCTGAGCAGGTCGCGACCGAGGTCGTCGGTGCCCAGCAGGTGGGCCATGCTGGGATGGGCGTTGATGGCCGTGTAGTTCTGGAAGGTGGGGCTCTGGAGGGGCAGCAGGTTGGCGAAGATGGCGCCGAAGAGGACGAGCGCCACCCACCCGATACAGATCCAAAAGACCACGCCCAGCTTCCTCGGTTCGGCGATCTCGTCGGCGCCACCGTGGCCGTCGGTGTACAGCGCCACCGAGGTCTCTGCCCACGCCGCGTCACCCGGCTGAGTGCCGGCCAGCAGTCGGCCGTGGGTCTCGGTGGTGGCGACGGCGCGGTCGTCAGGCACGGGCCACTCTCGGGTCGACCACGGTGAACAGGAAGTCCACCGCGAACTGCAAGATGACGTAGGCGATGGCCACCACCAGGGCGATCCCCTGGACCACGAGGTAGTCGCGCTGTTGCACGGCCTGGACGATGGAGTACCCGAGACCGTTGATGGCGAACAGGTACTCGACGATGAAGGCGCCGGCCAGCAGGCTCCCGATGTTCACGCCCGCCGCGGCCAGGAGGGAGAAGGTCGAGGGCCGGAATGCGTGCCGGGCCATGACCCGGCTGGGGGACAGGCCCTTGGACCGGGCCATGGTGATGAAGTCCTCCTGCAGGGTGGCCAACAGGTCGGAGCGGAGCAGCCGGAAGTAGACGGCGATCGACCCGGCCGTGAGGGCCAGGGAGGGGAGGATCATGTCGTGGAGGTTGGTGGCCGGGTTCTGCGAGAAGGGCACGTAGCCGGTTGCCGGGAACCATCGGAGGGCGACGGCGAACACGGCCACCATGATCGGCGCGATCACAAAGGCGGGGAGGGCCAGCATGCCGAAGGTGGAGGTGGTCGCCACCCGGTCGAGCCAGCGCTCGGGCCGGCGGGCCGACGCCAGGGCCAACGGGATGGCCACGAGCAGGGCCAGGACCTGGGAGATGATGATGAGCTCGAGGTCGATGGGAAAGCCGGTGGCGATGGTCTGGCTGACCGGCTCATGGGTGAGGTAGGACTGGCCCAGGTTCCCCTGCAGGGCGTGGCCGACCCAGATGAGGTACTGGTGCCAAAGGGGCTGGTTGAGGCCCAGCTGTTGGAGGAGCAGGGCCCGGTTGTGGGCGTTGTCGTTGGGCCCGAGGATGGCGACGGTGGGGTCTCCGGGCAGGATGTGGACGAGCAGGAAGGCCAGGATCGAGATGATGAATATGACGACGATCAGCTGGACGAGGCGTTTGGCGAGGTACTTGCCCATCGGTGTCCGGGTTCCTGGTTCCCTCTCCGGCGGTTAGCCGGCCATCCAGATCTGGGTCGGGAAGAGGATGCCATTGTCGAAGGGCTTCCCCGGCGACCCGTCGGGAAGCTTGGGATTGGCGAAATTCTGGATCCGCTGGTCACCCACCTCCGACCAGACGGTCTGGCCCAGCCACAGATAGGGGAGGTCGACGCCGAGCCGCTTGCCCACCGTCTGGTAGGCCTTGGACCGTGCCCCGATGTTCGAATTCGACCGCCCCGTCTGGAGCGCGGCCTCGATCTGCGGGTCAGAGTTCCGGGCGAAGTTCAAGGCGATGCCGCCGACCGGCGCCAGCGTGGTCGTGCTCCACCATACGTAGTTGATGTCGGGGTCCCCGGCGGCGTACTGGTAGAAGGTGTAGGCCTGGAACTTGCCGGAGATGGCGTTCGAGATGAGCGTCGCCTGCTCGACGGTCTTCAGGTTGATGGTGAAGCCGACCTGTTGCCACATCTGCTGGAGCACCTGCGTCAATCGGGTCAGGCGGGGGTCGGGTATGGTCCCCAGTTCGATGGTGGGCGTCCCGTGGGCCTTCTTGTACGCCGCCACCAGCCTCCTGGCCCCGGCCTGGTTGAAGGCGGGGTAGGCGGTGGTGGAGTAGAACGGCGACCCTGGGGGGAACGGGCTGTTGGACACCTCGCCCAGGCCCCCGCCGAAGAGCTTCTGGAGGGTCTGTTGGTCCATCCCCATGGCCAGGGCCTGGCGAATCCCCAGGTCGTCGGTCGGCGGTACGTCACAGTTCAAGATGATGAAGTTCATGTCCGGCTCGCCCGCCTTCTGGGAGAGGCTGTCCACCACCTGGTACGCCGACTGGTCCTGGAAATGGTCGACGGTGTTGGGGTCGATGGAGAAGATGAGGTCGACCCCTCCGGCCTTCAGCGTGGCCTCACGCTGGGACGTGTCGGGGATGGGCTTGAAGGTGATCTGGTCCAGGTAGGGATAGCCGCTCCGCCAGTAGTGGGGGTTCCGGGTGGCGGTGAAGTGATCGTTGGGGTTCCAAGAGGTGTAGGTGAATGGCCCTGTCCCGACTGGAGTCGGCGGCGTCGAGTTCGTTGCGCCGTCGATCATGGACTGGCCCACGATGTAGCCGACCTGGGTGGCGAGGTAGTAGGGGAAGGCCACCAACGGCTGCGCGCAGGTGACGTCCACGGACATCGGGCCGCTGACGGCGAAGCCCTCGATGGGCTTGAGCGCGGTGCCGGTCAGCGCCGAGGACTTGAGGGCGTCGAGGTTGTTCTTGAGCACGGTGGCATCGAGGGCCGAGCCGTCCGAGAAGGTGACGTTGGGCCGGAGGGTGATGGTCCACACCGTCTTGTCCGCGTTCGGGGTCACCGACTGGGCCAGATAGGGCCGGATCTGGCCATCGGCACCCACCGCGGTCAGGGGGTCGTAGATGGAGTTGGCGTACAGATACCCGTTGACGTCCCAGTGGTTGGCCGGCGGGTAGAAGCCGTCGATGTCGGCCGTGGTCCCGAGGATGGCCGTCCCACCCCGGCGGGGAGTCCCCTTCCCGATGCCGGCCTTGCTCGATGTGGTGGCCGCACCGGCCACGCCCGCACCCAAGGGCGAGGCCTTTCCCAACACGCCGGGGCCGGCGATCCCGGCGGCCGCCACGACACCGGCGGTGGCCGCACCGCGCGACAGGAACTTCCGACGGCTGAGCTCATTGGACGTGTTCGATTCCTTCGAACCTCCGGGCTCACGCAACGGCTCTTCCGACGTCCTCACGTCGTTCCGCTCTGGCCTTTTCCTGCCGTCTTTCATACTTCCCCCCTCTGATTGAATTCCCCCCCGGGCTGATTTCCTCGGTAGTCGACTGGGACGTTACCGCTCGGTAGCGTCCCGGTCGAGACCCCCTTACCTCCTGGCTCCAACTTCGGGTCGACGCATCACTACCATGCCACCCATGGAATCGGCTGGCATGGGGACGACGCCAGTGAACGCGCCCGAGGCGACCGGCCGCCGCGCCGCCGGGGCCGAGGCAGACCCGGTGGTGGCGGTCGACCCGGCCGAATCCGGGTCGGGACGAGCGAGCCCGGACGGCGAGGGACCCCGACACCCGGTGCGCGGCCCGCTCCTCGGCGCCGGGGATCACATCGAGCACTTCAGCCCCAGGGTGACCCTGGCCATCGGTGTGGCCGTCGGCCTCCTCCTCGCGCTCACCTTGGTGCTCCGCTTCTGGACCCGCTCGGACCTGTGGCTCGACGAGGCGCTCACCGTCAACATCGCCAAGCTGCCCCTGCACGACCTCCCGTCCTACCTCAAGCGGGACGGGGCACCACCGCTCTTCTACGTCCTCCTTCACTTCTGGATGGGGATCTTCGGGTCCTCCGACCTGGCCGTGCGCTCGCTGTCGGGGGTGATGGGCGTGGCCACCGTGCCCTTGGCCTGGGTGGCCGGCCGCCGCCTGGGCGGCCGGGTCATCGGGTTCTCGGCGATGATCCTGGTCGCCACCTCGCCCTTCGCTGTGCGCTACGACACCGAGACGAGGATGTACGCCCTAGTGGCGCTGCTCACCGTCCTCGGCTTCCTGGCCATCGACCGTGCCCTGCGACAACCTCGGGCCGGGAACCTGATCGCGGTGGGCGCCATCACCGGGTTGCTGCTCTACAGCCACTACTGGTCCATGTACCTGATCGCCACCACCCTGGTGTGGCTGGCCTTCCAGGCCTGGCGCGGCCGGGCGGTCTGGCGGCGACACGCCCGCGTCGTGTTCGTGGCCATCGTGATCGGGTGCCTGACCTTCGTCCCCTGGGTCGAGATCTTCCTCTACCAGTCCAAGCACACGGGGACACCATGGTCGGCACCGGCCAACTTCGCGGCCATGGTCAACGCCATCACCTCGTTCGCCGGCGGCCCCACCAGCCAGGGCCGGGTCCTGGCCCTCATCTTCTTCGCCCTCGCCGGGCTCGGTCTGTTCGGCATGGCCGTCAGCCGCCATCACATCGATATCGATATTCGCACCCGCCCGCTCGGGCGCCCCATAGCAGTGGTGATCGTGGGCACCTTGGCCTTGGCCGTCATCGGTGGGTTTGCCTCCAACAGCGCCTTCGACGCCCGCTACGCGTCGATCGTATTCATCCCCCTGATCTTGCTGGTGGCGTTGGGCATGTCCACCTTTCTCGACCTCCGCATCCGCGCCGTGATCCTGGCCGTCGCCGTGGCGGCCGGATTGGCCGGCGCCATTCCCAACGTCACCACCAACCGGACTCAGGCCGGTCAGGTGGCGGCGGCCTTGGCCCCGAGGGCCAAGCCCGGAGACGTGATCGCCTACTGCCCCGACCAGTTGGGCCCCTCCGTCAACCGGCTGTTGCCACAGGGCCGTTACCGGCAGATCACCTTCCCGAGGGGCACGGGACCGACGTACGTCAACTGGGTCGACTACTCCACTGCGTCACGGAAGGGGTCGCCTGTCCGCTTCGCCGCCCAACTCGAGCGCATGGCCGGGCCGAGCCATCAGATCTTCGTGGTCTGGTACGGCGGGTACCAGACCTTCGGCACGAAGTGCGAGCAGATCCTCCAATCCCTGAGCTACGACACCAAGCTCCGTTCGACGTACCTGCTCACCGGCATTCCAGCCCAGTTCTACCAACCGATGGGGCTGGTCCAATACGCACCGACGACGCCCTGACCGATCCGGTGCGCAACCGGGAGCGGGTCCTTGGTCGCGCCATGCTCGTGGCCCTTCCGGCCTGGGCGCTCAGCCGTATCCTCGTGGTCGGTTCCCTGGTGCTCGCCCGGCTCACCGTCTCGACCGTCCGGCCCCACAACGCCGCCGCCGTCGCCCGAGCCCACCAGGGGCTCCTCGGGTGGGACGCAGGCTGGTACCAGTCCATCGCCGGGCACGGCTACGCGGCCTCGGGACAGGAGTCCCTCCGCTTCTTCCCGGTGTTCCCCATGGTCGCCCGAGCCCTCGGGTGGATCCCGGGGATCGGGACGGGCGTTGCCGTTGTTGCCGTCGCCAACGCCTGCGCCCTGGCCGGCATGGCCGTCTTGGTCCTGTTGGTGCAGCGGGAGACCGGCGACCCGGACCTGGCCCGGCGGACCGTCTGGCTGCTCGCCCTGGCCCCGCCCGCCTACACGTTGGTCCTGGGGTATGCCGAAGGGACACTCCTGCTGTGTACGACGGTGGCCTTTCTGGCCCTCCGCTCCCGGCGATGGTGGTGGGCCGCAGCGGCCGGACTGGTCGCCGGGGGGGTACGGCCGATCGGACTGTTGTTGATCGTCCCGGCCGTCATCGAGGCCTGGCAGGCCCGCCATGACCCCCGGTCGGGCCGGCAGGTGGCCGGCCGCATCGCCGCCGTGGTGGCTCCGGCCGTCGGGACGGGCGGCTTCCTGGCCTGGGTCGGCACCAACTTCGGCGATGCCTTCCTCCCCTTCCGGGTCCAGGAGCAAGGCGGCCACCGCGGCCCATTGACCGACCCCTTCGGTACCGTGGGGCACAACGTGGCTGCGGTGTTCCACGGCCATCACCTGGGCAGCGCCGCCCACATCCCCTGGATCATCCTCAGCCTGGTCCTGCTGCTGGTCGTCTTCCGCCGCCTGCCCTTCTCCTACGGGGCATTCGCCGCCGCTGTCCTGGTCGTCTCGCTCACCTCCTCT
>DATDHU010000147.1:0-7011 GCA_036521415.1 Acidimicrobiales bacterium
CTCCCGATTCGGCGACGTCGAGGCCTCGCTCAAGGACGTGGGGTCCTTCAGGGCCGATCTCGGCCGGCTCTCGGGCGTCGACGGCATCGAAGAGGTGCCGAGCGAGCAGCTCTTCCTGAGCGAGATCCTCGATCCCCGCCATGCCCAGATCCGTCGGCTGTTCAATGCCACGTTCGGTCCCCAGCGGATGTCCAGGATCGAGCCGTTCATCCGCTCCACCTGTCACGGGTTGCTCGACGACATGCTGCCCGGCGGCCAGGGCGATCTTCACGCCGGCTACGCCATGCCGATCCCCGGGTTGACCATGGCCCACGTCATGGGGCTTCCGGGAGCGACGGCGGCGAAGTTCATGGCCTGGTCGGTCGACGGAATGATCATGAAGCGACCGTGCTCGCCGGATGTCGGCGCCGGTGGCCATCCCCTCCAGAATTTCTTCGCCGATGAGCTGGCCGCTCGCCGGCAACGTCCCGACCAGACCGAGGACGTCTTCACCACGCTGATGGCGGCCGTAGTCGAGGGGGAGCCACTGAGCGATCAGGAGATCGTCACCGAGCTCCACTTCATGATCCAAGCCGGCGTCCACACCACCCGGGGCCTGCTCGCCCATCTCGTGCAGCGCCTGCTGCTGGATCCCGATCTCTACGAGCTCCTCCGGGACGACGACAGTCTGATACCGGCCTATGTGGAGGAGTCCTTGCGTTTCGACGCGCCCGTGCAGCGCACCAGCCGCCGGTGCACGGCGGAGACCGAGATCGGAGGCGTGGCCCTTCGTCCCGGCGACTGGGTCGAGATGGGTATCGCCTCCGCAAACCGGGACGAGTCCGTCTTCGAGGACCCGGCCGCCTTCCGTCTCGACCGGGCCCAGCCCCGTGGTCACCTCACCTTCGGTGCCGGTCCCCACGTGTGCCCGGGTGCGAGCCTCGCCCGGCTCGAAGGGGTGACGGCCACCGCCGTGCTCTTGGAACGGGTCGCCAGGGTCGAACGGGTTCCGGGAGCCACCTATCCGCCGCTCCCCGGCAACCTCGGCCACATGCCCATACCCGTGCGGCTGGTCGCTGTCCCCCGTTGACCTCGGTGGTCGAGCCCGGCGACGCATGATCCGTCGCCCAGAAGGGGCCGGCGACGCATGATCCGTCGCCCAGAAGGGAAGGACTAGGAGGTGAAGGCACTCGACCGCGCCGTTGACGGCATCGACCGCTGGCAGCAACGCAGCCGGCTGGTCGGACCCGTCTACGCAGTGACAAAGAAATTCGGCGACGACCAAGCCAACTACCTGGTCGTCGGACTGGGCTGGTACGGGTTCACCTCGATCTACCCGCTCCTGCTGGTGGTGGTCACCGTCTTCGGGTACGTCGGCGCCGCCTCGCTCGGGCACGGAATCGTCACCACCTTGCACCAGTTTCCGGTCATCGGCAGCGAGTTCAACCCGGCCACCGGGTCGAGCCGGCTGCAGGGCAATGTCGTCGGCCTCGTCGTCGGCCTTCTCCTCCTCGTCTACGGGGCCCAGGGTGTCACCCAGACCGCCCAACAGGCCATGGCCACAGTGTGGGACATCCCCAAGGGCAAGCGGCCCGGGTTCCTGCCCCGGCTGGCGCGGAGCGTCGGGGCATTGGTCATCATCGGTGGCTGCTTCGTGGTCAATGCCGGGCTCGGGGCCTGGGCCACGGGTGGGGGGAGGAGCTATCTCATCCGGGTACCCGTCATCGTGGGCATGTTGGTCATCAACATCGTCTGCTACGCCGCCGCCTATCGCACCCTGACGCCGCAGCTGGTCAGAACCAGGTCCCTCGTACCCGGAGCCGTGGCCGCCGCCGTGGGGTTCACCGCGCTCATCACCGTTGGCGCCGGGCTGGTCGGGCACCTGATCAGGAACAGCTCGGAGACCTACGGACAGTTCGCTGTCGTCATCGGCCTCGTCGGGTTCCTGCTCATCCTGGCCAAGATCAGCATCTATGCCGCCGAGCTCAACGTGGTCCTGGATCGCCGCATCTGGCCCCGTTCCCTCCGGTCCGACGAGGGAAGCGAGACGGGCATCGGGCAGGCGGACGGCCGCCAAGAGCCCGAAGCGGGCCCCGAGCCGGCCACACCCCGGGCGTCCTAGTCGACGACCGCGGGGGGGAGCGGGCCGGTCGCGTAGCGATCGAGGGTGGGTCCGGCCCATCTGGCCACCTCGGCCCGGTTGGCCGAGGCCAGTGGCTCCATGCGGACGACATACCGGGTCCAGGCCAGACCGACCAGCTGCGATGAGATGAGGCTGCGGCGACGCCCGGCGAGGGCTCGATCCTCGTCCGGCGGACCGTGGAGCGCCAGCCGATCGGCCAGGAATTCCCGCACGGCGTCGGCCACCTCGGGGGACGCGCACATGGCCTGGGCCAAGGTGACGAAGGTGGTATGGGGCTTGGGGCCCCGCTCCCATTGGGCCAGGAATCCTTCCACCACCCGTTCCCCGTTGAACGGGCCATCGCCCATGGCCGTCTCGGCCACCCGCCGGGGGTCCATCGGCACCTGCAACGTGGCCATGAACAGGCCGGCCTTGTCAGTGAAGTAGTGGTGCACCAGTGCTGGATCGACGCCGCCGCGCCGGGCGACAGCCCGGATGCTCGTTTCCGTGTAGCCGTGCTCTGCGAAGCAGGATCTGGCGGCCACGAGGATCTCGTTTCGGGTGTCGGAGTTCCCCGGCCGACGACCGGTCTGCACCACTACCGGTGCCTCGTTGGGGGGATGCGAGCCGGCTCCTTCACGGTTCCCGTGCGGCCCGATGTGTGGTAGAAAGTCATCAGTGATGAATTATACGCCCCGTGTCTCGGGCTCCGAGTCCGTCACCTCGGCTGAACGAAGCTCGCTCGGGCGCCTGGCGGCGTGGAGCTACGACCGTCGCCGATTCGTCCTCCTCCTTTGGATCGTCGGGCTGGTGGCCATCACCGTGCTGGCCCAGGGCATCGGTAGCCGCTTCCAGGACAGCTTCTCGTCGGGGAAATCGCCCTCGCAGCGGGTGCAAAACATCCTCCAGGCCCGGTTCCCGGAGACGGCGGGGACCACGGCGGACGTGGTCATCCACACCCCCGGACCGGTGGACGCCCCGGCGACCATGGCCACCACCGCCAAGTTGGTCGCCGCCGTGCAGGCGCTCCCGCACGTCTCGGGAGTGGTCAGCCCGTTCAGCCCCCAGGCCGCGCACCAAATCGCACCGGGTGGCCACATCGCCTTCGCTGTCGTGCAGTTCGACCAGGAGCAGTCGGCCATTTCCTCGGCCACGGTCAACCGGGTGGTGGACACGGCCAAGTCGTTCGCTGCGCCCGGCTATCAGGTGGCGCTCGGGGGCCAGGTCATCTCGAAGGTGATCTCGCCCTCGCCCGGGTCCAGTGAGGGCATCGGCATCGTCGCCGCCATGATCATCATGCTCATCGCCTTCGGGTCGTTGGTGGCGATGGGCTTGCCCATCCTCACTGCCCTGTTCGGCATCGCCGTGGGCTTCGCCATCGAGGATCTGGTCAGCCACCTGCTGAACGTGCCCACCTTTGCCCCCGAGATGCTGGCCATGATCGGCCTGGGTGTCGGGATCGACTACGCCCTCTTCATCGTCACCCGGTATCGGGCGGGGCTCCACGACGGACGCGAGCCGAAGGCGGCGGTGGTGCTGGCCCTGGCCACGTCGGGCCGCGCCGTTCTCTTCGCCGGGTGCACGGTGATCATCTCGCTCCTCGGGCTGTTCATCGTCAACCTCCCCTTCATGCAGGGGCTGGCCGTCGGAGCCATCGCCGCCGTCGTGCTGGTCATGGCCGCGGCCCTCACCTTGCTGCCGGCCATGCTGGGGTTTGCCGGCAAGGCGATCGACAAGCTGCACGTGCCCGGCCTCCTCCAGTCCGGAACCGTTTCCTCGAACAACGGGTTCTGGTACCGCTGGAGCCGGATGATCCAGCGCCACCCGTGGTCGTCGGCCTCCAGCGCACTCTTGGTCCTGGTCGTACTGGCCATCCCGCTGTTCTCCATGCGCCTGGCCTTCACCGACGCCGGCAACGACCCGGCGACGCTCACCACCCGCCAGGCGTTCGACCTCCTGGCCAAGGGGTTCGGGCCCGGGTTCAACGGGCCCCTGGTCATCGCGGCGGAGCTCCCGGCCAGCGGAGGCCATGCCGTGCTCGACCGACTCGATGCCACGGTGCGGGCCACCCCGGGCGTGGCCTACGCCGCCCCGGCCCGGATCAACCCGGCCGGCACCACCGGCGTGATCATCGCCTATCCCACGGGCTCGCCCCAGGCTGCGGGCACGGCGGAGCTGGTCGACCACCTCCGCACCGACGTGATCCCGGGGGTCACGGTCGGAACCGGGGTGACCGCCCTCGTGGGCGGCGAGACGGCAGCGGGCGTCGATGCTTCGTCCTATCTGTCGGCCAGGCTCTTCTGGGTCATCGGTGGCGTGATCGTGCTGGCCATCCTCTTGCTCATGGCCGTCTTCCGCTCGGTGGTCATCCCGGTGAAGGCAGCGATCATGAACGTGCTCTCGGCCGGAGCCGGGTACGGGGTGATCGTGGCCGTCTTCCAATGGGGGTGGCTCGGCTCCCTGGTCGGCATCGGCTCTACCGGCCCGATCGATCCGTGGATCCCGCTCATGATGTTCACGATCCTCTTCGGACTCTCGATGGACTACGAGGTCTTCTTGTTGTCACGCATTAGAGAGGAGTGGCGTCGGACGGGGGACAACGCCTCGGCCGTGGCCGACGGTCTGGCCAAGACCGCCCGGGTCATCACCGCGGCTGCGGCCATCATGATCTGCGTGTTCGGTTCGTTCGTGATCGGCGACCCACTCCGGGTGCTCAAGGTGTTCGGGCTCGGCCTGGCTGCCTCCATCTTCATCGATGCCACCCTGGTGCGCATGATCCTCGTTCCCTCGGTCATGGAGATCCTGGGCCGGGCCAACTGGTACATGCCCGCCTGGCTCGACCGCATCGTTCCCACCCTCGGAATGGAGGTCACCACCGAGGTCGACGAGGCCGAGACGCGGCCGAGCGACGCGGTGCTGACCGGATCAGGTGTCGCCGGCCGCTAGGCCGACCGGGACCACTCCGCGCCCCGTTGGGGCCGCCGCCCCATCCGGGAGGGGGTTCGGCGGTCGGACTATCGTTTCGCCCTGACCCGGAAGCAAGGGAAGCGAGATCTCGGGGGAGGACATGGCAGGAACGAGCGGCGGGCTGCGTCCCGGCGTGCACGAGGACCTACCGTCGAGCGAGGCCGATTCGACTGCTGAGGTTTCCGCCTGAGCCCGGGCCCCGAGAGGGGCATGCCGACCAAGCGCCGGGATGCGTTGGTCGTGGCCCTGGCCGTCGCCACCGGAGGGATGGACGCCATGGGCTTCATCGCCATGGGTGGCGTGTTCGCCAGCGTGATGACGGGCAACCTGGTCCTGTTAGGGGTGAGCGTCGGCCACCGGAGCGGATCCCTGGCCGACCACGTCGGGGTGGCGCTCGGTGGTTTCGTCATCGGGGTGGTGGCCGGGGTGCTGGTGGCCGGGCGCCCCGGGGGCGACCGACCGACCTGGCCGGCCCGGGTGACCGCGGCCTTGGTCGTCGAGCTGGCCCTCATCACTGGGGTGACGGCCGGCTGGGAACTGGTCGGCGGGCACCCGGCCGCCGACGCGCAACTGCTGCTGTTGGGCCTCGCGGCCATGGCCATGGGGATCCAGAGCGCGGCCGTGCGGTCGCTGGCCGACCCGGGCCTGTCCAGCACGTACATGACCGGGACGCTGACCGGCCTGGTAGGCGCGGTGGCTGCCGGCGAGGGACCAGCCGGCCAGGGACGCAACCTTGCCGTGATCGCGGCGCTGGTGCTGGGTGCAGCGGTGGCCGGGGTGCTGGTGGTGGAGACACCCCGAGCGGCACCGGCCGTGTCGTTGGCTGCGCTCGGCGCTGTCATCGTCACGGCCGCGGTGACCGGCCGTCGTGCCGTCGGCGGTGGCCCGGCGGGCTGATCGCCGGGTATCGCCGTGGGATCGCCCTGACTCGCCTGCTATCACCCTGGCTGGTGGTGGTTGACCAATAACCCCTGGTCAGAGAGGCGGGCTTTGCACCCCAGACGCTGAGCCGATAAGTTCGAACCCCTTGTGACAGACGTCGGGCAGTACTCGACGGCGAAGTCGGACGTGACATCGAGGCTCCGGGTGGGGGCACCGGCCACGGTTCTTTTGGCTCTCGTCACAGCGATCACCTCAGCGGTGGTCCTCGTTCCCCGACCCGCGGCGGCCGACCAGATCTCCGACCTGAAGGCCCAGGCCACCCAGATCTCACAGCAGCTCACCCAGGAGCAGTTGCAGATCGGTGCATTTCAGCAGCAGTACAGCGTCGAGTCGGCCAAGGTCGACCAGGACGCGGAGGTCATCGCACGCACCCAGGCGGCTATCGCCCAGGACACACGGCAGATCGGCCGTGACATGGCGCGCATCCGGTCGCACGCCCTCACTGCCTACATGAACGCCGGGGCCGACGGCTCGAGCCAGATCGTCGACGCATTCGACGCGAACCAACAGACGGCGTTGGTCCGCACGGAGTACCGCAACATCGCCGTGGGCAACATCACCACCGCACTCGACCTGCTCCACACCCATCAACAGGCGCTGCAGTCCGATCAGGTGGCCCTGGGCCAACAGCAGGCGCAGGACCAAGCCAACAAGGCCCAAGAAGCAAGGGCACTCCAACAGTCACAGGCCACCCAGAGCCAAATGGAGGCGCAGCAGTCTCAGGTGACCGGGCAGTTGGCGACGGCGATCGCCCAACAGCAGGCGGCCCAGGCGGCCGCGGCGGCGGCCGCCGTGCAGGCGGCCCAGAACGCGGCTGCGGCCCAGGCCGCCGCTCGGTCCCAGGCTGCTGCACCGGTTGCCCGCGCCCCCGTGTCGACGCAGGCCCAGGCGCAAGCGCCTGCTCCGACCACAGCCCCATCGTCTGCCCCCGCTCCATCGACAGCATCTACCCCAGCCGCCGCCCCTGCTTCGGCGCCTGCGGTCTCCGGCAGTTCGAGCGA
>DATDHU010000148.1:0-41582 GCA_036521415.1 Acidimicrobiales bacterium
GAGACGTCATATTCCTACCCTGCGCGGCGGCTGGCGATGTGCTGTCTACAGCGCAGCGGCCCGGCGCTCTTCGATGATATCGGCCTTGCTCGCTGAAGATGTGGCAGCCCGGGCTGCCCCTAGGCGCTTACTTGTCAGGTCTATCCAGGGTTACGACGTCGAGTTCGCCGTCGCGGTAGCGGGCGCGAAGTGTCTTCTTGTCGAACTTGCCCACACTGGTCTTGGGGATCTCGTCGACGAAGGCCCAGCGTTCGGGGAGCCACAACCGGGCGACCCGGTCGGACAGGAACTCGACCAGTTCGTCGGCGCTGGGGTCGGCCCCTTCGCTTCGCACCACGGCCACCAATGGTCGCTCGCTCCACTTCGGATCGGGAACGCCGATGACGGCCGCTTCGAACACGCCGGGATGGGCCATGACCTCGTTCTCGAGCTCCACCGACGAGATCCACTCCCCGCCGGTCTTGATGACGTCCTTGGTGCGGTCGCTGATCTGCATGAAGCCCTTGCTGTCGAGCGAACCCACGTCGCCGGTGCGCAACCAGCCGTCGTGGAAGCGGTCGGGACTCGGTTCGCGGTAGTACGACCCGGTGACCCACGGGCCCCGCACCTCGAACTCGCCGACCGTCTCGCCGTCGTTGGGAAGGACGGTGCCGTCGTCGGAGCAGATCCGGATCTCGACACCGGGCACGACCCGGCCGGCCTTGCTCCGCCACTCGAGCTCGTCCTCGGGGGTGGCGCTGCGGGGTGGGATGGACAGGGCGCACAACGGGCTTGTCTCTGTCATGCCCCAGCCCTGGACCATGTCGATTCCGAATCGCTGGTCGAACTGCTCGATCATCTGTCGGGGCACGGCGGCACCGCCCCCCACGATCATCCTGACCGACGACATGTCGACCTCGTGGTTCTCCGAATAGCGGAGCACGTCGTTCCAGATGGTGGGCACCCCGGCGGTCAGGGTCGGGTGCAAAGCGGCGTTGATGGCGGCCAGCGGCTCAGCCTGGAGGTACTGCTGGGGCATCACCAGGTCCGCCCCGACCAAGAAGGCGGCGTAGGGGGTGCCCCAGGCGTTGGCATGGAACATGGGCACGATGGTCAGCACCCGGTCCGTCTCCTTGATGCCCATGGATGAGGCCGACGTGACCGCCATCGAGTGCAGGAACGTCGACCGGTGGCTGTAGACGACGCCTTTGGGGTTCCCGGTGGTCCCCGACGTGTAACACATGGCGGCTGCTTCACGTTCGTCCAGATCGGGCCAGCCAAAGCCTGCCGCTTCGGCCGCCAGCAACTCGTCATAGTCGAGGGTCTCGCCCAAGGGCGACTCGGCGCTGAGATCACCGCCGGCCACGATGAAGTGCTTCACGGTGGTGAGCTGGTCGCGCACCCGGGCCAGCAGGGGAACCAGCATGTCGTCCACGATGATCACCTTGTCCTCGGCATGGTTGATCACGAACGCCAGCTGCTCGGGGAAGAGCCGCACGTTGAGGGTGTGGAGTACCGCACCCATAGACGGCACGGCCAGGTACACCTCCATATGGGTCTGGTTGTTCCACAAGAAGGTCCCGACACGGTCGTCGCCGGTGACGCCGAGCTTCCTCAGGGCGGCGGCCAGCTGGTCGGTCCGGTCGCCGACCTCGGCGAACGTGGCCGAGGTGTGCTCGCCGCCAGGCCCCGTGATCGTGAACACCTGGCTTTCCCCGTAGACGGTCCGGCCGTGACGGAGAATGCCACTGACGAGTAACGGACCATCCTGCATGGTACTGAGCACGGCGAGCCTCCCGGATTCTGGTGGGACGAGCTTATCGATGCCGGTCGAGCCAGGCGCTGGCAGGGCCCCTGCTGGATGGGCGCGTCCGGGCACGTCCGGTGGGGCCGTTTCGGACGGCCCTTGTCGGACGGGACAACCGGTGATGTACTTGAGGGGCGCCACCGTCGCCCGCCGTTCTTCAGGCGGGGCGGGACTCCTGTCGCCAGCGTCGGCGACAAGGGACTCTGAGTCGGCCGCTCACTGCACTCCTGGTTGGAATCGTGAGGTGAGTGGGTTGAGCAAGTTCGTCGTGGGAGCAGGAATCGCGTGCGCCGGAATCGTGGTCGCACTGATAGTGACGGTCGTGGCGGTCGCCAGCGCCGGAACCAGTGGTTCGGGAGGGAGTCCGGGCGCCTCACCGACCCCAGGCGGGCCTGCCGATTCGGGGGGCGGCGCGGCCGGCTCGGGAGGGGTCGATGCTTCTCCAGCTGTCCCCGCCGACTGGGTGAACCAGTACCGGCTCGCCGCGGCCACCTGCCCGGGACTGTCCTGGTCGGTCCTGGCCGGCATCGGGACGGTGGAGACCGACAACGGGCAGTCCAACGCACCAGGTGTCTGGTCCGGGTCCAACTCGGCCGGGGCCGAGGGTCCGATGCAGTTCGAGCCGGCCACCTTTGCCGCTGACGCGGTGATCGGTCCCGGCGGGGCCCAGCCCGCCTCCCCGTACGACCCGATCGATGCCATCTACACCGCGGCCAAGCTCCTCTGCTCCAACGGTGCCGGCACAACCTCCGGCCTCCGGGCCGCCGTCTTCGACTACAACCACTCGGACACCTACGTGAACACCGTCCTCGCGCTGTCCATCGCCTTGGCCGACACGCCGACAGCCGACGGGACGGTGATCGGTGCTCTCCGGTTCGCGGCCGAAAAGCTCAACACCCCGTACGTGTGGGGCGGGACCGGCAACGGCGGGTTCGACTGCTCGGGGCTCACCCAGGCGGCCTACCAAGCGGGAGGGATCTCCCTTCCACGGGTGGCCCAGGACCAATACGACGCGGGGCCACCGGTCACCGCTGCGCAGACGGTGCAGCCGGGTGACCTGGTCTTCTTCGGTGACGGGCCCAACAGTGTGGACCATGTCGGCCTCTACGTGGGGGGCGGTGAGATGATCGACGCTCCGCACACCGGTGCCAACGTCCGGTTCGACAATGCCGATTGGCCTGGTCTGGTCGGTGTCACCCGGCCGGCCGGGTGAGCGACACCGACGTGGGCGCCGGGCGATGTCGCCCCTACGCTGGGTGCTGTGGCTGCGCCTGTGCTCACCTACCGACATGGCTACGCCTTCGATCTGCCACCGGAGCAACTGTGGGATCAGATCGAAGACATCGACCAGTTCGAGCATTGGTGGCCCTGGCTCAGCGACTTCTGGATCGAGGGCAACGGCCTGTTGACCGGATCCGTCCTCCACGGCGTGGTCACCCCACCGCTCCCCTACCGCATGCGGCTCGAAGTCGATCTGGTGCAGTGCGAGCGACCACACGCCATCAACGCCACGATCGCCGGGGACCTCGTCGGGGATGCTCGGCTCCGGCTCCGTCCTGAAGATAAGGGAACCTGGGCCGAGGTGGCGTGGAGGGTCGAGATGTGCCAGCCCGCCATGCGGCTCGCCAGCCGATTGGGCCGTCCGGTGCTCCAATGGGGGCATGACCGAGTTGTCGAGATGACTGTCGCCGGATTTCGAAAGCGGATCAAGGCCCGTTGATGGCTCAGGTCCCAGGCGGCCGGATCGAAGCCGGTCAGCCCGCATTGCTGCGGACGGCGGCCGTGTCCGCGTAGAGCTGGGCGCTGACCAGGCGGCCGCTGCCGACCTCGAAGAGCCAGACGTTCTGGAACACCACCGTCTTGCCGGTCGCTTTGAGGACGGCCGTGTTGGTGAGCTGTGCGACGAGGTAGTCATCGCACTCGATGACCTGGTCGAGGTGGACGTCGAAGGACTCCCACACCGCTGCGCCGCCTGGTGTCCCCGCGAAGAACTTGGCGAAGGCCTCAGGGCCGGTGAACTCCCCGCCGTAAGGCAGCGTGGCAGGGACCTTGAGAACGAAGTCCTGGCGCAGCATCGGCAGGATGCGGCTGCTGTCACGGTGCCCGAGCAGATCGGTGATGGCGTAGGCCATCTCGGCCTTCGTGTACGTCTCCCGGCTGCCGGGGGCCTTCGCGGCTGCGTCGAGCGCCTCGGCGGCGGCAACGTCGGTGCTGGTCACCCCGTCGGCGAAGGAGAAGTTCTCCGGCGGCGTCACCGTCATCATGACGAAGACGTCGGCCGGACGGACACCCGGGCCTTCTTCGAGCAGCCGGACCAGGGTCTTGTAGAACAGGCGCTTCGCCCGCTCGCCGCGCTCCAGGCCGTCGGTGATCGTGAACACGATCCAGTCGTCGGACCGTGGGCCGCCCCGGAAGTTACGGTTGAACACCATTTCGCTCCGTTCATGCTGGTGGATGAGCTGGAACTCGTCCCCCGGGTTCATGTGGAGCTCCGCGACCAGCGCCTCGTGTACTGCCCGCGAGACGGCTTGGAGGTACTCGCCAGACTTGCCGCGGGTCAGTGAGACCTCATGGTCGTTCCTCCCCCTTGGCCCAGTTGGGCGCCCCCTGTGGCCTCAGCCCCAAAGGACTGTGACCTGATCTTGAGGTCGATGTTGATATCAACCAACCGCCAAACGGTAGACGCGTGGTCGCATCTTGTCCAGCATCGACGGCATGACCCGGTCTTCCCGACATCGAGGTGGTGGGAGCTTGGTCAATGGGTCACAGCAAGGCATTGAGTGAAAACGAGAGTTCATTCGAGCGGCCTGATAGCCATCGAAGGAACTGTCATCCTGTGCTGGTGGGGTGGCAGCCGGATGGGCCGCTGCGGCTCTGTCGCCATTCGTCTGGCCAGGGTAGGACGCGCGCGCCCATGAGAGAATGGGTCAGTGGACCTCAACTCCTGGAAGAGCGCGGGGCTCTGGGACCCCGACGCCCCAGAGGCCGACGAGCGGCGAGCCGTCCTTGAATACCTGTCGGAGCGCGGCGCCACCTTGGAACAGATGGCAGCGGCCCACCGGACGGGGAGCCTTCCGAGCGTGGCCGGCGATCTGGTGATGGGTATTGGAACCCAACAAGCGACCCTCTCGCTCGAGGAAGTAGCTGCCCGCTATGGGGTCCCGGTGGAGCGGGTACGGCGGGTACTCCTGGCGGTAGGCCTACCGGTTGCGGCAGACACCAGGGTGCCCGAGGGCTTGGGTTCGCTCATGCTGGCCTTCGAGGAGGCGGTCGCGCTCATGGGCGAGGAGGCCATTCTGGCTTTCACACGGGTGTTGGGGGCCGCCGCCATCAATGTCGCTGAGGCCGCAGTCGCCCTGTTCTACGCCGAGTTGGGCCCTGGAACCGGGCGCGAGGGATCGGACGAGTTGGCCCGGGCCAAGGTGGCGGAAACTGCCACCCTCGCCTTTGCGTCGGTCCCCGAGGCTCTGACGCAGGTACTGATCGCGCAGTTCGACAGGGCCACCCGCCGCGCCATCATCGCTCGCGGCTGGTCGGCACCGAACGAGGCGAAGAACGAGGCTGTGCCAGCGCCGCCGGGCGAGATCGTCGCCATCGGATTCGTGGACTTGGTCGGATCTACCCAGTGGGCCGAAGGGCTGAGCCTTCGGGACTACAGCCTGGCCCTGGCTCGGTTCGAGTCGTCGGCGTGGTCCAGTGCTGTGCAGGCTGGTGGGAGAGTGGTCAAGATGATCGGGGACGAGGTGTTCTTCGCCGCCCCGTCAGTCGACGCAGCCTGCCGCATTGGTATCGAGGTATGCCAAGCGGCGGCGATGGACCCGCTCCTCCCACCCGCTCGGGGCGCAGTTGGTCACGGCCAGGTGACGCCGAGGGAGGGGGACTACTTTGGTCCTCTGGTCAACCAGGTGTCTCGACTGGTCAAGGCGGCAGCGCCCGGTGAATTGGTACTCACCGAGGAAGCGGCCGCGTCGCTTCATCCGCCCGACGACTGGGTTCTCCGAGACCTCGGTCCGCAACCTCTGCGCGGCCTAGACCGACCCGTCAGGGCTTTCGCTCTCAGAAAAGCGGGCCCGTAGCGTTCGGGTCGACAGTGCAGTCGGAGAGCTGACCGGCGGAGTCAGCCGGCGAATTCAGGGGCACGACTGCCGTCGGATCCCCACGGGTCACGAGAGATGCGCAACCAACGGTTGCGTAATATCGCGGCTTCTGTTATGGTCATAGATACGCAACCAATAGTTGCCTAACGGTCCAAGGAGGCAGACATGTCGATGCCCATCGAACGCGAGATCTTCATCGAGGCACCCGTTGACGTGGTGTGGCGAGCCATCACCGAACCTGACCAAATCGTCCAGTGGTTCAGCGATGAAGCCGACGTCGAACTGGAGGACGGCTACGTTGGCGCGCTCACCTTCACCAAGCGTGGGACCAAGGAGCAGATGGTCGCTCACATCACCGTGCAGGCGTTCGAGCCGGATCGCTCCTTTTCTTACCGGTGGGCCTACGAGCCCGGGACGGTCCCGAGCGAGGGTAACTCTGTCCTCGTCGAGTTCGTTCTCCATGCCGAGACCGCCGGGACGCGACTGCGAGTGGTCGAGTCCGGGATCGACCGGCTGAACTGGTCGCAACAGGAGAAAGACGACTACGCGGCCGAGCACACCCGTGGATGGGCCGAGCACATCGGCGACCTGGACAAGTATGTAGCCGCGAAGCAGCCGGCCTGAGACCCTTGACCGACCTGCAGGACGACCAGCTCTGGGCGGCTATCGCTGAACCCGGCCGGCGCCGGCTGCTCGATGCCCTGGTGGCCCACGGCGAGGCGACCCCGACCATGCTGGCAAAAGAGTTGCCCTTCACCAGGCAAGCGGTCTCCAAGCACCTGGTCGTGTTGGTCGAGGCGGGACTCGTCGACACTCGACGCGAGGGGCGCGAGGTCCGCTACACGGTGCGGCCTGATCGTCTCGATGCCGCCGCGCAGGCGTTGAGTGCTGCCGCGTCCCGCTGGGACCGACGACTCGCCGCGATCAAGCGCCTTGCCGAGCAGACCGCTCAGCTTTCGACCCCGCCCCATCGGACCCCACCTTGACGCCATCCATCTCAGCAGTCGTCACCACTTGAAGGGAGACTAACCATGACCGATCACAAGACCGGAACGCGAGAACAGTGGCTGGCGGCCCGGCTCGAACTGCTCGAAGCCGAAAAGGCCCTGACCCGACGGAGCGACGACGTGGCCCGGCAACGGCAGGAGCTGCCGTGGGTCCGAATCGACAAGCAGTACCGCTTCGAAACCGATGCCGGCACAGCGACCCTTGCTGATCTGTTCGGCGGCCGCTCGCAGCTGCTCGTTTATCACTTCATGTTCGGGCCCGACTACACGGCAGGGTGTCCGTCCTGCTCGGCGATCGCGGACGGCTTCAACGGCTCGGTCGTCCATCTCGCCAATCACGACGTCACGCTCTGTGCGGTGTCACGGGCCCCGCTCGCGGAACTGCAGAAGTACAAGCGGCGGATGGGTTGGAGCTTCCCGTGGGCCTCCTCGTCCAACAGCGACTTCAACTACGACTTCCAGGCCGCGCACACCAAGGAGGAGTGGGAGTCAGGTGCCGTGGAGTACAACTTCCGCACGGTGGACTTGCGGCCGCCAGCCGGTGAGGACGGTTCGGGACTCGACGAGTTGGCAGCGAGCAAGGTCGGAACGGACTGGCAGACGTACAGGCGAGAAGGGCCCGGCGTGAGCGCATTCACGCTCGAGGATGGCGTCGTCCACCACACCTACTCCGCCTACGCGCGCGGGCTCGACGGCCTCTGGGGCATGTACCAGTGGCTCGATCGGGCCCCACTCGGCCGCAACGAAACCGGCTTCTGGTGGCGCCGCCACGACGAGTACGACGCCCAGTGACGGGAGCATGCTCCTGCACACGTGACAACCATCCCCGTTCGTTCCTCATCAGCCGGGGAACGCGCGGGCCGTGTTGCTCGTGCAGTGCAGGACTATCTGATAGGAGCCGTCACCGGCCGTTGCCCAGCTCGTGGCGCTCGAATAGGTAAGGCCAGTGAGCGTTCCCAAGAAGTAGTCTGCTCCTGGCTTGAAGCTTCGTAGTCCACCGGTGATGCTGACATCGACGAAATGCTGGTTGACTTGCACCCCGTGTATGAGCTCCATCCTCATAGGTTCATACCTCTTATTGACGAGATAGGGGTGACTCGACGGGCACTTGTAGGAGGGCACGTACTCGTTCTGCCAGAAGTCAGGCAGGGAACGCCGAGGAAAGGCGGCGGCGCAGTCCTGATCCACGGGGACGTTGGAGCAGTCGCCGATTTCGGAAACACTGACGCTTCCATGGCCACACACGGCGGAGCAGACGGCGTCAGAGGCGAGTCTCACGTCAGCCTGCCGGGCGACGCCCACAGCGAACGGGGAGTGCGTAACGGGCAGGACCCGGGCGTTGTCCTGAACGCAGGTGGGATCCACTGAGTCCGTTCGGTTGTCATAGATGACGTCGTCGCGAGAGGTTGGCGAGCACAGAATGCGATCGCGGTTGCCCGACACCACCACCTCGTTGCCGCTGCTCGTCAGCTGGATGGTGCCGTCGTCGTAAGAATCGGTGACCAGGTCGCCTCCGGTCCCGCTGACCAGCGTTGCGTGGGGACCGCCAAAGAGCTGTGCGGTTCCGGGGCCGGCTTTGATCGTGGCATACGGACCGAGGGCGCCCAACTGGTCGTTGTCAGGGCCGCCGACGATCGTCTCGTTGGGTCCGAGGGCAACCATGACATTGGGACGGGCCTGGCCTACCAGCCGTTGGCCATTGCCGGTCCCCACCACCGTCGCGCCACCGAGGCGAGCCCCTGGATTGAGCTGGCGGAGGTGAGCGGCCTGGTCGCCCAAGTTTGGAGACGATCCCCCGCACGCGGCCAGTGTGGTGGCTCCGAGAGCAATGGCACTACATCCGATCACTAGCCCACGGCCGAGTCGAAAGAGGTTGTCGCGCCGGCGACCCAACGCATGCCGAGAAGGCGCCAGCTTTCGACTACCTGTGTCGTGGCCCAACGCGGACTCTCGTGTCAGCTCGCCGTGGCCGTCGACGTTCCGGGTATGTCCGTGCCACACATGGGCTGGCTCGAGACGGGAACGTAGCCCTTCGATTGGGCCTGCAGGTACCAGCCGCAGGTCTTGGGCGGGTTGTGCCCGAAGATGGTCGAGTAGTTGATCGTAATGGGCAAGAGGCCGTTGGCGTTGTAGGACTTCACGTTGCGGAGGGACGTGATGACGTTGGCGGACGTCGGATTCTTCCCGGCCAGCTGCAGGCCCTTCATCATCAGGTCGGCGCCCACCCAGGCCTCGTACTGCTCGAAGGTGGGGAACTGGGTCTTGGTGAAGCCGTCGTACTTCTGGAGGGCGGCCTGCATCTGGGTCGTCCCGGCGTTGGGCAACGAGTAGGGCCGGAACAGGGAGGAGAAGTAGTCACCCTGGAGGTCCTGCCAGACGGGCGAGGTGATGGCGTTGGGCTCGTAGCCGGTGGGAAAGACGACCGCCTTCAGCTTCACCCCGGCCTGCTTCAGGGCCGTGGCCAGGGCGAAGTTCGAGTTGTCGTCCATCGCCCCCGAGAGGCCGTTCACGTTCTTCGACTTGGCCACCAAGGCGGCCGTGGTGAAGTCCGAGCCACCGAAGGGCACCGAGGTGTCGAGGACGCCTTGCTTCCCGCCGGCGTGGATCACCGACTGGACGGTGGCGATGGCGGCCCGGGTGGACGACGGGGAGATGCCGTAGCCGTAGGAGCCGATGACGTTGCCCCCGTGGGAGACGAAGAACTTCCCGATCCCGGTGTTGACCGGGTACTTCGGGTCGACACTGCCGTTGTCCGCGGCGAACATGTTGGTGTAGGGCTGCTGGCCCCACTCCGGTCCGTCCTGGAAGCTGCCGGTCACCGGGATGCCGGCCTGTTGGGCGTACTTCGCCCCCTCGAAGAACAGAGCACTGACCGATACGATGCCGAGGACCCCGTGGGACACCGCCTCTTGGACGGCAGTGGACGCCTGGGTGGGACTGGTCTGGTCGTCGAGGACGAGGGTCGAGATCTTGTGGCCGTTGACCCCGCCGTTCGCGTTCTGGAAGTCGACGCGGGCGCGGAAGGCCCCGGGCACCCCTTGGTACTCCGGAGCGCCCGCACCCGTGCAGGTACAGACCAGCGCGATCGTGATGGGCGTCCCAGTGGCCGCGTTCGCCGATTCCGTCGTGAGCCCGACGGCACCGACGAAGCAGACGCTGGCGGCCAGGGCCGACGCAAGCACGACCCGCGCACATCGAAACTTCATGTTCGTTCATCCCCCTTTGGCCCGGCTGGGCTAGCCCTACGCCCTCATCCTCCCCCGGGGGCCAATCCGATCTTGAGGTCGATGTAGAGACTAACCAGTCCCCAAACGGTAGACGTCGGGTCGCGTCATGTCCAGCAGACGCGTCATGTCCAGCGGATGGCAACCTCACGGCCTACCCGTCGCCCACGTCGTCGAGCCCGTCGTCGTGGAACCCGTCGTCCGGTTGCGTCGACCACCACGAGGACAGTTGCGAGGCCGCGGCCATGTACAGATCTGCCATCTCGGGGTCGGCGGCAGCCGCGTCGAAACAAGCCAAGGTGTACTTCACCACATGCGCGTCAAAGTGTTGGGACGCGTCGGTGGCAAGGTTCGAGACCCGCTGAGGGTCGATGGCCGGCGCGGGCAGATCCGGATCGAGTCTGAGAGATCCCATCGAGGCCCGGAAACCGATGACCAGGGTGCCGGCAACCGCCACGGCGAGCGAAGGGTCGACCTTCAGGGACATCACTGCCTGGGGAATGGTGAGGGTATGCGTCCACCCGTAGGGTGTGTACGTCGGGGGTTCCTGCACCATCGACCAGGCGGCCACGCGGCTCAGGGCACGCCCGCCAACGCCTGGATCGTTCGAAACGTCATGGAGCAAGCACCTCGCACTCTCAGCGCCGTGCGAGACCATTGGGAAAATGAAGTCGCTCCCGGGAAGGCCGAGTTCCGGCGCGTCCAAAAGAGCGTCCACCAGTGGGCGACCACCCTTGGCCAGGCCGTCCCATCGGATTCGCCATTCTGGAACGCGACCGATCTCCCGGGCCACGCCGCGCAGGACCAGTCCACCGATGGCCGGTGTCCGACCCAGGAGGTGGAGAGCAATGCTCCCGTGGGCGGCCCCTCCAAGTGCGGGGGCGAGCGGTGGACCGAGTTCGCGTTTGAGCTGGTCGGGAGGTACATGTTCCCCCAACCACGTCGCGTAGCGGTCGATCTCATCGAGGTCTGAGGCTTCGATGGCCTTGAGCAGGGAGTCGACTGCACCCTCGGCGGACGGGGGCGACACGGGTGCCGGTGGGCTCACGCTTGGTCCCGCCGCTTTGTACGTGAGGGCCATCCCAACGATCCTGGCCCGTGCTTGGTCGCGTTTCCCGGCAGCCACATTCGGGAGCAAGGCCGCTCGCGCCATCAGCTCAAGGGGGGCATGAAGGACAAACGAATCGGCCGGGCCTTCTTTGGGCACCCCCACGATCTCGGTGGCCCACTCCAGCAAGCGGGTGTCGGACCACGAGAGTTGCTCGGCGTACTGGTTCTGAATCTCTGAGAAGTCCATCCGTTGAACGGTAAACCCTAAACATAGCTTTAGGTCAAGTTATTGTTCGGCATGGACCAACTTTCGATTGGACAAGTCTCCGAGCGCACCGGCGTCGCCATCTCTGCACTGAGGTTCTACGAAAAAGAGGGGCTCCTTCGGGCAGATAGAACCGACGGTGGTCAGCGGAGATACCGACGGGAAGTCATCCGCCGCGTTTCCTTCGTCCGGATTGCTCAGCAGGTGGGGCTGAGTCTCGAGGAAATCCGGGGGGCCCTCGAGGCGCTGCCCAATGACCGGACTCCGACGAAGGCCGACTGGGCCCGTTTGTCGAGAGCCTGGCGATCTCGGTTGGACGACCACATTGCGTCCCTCACGCGCCTTCGGGACGACCTCACGTCGTGCATTGGTTGTGGCTGTCTCTCACTGAAGGCGTGCTCGCTCTACAACCCCGGTGATCTTGCCGCTTCCCTGGGCACAGGTCCTCGCTACTTGATGAGCAATGATCGGCCCATCCTGTGATGGGACCGAATCGGGTGAGCTCTGCCCAGCACAGCGCCCAGCTCAGCGCAGAGCGAGCTGGCCTGGAACGATCGGGGCCGGCAGCTCGGTCGTGCCCATGAGGTAGCGGTCGACCGCCGCCGCCGCTGAGCGGCCCTCGGCGATGGCCCACACGATCAGACTCTGGCCGCGGGTCATGTCGCCACACACGAAGACGCCCTCGATGTTGGTCGACCAGGCCGAATCGGCGGCGACGTTGGACCGGCTGTCGAGCTCGACGCCCAGCTCGGCCACCACGCCGTTCGGCTCCGCCCCGACGAAGCCCAGGGCCAGGAGCACGAGATCGCAGTGCAGCTCGAAGGCCGTGTTGGCAATCGGGGTGAACCGGGGACGTCCGTCGTCGCCGATGACCACTTCCACCTCCTCGCCCCGGAGGCCGCTGACCGCACCCGAGCCGTCGTTCACGAACTCCACCGTGGTCACCCCGAACATCCGCTCGCCGCCCTCCTCGTGGGCGGCCGAGGTACGGAGGATCAGCGGCCACGTCGGCCAGGGATTCTCCCCCAACCGGTCCCTCGGCGGCTCGGGCATGATCTCGAGCTGGTGCACCGAGAGGGCACCCTGGCGATGGGTGGTGCCCAGACAGTCCGCCCCGGTGTCACCACCCCCGATGATGACCACGTGCTTGCCGTGGGCGTCGATCGGCGACTCGGCCAGTGCGCCTTCTTGGACCCGGTTCGAGGGCTTCAGGTAGTCCATGGCCGGATGGATGCCCCGGAGTCCTCGTCCGGTGGCCGGCAGGTCCCGGGGCACGGTGGCCCCGCCGGCCAGCACGGTGGCGTCGAAGTCGTCTCGCAGGGACCGGGCGTCCAAGACCGTGACGTCCTTGGCCGCCGCACCGGGCACCTCGGGCGCAGGAGCTCCCACCGACACGCCGCAGCGGAACTCCACGCCCTCGGCGACCAGCTGCCCCAACCGGCGATCGAGCACGGCCTTTTCCATCTTGAACTCGGGTATCCCGTAACGAAGCAGCCCCCCAGGCTTCTCGGCCCGCTCGAAGACGACCACCTGGTGACCGGCCCGCGCCAGCTGCTGGGCGGCGGCTAGTCCCGCCGGGCCCGAGCCGACGACTGCGACCCGCTTGCCCGTGCGGGTCACCGGCTTGACCGGTTCCACCCATCCCTCGTTCCAGGCCCGTTCGACGATCTCGTATTCGATCCGCTCGATGGTCACCGGGTCGGAATTGATGCCCAGCACGCACGCCCCCTCGCACGGGGCCGGGCACAGCCGTCCGGTGAAGTCGGGGAAGTTGTTGGTGGCGTGCAGGCGGTCCATGGCCTCGGACCAGTCATCCCGGTAGACCAGGTCGTTCCACTCGGGGATCAGGTTGCCGAGCGGGCATCCCTCGTGGCAGAACGGAATACCGCAGTCCATGCAGCGGGCCCCTTGCTCGCGGGACGATTCGACCGGGAACGGCTCGTAGACCTCCTTCCAGTCGCGCAGGCGGACGGGAACGGGACGACGGGGCGGCAGCTCCCGCTCGAACTTGAGGAATCCCTTGATGTCACCCATGATCGGCGATCCTCAACCGTGCGGTGCGGCCATGACCGCCTCGTCCACCGACCGGCCCTCGGCGACGGCCAGCTCGGTGGCCTCGAGCACCCGCCGGTAATCCCGTGGCATCACCTTCACGAACGACTCCCACGTCGTGGACCAGTCCAACAGGATCTGGGCGGCCACCTCCGAGCCGGTCTCGTCCCGATGCAAGATGATGCGGTCCTTCAGCCAGATGCGGTCGTCGGCCGACAAGGGCTCGAGATCGACCATCTCCGGGTTGTAGAGGCCGTTGAAATGGTCCTCCCGGTCGTACACGAAGGCCACGCCGCCGGACATGCCGGCACCGAAGTTACGCCCGGTGGGCCCGAGGACCACCACCCGCCCCCCGGTCATGTACTCGCACCCGTGGTCGCCCACGCCCTCGACCACGGCGATGGCCCCGGAGTTCCGGACGCAGAAGCGCTCCCCCACCTGGCCGCGGATGAACACCTCGCCTGACGTGGCGCCGTAGAGGATCACGTTGCCGGCCACGATGTTGTCCTCGGCCACGAACGGCGATTGCTCGGGGGGCTGGACGATGATCCGGCCGCCGGACAGTCCCTTGGCCAGGTAGTCGTTGGTGTCCCCGAAGAGCCGCATGGTGACGCCCCTGGGCACGAAGGCGCCGAAGCTCTGGCCGGCCGAGCCCCGGAAGGTCAGGTCGACCGAGCCCTCGGGCAGGCCGTGCCCGCCGTGGCGCTTGGTGATCTCGTGCCCGAGCAGGGTGCCCACCGTCCGGTCGACGTTGGTGACGGCCAGCTCGGCCGTCACCGACCGTCCGCTCTCGATCGCCGGCCGGCACGCCTCCAGGAACTGGTGGTCGAGGGCCCGGTCCAGACCGTGGTCCTGCTCGTTCACCTGGAACCGGATGGCCCCCTCGGGGGCCTCGGGGACGGCCAGGATCGGCGCCAGGTCCAGGCCGGCCGCTTTCCAATGGTCGATGGCCGTTGCCGTCTCGAGCAGCTCCACCCGTCCGATCGCCTCCTCCAGCGAGTGCAGGCCCAACTGGGCCAGGTACTCGCGGACCTCCTCGGCGATGTACTCGAAGAAGGTCTCCACGAACTCGGGCTTGCCCGTGTAGCGCTTCCGCAGCTCGGGGTTCTGGGTGGCGATGCCCACCGGGCAGGTGTCGAGATGGCAGACCCGCATCATGATGCAGCCCGACACGACCAGGGGGGCGGTGGCGAAGCCGAACTCCTCCCCGCCCAACAGGGCGCCGACCAGCACGTCCCAACCCGTCTTCATCTGGCCGTCGACCTGGACCACGATGCGGTCACGCAGGCCATTGGCCATCAGGGTCTGCTGCGTCTCGGCCAGGCCCAGCTCCCAGGGGATGCCGGCGTGCTTCAGCGACGTCATCGGCGCGGCGCCGGTGCCGCCATCGTGACCGGAGATGAGCACCACATCGGAATGGGCCTTGGCCACCCCGGCCGCCACCGTGCCCACGCCCACCTCGGCCACCAGCTTCACGTGGATCCGGGCATCGGGGTTGGCCGACTTCAGGTCGTGGATGAGCTGGGCGATGTCCTCGATGGAATAGATGTCGTGGTGGGGTGGCGGCGAGATGAGTCCGACCCCCGGGGTGGTCGAGCGGGTCTTGGCGATCCAGGGGTAGACCTTGGAGCCGGCCAGCTCGCCCCCTTCACCCGGCTTTGCCCCCTGGGCGATCTTGATCTGGATGTCGTCCGAGTTGACCAGGTACTCGCTGGTCACCCCGAACCGACCGGAGGCCACCTGCTTGATGGCGCTCCGCCGCAGGTCGCCGTCGGCGTCCGCCGTGTACCGGTCGGCATCCTCGCCGCCCTCCCCGGTGTTCGACCGACCCCCCAGGCGGTTCATGGCGATGGCCAGCGTCTCGTGGGACTCGGCCGAGATCGAGCCGTAGGACATGGCGCCGGTGGAGAACCGGGACACGATGTCCTCGATCGGCTCCACCTCGTCGATGGGAATAGGCGGCCGCTCCCCCGTCTTCAGCCGGAACAGGCCACGCAAGGTGGCCAGCTTGGTCGCCTGCTGGTCGACGGCCCGGGTGTACTCCTTGAAGATCTCGTAGCGCTTCGACCGGGTGGCGTGCTGCAGCTTGAAAACCGTCTTCGGGTTGAACAGGTGCACCTCGCCGTCACGGCGCCACTGGTACTCGCCGCCGGTCTCCCGCTCCCGATGGGCCAGCTCGGTGGGCCGGTCCAGGTTGGCCAAGTGGTGCCGGGCGATGACCTCCTCGGCCAGGACGCCGAGGCCCACCCCGCTGATACGGCTGACCGTCCCGGTGAAGTACTCGTCGATGACGTCGGGAGCGAGGCCGACCGCCTCGAACACCTGGGCGCCGGTATAGGACGCGACCGTCGAGATGCCCATCTTGGACATCACCTTCAAGACGCCCTTGCTGGCCGCTTTGATGTAGTTCTTCTGGGCCTGGCGGGGGGTGACCCCGGCGAGCATGCCCGAGGCGATCATGTCGTCGATCGTCTCGAAGGCCAGGTACGGGTTGATGGCCGCTGCGCCGAAGCTCTTGAGCAAGGCCATGTGGTGGACCTCGCGTGCGTCGCCCGCCTCCACCACCAGGCCCACCCGGGTCCGGGTCTTCTCGCGTACCAGATGGTGGTGGACGGCGGAGACCAACAACAGCGAAGGGATGGGCGCCCACTCGGCCGTGGAGTTCCGGTCCGACAACACGATGATGTCGGCGCAGTCGGCGATGGCCGCGCTGACCCGAGCCCGCACCTCCTCGATGCCCTGGCGGAGCGCCTCGCCGCCCCCGGCCACCTCGAACAGCCCGTCGATGGCGAAGGCGCTGAATCCCGGGGTCTGACCGTCCTCGTTGACGTAGAGCAGCTTGGCCAGGTCGTCGTTGTCGATCACCGGCATGGGCAGCACGATCTGCCGGCACGAGTCGGCCGTCGGCTCGAGCAGGTTGGCCTCGGGGCCGAGGGTCGACGCCAGGGAGGTGACCAGCTCTTCACGGATGGCATCCAACGGTGGGTTGGTGACCTGGGCGAAGAGCTGGGTGAAGTAGTCGTAGAGCAGACGGGGCCGGTCGGACAGGACGGCGATGGCCGTGTCGGAGCCCATGGAGCCGCGGGGCTCGACGCCGGTCTTGGCCATGGGGGCCAACAGGACGCGCAACTCCTCGGTGGTGTAGCCGAACAGCCGCTGGCGGCCGATCACCGAGGCGTGCTGGGGGGTCAGCATGTTCCGGGGGGGCAGATCGTCGAGATCGATCTGGCCCTCCTCGAGCCACTGGCCGTAGGGGTGCTCGGCGGCCAGGGACGACTTGATCTCGTCGTCGTCGAGGATCCGCCCCGCCTTGGTGTCGACCAGGAACATCCGGCCCGGCTGGAGCCGGCCCTTGCGTACCACCTTGGCCGGGTCGACGTCGAGCACGCCGACTTCGCTGGCCAGCACGACCAGCCCCTCGTCGGTCACCCAGTAGCGGGCCGGCCGCAGGCCGTTGCGGTCGAGGACGGCGCCGATGATCGAGCCGTCGGTGAAAGCCACCGCGGCCGGGCCGTCCCAGGGCTCCATGAGGGCGGCGTGGTAGCGGTAGAAGGCGCGCCGGGCCTGGTCCATGGTCCGATGGTTCTCCCACGCTTCGGGGATCATCATCAGGACGGCGTGGTGCAGCGGGCGCCCACCCAGGTGCAGCAGCTCCAGTACCTCGTCGAACGACGCCGAGTCGCTCGCCCCGGGCGTGACGACGGGGAAGGCTCGCTCCAGGCCGGGTATCAGGTCGGATGCCAGGAGCGCCTCACGGGCGCGCATCCAGTTGCGGTTCCCGGCCAGCGTGTTGATCTCGCCGTTGTGGGCCAGGTACCGGTAGGGGTGGGCCAGCGGCCACGACGGGAACGTGTTGGTGGAAAAGCGCGAGTGCACGAGGGCCAGACCGCTCACCAGCCGCTCGTCGGAGAGATCGGGGTAGAACTCGGCCAGCTGATGGGAGGTCAGCATCCCCTTGTACGTGATGGTGCGGGCCGAGAGGGAGGCGAGGTAGATGCCTTCGATCTCGTGCTCGGCTCGCTTCCGGAGGACGAAGGCCAGCCGGTCGATGGCCACCAACGGGTCGTCGCCGATCAAGCTGGTGCCCGGGGCCGGGGCTACGAAGACCTGGCGCATCCGGGGCATCACCGCCCGGGCCACCGAGCCGAGCATGGAGTCGTCGAAGGGCACGTCGCGCCAGCCCAGGACGGACAGGCCCTCCTCGTCGGCCAGCCGCTCCACGGCCAACTGCGCCTTCTCCGCCTCGGACCCGTCCTGGGGCAGGAAGGCGATGCCGACCGCGTAGGCGCCGGGGCCGGGCAGGTCGAAACCGGCCACCGCGGCCAGGAACTCGTGGGGGACTTGGATGAGGATGCCGGCGCCGTCGCCGCTGTCCTCCTCGCTGCCCGTCGCCCCCCGATGGGCCAGGTGCTCGAGGGCGACGATCCCCTGGCGCACCAGACCGTGGCTCGGGCGCCCGTGCAGGTCTGCGACCAGGGCTATCCCGCACGCATCGTGCTCGAACCCCGGCACGTACAGGCCGGCGCGCGGGGCGCGGCGGAGCGCCACGGGTGTCGTGGTACCGCCGGATGCGGGGTCGGCGGAAAGGCCGGTACGTGTCGTCATCGGGTCTCTCCATCGGTGGACGAGGGAGGGTCTCTCCATCGGGGGATGGTGGGTCTTCCGCCCGGGACGACGCTGGCCCTGCGGTCCATCAACTCTACACGGTTTGCCCGGGTCGCCACCGTATTTGGGCCCGTCCAGCGACGATCGATACCTCCCCGTTGGGCTCCGGGCGGATGGGAGATGGCATCCGGCCTCCCGGGGCATTCTGGCCGCCCTTACCGCTCGTAGGATGAGCATCGTGCCTGGACCGAGCCACTTCGACGCCGTCTTCGTCGGTGGCGGCGTGATCGGCCTGGCCGGCGCCTGGCGATCGGCCCAGAACGGCCTGGCCGTGGCCCTGGTGGACCCCCGGCCCGGTCACGGTGCCACCTGGGCGGCGGCCGGCATGCTGGCACCGGTCACCGAGGCGCACTACGGCGAGGAGGCCCTGGTCCAGCTCAACGTCACCGCCGCCGGCCGCTGGCCCGCATTCGCCCAGGAGCTCGAAGCGGCATCGGGGATGCCCATCGGGTACCTCCGGCGTGGCACCGTGGTGGTGGCGGCCGATGCGTCGGATCGGCTGGCCATCGACGAGGTGCTCGCCTTCCAGCGGTCGCTGGGCCTCGGCGCCACCCGTCTGTCTGCTCGGGAGTGCCGGGCCCTCGAGCCCTCGCTCGCTCCTGGCCTCCGGGGGGGCGTGGACGTCCCCGGCGACCACCAGGTGGACAACCGCCAGCTGGTAGCGGCGCTGCTGGTCGCCTGCCGGGAGGCCGGGGTCTCCCTGTTCGCTGATCGAGCCACGGCGGTCACGCTCTCGGCCGGCCCTGCGGCTGGCGCCGCATCGCTCCCGGCCGCGCCCCGGGCCACCGGCGTCGAGCTCGAGGGCGGGACGGCGCTGGTGGCCGGGTCGGTGGTCGTCACCGCCGGGTGCCACTCCGACCAGCTCGGCGGCCTGCCGCCCGGGACGCTGCCGCCGGTGCGGCCGGTCAAGGGGATGACCCTCCGGCTGGCCGCTCCCGCCCAGGTCCCCCGCCTCCAGCGGACCCTTCGGGGGTTGGTCCACGGCGAGAGCTGTTACCTGGTGCCGAGGGATGACGGATCGGTGGTGGTCGGGGCCACGGTGGAGGAAAAGGGGTTCGACCGCACGGTCCAGGTCCGTGCCCTCTACGAGCTACTGCGCGATGCCCGGACCGTCGTCCCCGGGCTCGACGAGTACGAGCTGACCGAGACGGCGGTCGGGCTCCGACCCGGCTCCCCCGACAACGCCCCCTCGATCGGCCGCACGGCCGTCCCCGGCCTCTTGGTAGCCACGGGTCACTATCGCAACGGCATCCTCCTCGCCCCCCTGACCGCCGATGCGCTCAGCGGACTGCTGGTCGGCGGGGAGGGCACCGACGTCGTGGCCCCCTTCGGGCCCGATCGGTTCGGCTCAGCCCGAAGCGGGGCGGCGTGAGCGGGGCAGGAACCCCGATGAGCCCGGACGCCACCGTGCACCTCTCGGTCAACGGAGACCCCTGGGACGGCCCGGCCGGCACCACGGTGGCCGACATCGTGGCCGCATGGTGCCCCTCCCCCAAAGGGGTCGCCGTGGCCCGGAACGGGGATGTGGTCCCAAAGAGCCTGTGGTCGGCCAGCGAGGTCACCGGGGGCGACCGGATCGAGATCGTCTCGGCGGCCGCTGGAGGCTGATCCGACCCCACCGGCGGTACGGTGGAGTCGATGACCGTCTCCAATCCCATCGCCGCCAGCTCGGCCGGTGCCCGTGTCGCGGTCGATGCGGACCCGTGGGTGGTCGACGGCGTGGCGATGCGCTCCCGGCTCATCCTGGGGACCGGGGGCATGTCGAGCCTCGAGTCGCTGCGGTCGGCCCTCGTGGCGTCGGCCTCGGACATGGCCACGGTGGCGGTGCGGCGGGTAGACCCGACGGGACGGGGTTCCCTCCTGGACCTGTTGCGCGACGCCGGGGTGCGCGTCCTGCCCAACACGGCCGGCTGCTACACGGCGTCCGAGGCGGTGCTCACGGCCAAGCTGGCCCGGGAGGCCTTCGAGACCGACTGGGTGAAGCTCGAGGTGATCGGGGACGACCGCACGCTCCTCCCCGACCCCATCGAGCTGGTGGCTGCGGCCGAAGAGCTGACCGAAGCGGGATTCGTCGTGTTCCCCTATACCAACGACGACCCCATTCTGGCCCGGCGGCTCCAGCAGGTGGGGTGCGCCACCGTCATGCCCCTCGGCTCCCCGATCGGGAGCGGGATGGGCATCGCCAACCCGCACAACATCGCCCTCATCGTCGAGGAGGCAGAGGTCCCGGTGATCCTGGACGCCGGGATCGGGACGGCCTCCGATGCGTGTGTGGCCATGGAGCTGGGCTGCGACGGCGTGCTGGTGGCCTCGGCCGTGACCCGGGCCCAGGATCCGCCGTCGATGGCCGCGGCCATCCGGGACGCCGTCGTCGCCGGCCGGGCGGCACGGGGGGCGGGCCGCATCCCCCGACGCCGCCACGCCGAGGCGTCGAGCCCCTTTGCCGGGATGATCGAGCCCGACCCGGACACCGGCCCATGAGCACCCCCTCGGTGAGCGACCAGCCCGTCGGTACCGGGCCGCCCGTCGCCCTCACCATCGCCGGGTCGGACTCGGGGGCAGGGGCCGGTATCCAGGCCGACCTCAAGGCCATGGCCGCGCTCGGCGTGTTCGCCGCCACCGCCGTCACCGCGGTCACCGCGCAGAACACGGTGACGGTGGCCGCCGTCCACCACGTGCCCGCGGCCATGGTCGACGAGCAGATCGCCGCCGTGCTGGCCGACCTCCCAGTCGCGGCGGTGAAGACGGGCATGCTCGCCTCGGTCGAGACCATCGAGGTGGTGTCCAAGCGGGCCGCAGCCGGTGAGCTGCCCAACCTGGTGGTGGACCCGGTCATGGTGGCCTCCACCGGGCGGCCGCTGCTCGAGCGGGAAGGGATCGACGCCTACCGGCGGCACCTGCTGTGCCACGCCCTGGTGGTGACCCCCAACCTGTGGGAGGCGGCCCTGCTCGCCGGTCTCGATCCCGGGGCCGTGAACGATACCGAGGGCATGGCCCGGGCCGCCCGGCACCTGCACGCAGCCGGTGCCCGTTGGGTGCTGGTGAAGGGGGGCCACCTGCCCGGCGTGGGCGCGCCTGGCGGATCGGGCCCGCCGCCGGCGGTCGTGCCCGACATCCTCTTCGACGGGCACGAGGTCATCGAGCTGTCCGGTGCACACGTGCCCACCAGAAACGTGCACGGCAGCGGGTGCTCGCTGTCGGCCGCTATCGCCGCTCGGCTGGCGAGCGGCTGCGACGTGCCCACGGCAGTGCGGGAAGGCAAGGCATACGTGACCGGGGCGATCCAGGGCGGTGCCGGCTGGCGCTTAGGTAGCGGACACGGTCCGCTCGACCACCATGGGTGGTCCTCCCGGAGATGACAGCGGCCGGGTCGCAACGACCCGGCCGCTCCCCACCCTGTAACAGGAACCTACACCCGGTTTTCACCGGATGCCCCCTCCTGCGGACGCTATGAGAAGCAGCGTCGTTGCTGTCCGTCAGTTTTGTCGATCGTCACCTAAATGTAAAGATCCTGTGAACAGGGCATCTTCCAATTCGGGCGTCGTGGCGCGTGCGCACGGCCCGAATTTACGGGGTTTCCACCGGCTGCGGCCGGGTGCCGGGCCCCCCGGGTAGCGTGCGCACGATGGGTGCGACCAGAGGGCGGAGGCTGGCGCAGGCGATCGCCTGGGGGCGGGTGGCCATCGGTGGCACGGCCCTGGTGGGGCCCCTCGCTCTGGGTCGGCTCTGGGTCGGGGAGTCCGTCGACACGACCCCGATCAAGCTGCTGGCGAGGGCGCTCGGCGCCCGGGACCTGGCCCTCGGTGTGGGCACGCTCCGGGCCCTCTCCCGCTCGGACGAGGAGGCCCGGCCATGGGTCGCCCTGGCCGGCGCCTCCGACGCGGTGGACGCCCTGGTCACGCTGGTGGCGTTCGCCCGGCTGCCGCCCCGGACCCGGTGGGCCGTTCTGGGCGCCTCGGCCGGCGCCGCCGTCGCCTCGATCCGAGCAGCCATCGAGCTGGACCGTCGAGCCGCAGCGCCGTAATCGGGCGAGTCCAGTCGTCCGCTGTTCCGGATCTCCCACAGCGAGTGGTCCGGCCCGTCCCAGGGCAGTGGTCCGGCCCGTGGCCGAGCGAGCAGGACGGGCGCCCCCGGAGGCCCGGGGGCGCGTTGGTAGTCTCGTGATCGGTCATGCTCGCTCAACAGGAACACGGGGAACAGCCCCCGGAGACCCCCGACGACGAGGGGACCGGGCCGGCCTATGAGCCCGTCGGCCGGATGTCGATCAAGTCGCCGGCTGTCATCGTGTTGGCCATCGCCGTCGTGATCCTGATCGGCGGCATCACCGCATCGGTCCTGGCCACCGGAGGCTCCACCACCCTGACGCTCACGTCGGTGCGCCTGGCCGACGGGACCGTGGTCCACCTCGCACCGGCGGCCGACGCCCTGAGGCCGATCGAGCAGGAGGGTAACCCCCCCTCAGACGTACTGGCCGCCCTGGCCGTGCCCAAGGGCACCACGACCACGGGATCGCTCAACACCGACCAGAACACCACCCAGTACGACCGAACCGTCGACTTCACCTCGACCATGAGCGCGTACCAGGTCCAGGACTTCTACGCCGTCCTCTTCAAGCGGCTGGGCTGGAAGCTCCTCTCCAACGGTCCCGACTCCTACCAGGCCGGGAGCACCGCGATCCTGGCCAAGAAAGGGAGTAGCGACGGCTACTACTGGGAGGCGGGGGTGGTCGTGTCGCCCACCACCGGCGCGGGCGTGACCCCGTTCACCCTCCGGGTGTTCGAGGTGGCCGACCCGACCTGACCGAGGAGCCGGCCGACGACGGGGAACGGATGCCCGCCGGACGGGTCCGGTGCCAGGTCGACCGGCGTGGCGGCGCGGCGGAGGACGTAGGCCCACACGAACAAGTTCGCAGGGTAGAGGAGGTATCCCACCCGCGTGGCCGGGGCCAGGACGAGGGCGATCAACATGACCCATCCGGTGAGCAGTGAGACGTCGGCCGCGCTCTCGGGCGGTTTGGTCCTGAGGCGCCAGAGCAACAATGCGGCGCCGATCACGATGACCGCCACCACATAGGGCTTGTGGATCCCGGGCACGGCGCTGACCAGCATGTGCCCGGGAAGGGGGCTGGCGGCCGGCGAGGCGACGCCGGCCAGCCCCAGGGGGAATCGGATGACGTTGTCCACGAAGGCAGACGGGTTGGAAAGGGCAAAGGGCGCCACCACCGGCCCGGCGATGAGCACGAAGCCGATGAGGTAGCGGCCGACGGCCCGGCTGCGATAGAGGTCCCGGGCCGCCCACAGGGCCAGGAAGGCCAGGGGCCAGGCGGTGAACTTCAATGACGAGGCCGCGCCCAGAGCCAGGCCGGCGAGCAGGGGTCTTCGGCGCTGGAGGGCGACCAGTCCCAGCAGCATCAAGGCGACCACCGGCATGTCGTCGCCCCCGGTGGCCAGGGGGAGGGCCGCAGTGGGCAAGACGGTCAGCACCTGGAGGGCGCGGGCACGGACGTCCCGACTGGCCCGGAGGCGGCTCAAGGCGAAGCCCCCGACCAGCACGGTGAAGACCAGGAACTGGAGGCGGGCGTCGGCCAGGCGGGCCTCCACCTTGCTCCCGCTCGAGAACCCGAAGAGCACCATCCCGGGCAGGTAGGGGTAGTACAGCTCGTAGACGGGGACCGCCTGTTGGTGGATGAGGATGTGCCCGTTCCGGTCGATCACCCGGTACGGGTCATGGCCGTTGACCGCGGCCACGCCGGCCCGCTCGACCACGATCACCTCGGGCTGCACGTGGTCGGCGGCGTGACCCTCCGAACGCCAGATGACCTCCATGGTCAGCGGCACGACCGTGGCACCGGCAAAGACCACGACGCAGGCGCTGATGCGGGCGATGCGGTACCGCCGTGCGGTGGCCGCCGACTCGGCCGGTCGTCGGCCCCGGCCGGGGCCGCGGCGCCAGGCGACCAGGGCCATGAACGCCCCTCCGGCCAGGTAGGGACCGAAGGCCATCAACCCCCATTGCCGGTAGAGGCCAATCCCGGCCCACGCCGCCGTGCACAGAGCGAAGATGCCCGATATCCCGTAGAGGGCGGCGTCGCGCCACTCCGGTGACCAGCGGCGGACCGGATCGAGCATCCGGCTGAGACCGGGAGCGATCGCGGTGGCCCTCCAGCGGTGACCCGGTGGCTCGACGGCCATGCGATCCGAGTCGGTCGGCACGGCCGATGGTACACCCAGGCTCCTGGCCGGCCTGGACACCGCTGGCTCCGATTCGCCCCCGACCAGGCGCTCCCCCATCATCGGCCGGTCATCGGCCGCTCATCGGCCGCTCATGGGCCTCATATCGACCGCCGTCGGCCGCTCATCGGCCGCTCATCGGCCGCTCATGGGCCTCATAGGCCCTGACCCGTGTCGACCCGATCCTCGGGCGGCTCGAACCCGAGGATGTCGGCGTAGAAGCCGAGCTCGGCGGTGACCGCCGCACGCAGGGTCTCGGCCCGCCGGAAGCCGTGGGACTCGCCGGCGAAGGCCTGGTAGCGACAGTCGACGCCATGGGCCCGGAGGGCGGCGACAAACCGCTCCGCCTGGTCGGCGGGGACGACGGGGTCATCGAGCCCCTGGAGGAGCAGCATGGAGCCGGTGACCCGGTCGGCGTGGTGGATCGGTGAACGCTCGCGATAGGTCGCCAACGCCTCGGGCAACGGCCCGACCAGGGTGTCGACGTACCTCGACTCGAAGTCGTGGGTCTCGGCGGCCAGGGCCTCGAGGTCGGTGACGCCGTACCAGGCGGCTGCGGCTGCGAACCGATCGGAGCGCACGAGTGCGCCCAGCGCGGTGAGCCCTCCGGCGCTGGTGCCCCGGATAACCATCCCGTCGCCGTCCACCCGGCCCTCCTCGGCCAGGGACACCGCAGCGGCGACACAGTCGTCGATGTCGGCGACCCCCCACAGGCCCCGTAACCGTTGCCGGTAGGCGCGTCCGTAGCCGGCACTCCCCCGGTAGTTGACGGCGAGCACGGCCAGGCCGCGGGTGGTGAAGTACTGGACCAGCGGGTCGAACCCGGGATCGGCCGCCGCCGTGGGACCGCCGTGGCACATGACCACCAGCGGAGGAACCGAGCTGGGCGGGGACTCGAACTCGGAGCTGGTGGGGGCGTAGAACAGGCTGTGGACGGGACCATGGGGGCTCGACGCCTCCACCGGCTCGGCCACGGCGACGTCACCAGGCGCCACCGAGAGCATGGGGGCGGCACTGACCAGTCGTGCCTGCTCCCAGACCGGTGTGGGGGCATCCTGGTCGGCCGCGGGGCCCACGGCGTAGACCGAGGGGCCGACGCTGGCCGTGGCACCGAGCACCATCACCTCGCCCCCTGCCGTGGCCGAAACACCGGAGATGGCGACGCACGGTTGGGGCACGACATCGAGCTGGCCGACCGAAGACTCGGACGGCGGAGGAATCCGTACCAACTGATCGAATCCGTCCGCGTGCCGGCGGCAGGCCAGCGCCCCATCGGGCAGCTCGGTCAGGGTCGACTGCCCGAGCACCCAGTCGGGACCGTGGAACTCGGCCCGGTCGTCCACCAGGAGGGAAGGAAGAGCCCCCTGCCCGCCCTCTCCGCCGACCGTGTCCACCCGGTAGGGCTGCCACCATCCGGACTCGTCGGACAGGTAGACGAGCGACCCGTCCCGGCACCAGACCGGTTGGCCGATCGACACGTCGGTGCCCCCGGCGATGCACCGAGGCTCGGCGACCCGGGGGCCGGCGTCGTCATCCAGCCACCGGCCCACCCACAGCTCACAACCGTCCCAGGGCATTCGTGGGTGGTCCCAGCTCAACCAGGCCAGGTCGGCGCCCTCGGGCGACGGCCGGGGAGCGGCATAGAAATCCCGGCCATCGAGCAGGGGAACGGTGATCATGGAGCCTTGGGCGTCCACGGCCACGATCCCGTGGGTCACGCCATCGGGGCGGTGGCGCTCCTCCACGCAGATGAACCATCCGCCGTCGGCCGACAGGCGTCCGTCGGCGTAACGGACGGATCGGTCGCCGGTGGCGGCGGCGGTCAAGACGGTCGGGGCTGTGTCGGCCGGCGCTCTGTCGGGCCGGGCAGCGTGCGGGGCGACCTCCCAGCGGTACAGTGCCTGGTCCTCTTGGTCGACGTAGAACAGCGTCCCGTCCTCGACCGTGGCCGACCCGCCGCCGTATTCGTGCACGCGCGAGCGAATGCTGCGGCCCGGAGGGGAGACGTCGGTCGGGCCCTCGGTCGCACTGGCCCGCACCAGGACCTGCCGCCCTCCCTCGTCGGGCCGGCTCTCGAGCCAGTAGGCCCACCGGCCGTCGACCTGGAGCCCGCTGCGGGACACTTTGCCGGCAGCCACCGCTGCGGCCGAAAAGGGCGACGGCCACGAGCCCGCCGGTGCCGCCGTCCTGGCGGGACGGGAATCGGTCATCGGCCCGTCCTGGCGGTAGTGGAATCGGTCATGTTCCCGTCCGCCACGGTGCCGGTACCGTGGCGTCATCGGACTCGACGGTCCCCGACGGCCCTCGGCCTCCCGGCGTGCTCGACCGGGCTACGGGGAGAAGTCCTCGGGGCGGATGGTGTCGAGGAAGTTCCGGAACTCGCCCACCACCTCTTCGGGGTTCTCCTGCTCGCCGTCGTCGTCGTACTCGGCCGCCTCGTCCTCGTCTTCCTCGTCTTCGGCCGGCAACATGATGCCCTCGGCGTCCATGAGGTCGTCGGCCACGTAGAGGGGTGTCCCGGTCCGCACGGCGACGGCCACGGCGTCGGACGGTCGGGCCGAGACGGGGACCTCGGCCCCCCCGTGACGGAGGACGATCTCGGCGTAGTACGTCGACGTGCGCAGCTCGGTGATGACGACGCGCACGACGTCGGCTCCCAGCGCATCGAGCAGGTCTCGGATGAGGTCGTGGGTCATCGGACGAGGGGTGTCCATGCCCTGGAGGGCGAAGGCAATGGCCGTCGCTTCCGGCGCGCCGATGAAGATCGGCAGCGTACGGCCGAGCACCTCGGACTCCTGCAGAAGCAGTACGGGCGTGTTCGACTGCAAGTCCACCCGCACCGCTCGAAGTCGGACTTCGACCATGCGTTGCAACTTACTCGCCGGACGCGATAACCGCGGTCAGGTCCGGCACGCCATGGCCGCATGGCGAGGCTCCGAGGACGCCAGAAGGCCTGGCCCAGCCGAGCGGGAGGGAACCCATGTGATCACCCACCGAGCAGGTCGCGGACCGCACCCCGCAACAAGGTGCTGCGGAGCCCCTGTCCCAGCTGGATGAGCTCGTCCGCCGTCCGTCCGGCCCGCTGACGAGCCTCGGGATTTCGCTGCCTGACCAGGGGCAAGACGATCTGCTCGATGAATCCCGCCTCGCGGTCGGCCGTGTTTTTGTACAGACGGAGGTGGCGCGGCTCCACACCGTAGCGGGCGAATCCCGCAGCCAGGTTGGCGATGGCCAGACAGTCCTCGTCGAAGTACTCGGCCCCGCCTACCTGGGTGGCGGCGAGCAACCCGTACTCGCGCAGCTGCTCGAGCACCTCCTCGTCCAGACCGCTGGCCGCGGCTAGCTCGGCCATGGTCAAACTGGCGCCCGTGAGGTCGGCCTGACGCCCCCCGGTGGCCGCAGTCGTTCGGGTCGGCGATGACGAGGCTCTGCCGCTCGAACCGGACGGCGAGTCTGACGGTTCATCCGAGGGTGTATCCGAGGCAGGCTCGGGCTGGGCTGCGCCCGTCGGGGCCGGGTCCCGGTCCTCCGCCGACGAACCCCCCGATCGCCTCGGTCGGGCGGCCGGCGATGCTTGTCCTTGTCCTTGTCCTTGTCCTTCGGACGAACCGCCACGGGCCGAAGCCGATCGGGCCGTGCCCGACGGCTCCCGTTCAGAGGACCCCTCGATACCGGGCAGCCCCGGACCGCCAGCCCCGGCCGTCGGCTTCTCGGACGTGGCTTGGCCCGATCGGCCCGATTGACCTGCTCTGCTTGGCGCACCCGCTTGGCTCCGTGTACGCCTGGCCGCGGCCTGACCGACCAGGACGGGATCGGCGTGCTCGAGGCGTGCCGGGTCGGGCGACTCCGTCCCGGCGGGCTGCCCTGCTCCGGTCGTTACCGGTGACGCATCGCCATCCCCCGGGCCGCGGTCGGCCCGGTCGGTTCCGGTTGGGCCACGGTCGGCGGCGTGCACCCGGGCGTCGATGGCCGCTCTCGACACGCCGGCCGCCGGCGTGGGGGCCGTTGCCTCCTCGACCGACGCGTCGACCTCGTTTCCGTTCGAGCCACCTGACCCGTTCGCCTCCTCGGATCCCTCCGATCCGTCCTCGAGGCGATCCTTGATCACCTTCAAGGGCAAGAAGTGTTCCCGCTGTTGGCGCAGGACCCATCGCAGGCGTTCCACATCGTGCTCGTAGAACTTCCGGTACCCCGAAGGGGTCCGTTCCGGATTGACCAGGCCCTGACTTTCGAGGAACCGGATCTTGGAGATGGTGATGTCCGGGAACTCCTGGCGGAGCAGGGTCAGCACATCGCCGATGGACAGGTACGAGCGTGCGCTCACCCGTACCTCCCTTCCGCCGGCACCTCGACGACGTCCGTCCTCATTCGCCCGTGGCCAACAGATACAACAGCTTGAACTTGCCGATCTGGACCTCGTCGCCGCTGGCCAGCACAGCCTCGTCGATCCGTTCGCGATTGACGTATGTGCCGTTCAACGAGCCTACGTCCCGCACCGTCGTCCCCCCCTCGCCGGTGGTGAACTCGGCATGACGCCGGGACACCGTGATGTCGTCCAGAAAGATATCGCTTTCTGGGTGTCGACCGGCTTTTGTCAGTTCGGAGTCGAGCACATAGCGGCTGCCGGTGTTCGGCCCTCGCTTGACGACCAGCATGCCCACGCCGCGAGGCAGCTCGAGCAGCGTGACCGCCGCATCGTCGTCGGCCAGGTCGGCCAGCTCCTCGACGGGCTGGATCGTGACCGTCGTATCCGACGTGGCTTCGACCAGCACCGAGCCACACGACGAGCAGAAATTCACTCCCATCGGATTCCGATGGCCGCAGTTGTGGCAGAACACGTCATCCACGGTAGTCGCTTCGATCCTCCCGGTCTTTCCCCGGCCTGGGCCGGTAGGGGCACGTCAGTCGGTGGTCAGGGCCCGATACGCCCCGGCATCCAGGAGTGCGTCGACGGCACCGGCGTCGGCAGGCACGATCTCGCAGATCCACCCCTCGCCGTAGGGGTCCTCGTTCAGGCGCTCGGGAGCGCCCGCCAATTCCTCGTTCACGGTCACGATCTCGCCGGCGATTGGCGCGTAGACCTCTGAGACCGACTTGGTCGACTCGACCTCGCCCAGCGTCCCCCCCGCCTCCACCGACGTGCCCACAGCCGGCAGGTCCACGAAGACCACGTCGCCCAGGGCGTCCTGGGCATAGTCGGTGATACCGATCCGGACGCGCTCGCCCTCGGATCGGGCCCACTCGTGGTCGGAGGAATAGCGGAGTTCGTCGGGCACGTTCATGCCTGCGGACCCTACCCGACCCGTCCGCCTACTGCCGCCGGCGACGGAGGACAGCTGATGAGCGCAAATCAGCGAAGGAGCTGGCGGATGCGCACCGAGTACTCCTGAGCCCTGGCTCCTGCCTCGGCCTCGCTCGGCCCCTCGGCCCAGACATGCGTCACCGGCTCCTCGGGGTCGGGCAGTATCAGCGCCCACCCGTCGTCTTCGAGCACCTTCACCCCGTCCACCAGGACCAGGTCGCGCCCGGACGAACGCTCGACCAGGGTCCGCATGAGCATGCCCTTCTGCTCCCACGGCGTGTGCACGGAATGATGAGCGATGTGGACGTGGGGCAGGGCGGACACCATGGTCGACAGCCGCTGACCGGTCTCGGTCAGCATGGCCACCAGATTGACGAGGGTGGCGGCGGCGTCGTAGGCGGGAAGGAAGTGGGGGAAGATGAACCCGCCGGTCTGGCTGGCCGCGAAGGTGACGTGCTCGCTGGCCGCCACCTCCATCAGACTGGAAGCCGAGAGCTTGGTCCAGATGATCTCGGCACCGGCCTCCGCGCAGATGGTCTCGGCCGCACGGCTGACGGCCACGGGGAGGGCCACACGGGCGCTCGGATAGGTCTGGGTGACCAACTCGAGCAGGACCAGTAGGGCCTCGTCGTCGGTGAGGGCGTGGCCCTTGTCGTCGACGACCATGACGTGCTCGCCCCCGGGGTCGATCACCGCGCCGAGGTGGGCGCCCGACGCCCGGACCAGGTCCGCCACCCGGGCTCCACTGGCCTGTCGATCGAACGACATGACGCCTTTGGTGTTGGCGTAGGGGTTGACCACCAGCACCTCGGCCTCCACCTTGGCCAGGAGATTGGGCATGACGAAGCTCGACGTGCCGAACGAGTAGTCGAGCACCAGCTTGACATCGGCGGCCTTGGTACTCGAGAGGTCGACCGAGTCGATCAACGCGGCGGTGTAGTACTCGAGTGCGCGGGGCGGGAAGCCGATGTCGCCGATCTCCCGGGCCAGGACCCGGCGGAATTCCTCGCGGTGGTACAGGCGCTCGATCTTGCGCTCGGTCGCCTCGTCGAGGTCGATGCCGTCCTTGTCGAAGAACCGGATCATCACCGATTCAGGGTCGTCGGGGACCAGCCGCACCGTGATGCCGCCGACGCTGCCCGACGACTGCACCTGGAACCTGGTCACCGGCACCGTGGCCGCCTCCAGGTCGTCCACGTTCACGCCCACTGTGTTGCAGCCGACCATGATGGCCCGCTTGAGCACCCGGGCGGCCCGGCTGGTGTCGCGAGAGGCCGAGATGGTGGCCCCCTTCTCGATGGTGCTGGCCCAGGCCATCGACAGCCGCACGGCCAGCTCAGGACTGATGTCCACGTTGGCCAGTCCCTGGACCCCGTCCCGGCCGAAGAGCGTCCGGGCGCCCCGGGACTCCCAGATGATCGATGAGTTGACGATGGCCCCGGCCTCCACCGTCTTGAACGGGTAGACCTTCACGCCCGGCCGGAGCTCGGCATGGGCGCCCACGAAGCACTCGTCGCCCAGCACGACGCCTTCCTCGCACCGCACCCCTTGTCGGAGATCGGTGCTCCGGCCCAGCACGCTGCCCTCGATGCGGACCCCGGAGCCCAGGTAGGCGTTGTCGTGGACGACCGATCGCTGCAGCGAAGAGTTGTCCCCCAGCCGGATGTTCGACCCGAGGGTGCAGTACTCGCCCAATCGCGTCCCGGGACCGATGAAGCAGTTGTCGCCGATGACCGCCGGGCCGGCGATGGACACCGAGGGGTCGATCTCGGTGCCTTTGCCCAGCCACACACCGGGGCGGAGCGGGAACCCCTCGATCTGCACCTGGACCCGCTCGTCCAGGATGTCCTGGTGGGACTTGAGGTAGGCGGCAAGCGTGCCCACGTCCTCCCAGTAGCCGTCGGCCACGTACCCGTAGAGCGGCTTCTCGGCCTCGAGGACGGCCGGGAAGGTCTCACCCGAGAAGTCGACCGGGCGGCCTTCGGGGATGAAGTCGAAGATCTCGGGCTCGAGCACGAAGATGCCGGTGTTGATGGTGTCGCTGAACACCTGACCCCACGTCGGCTTCTCCAGGAACCGCTCGACGGAGCCGTCCTCTTGGGTGATGACGATGCCGAATTCGAGCGGGTTGTCGACCGCTTTGAGGGCCAGCGTGGCCATGGCGCCCCGCTTCTGATGGAAGCCGACCACCTCGGACAGATCGATGTCGGTGAGCACGTCGCCCGAAATGACCAAGAAGCGCTCGTCGAGCTCGTCGCGTGCGTTGCGCACGGATCCGGCCGTGCCCAGCGGCGTCTCCTCGGTGGCGTAGACCATCCGAACGCCGAATTCCGACCCGTCGCCGAAGTAGGTCCGGATGGCGTTGGCCATGAAGGCCACGGTGACCACGATGTCCTCGAACCCGTGGGTCCGGAGCAGGTTCACCACGTGCTCCATCATGGGTACATTCGCCATGGGCAGCATGGGCTTGGGTTGGTTCGAGGTGAGCGGGCGGAGGCGAGTGCCTTCGCCGCCGGCCATGATGACCGCCTTCATCGGGTGACCTCCGAGCCCGGGCCGGCAACGTTGTCCCCGTCGATTGGGTTGGGCGTGTCGCTCGGGTTGGCAGCGACCGCGTCGGAAGCGGAGCGGGCCCGTCGTCCGTCGGCCAGGGCCTGCCGGGCAACCGGGATGTACGAGCCGGCAGCGATCCAAGCCAGCACGAGGCCGATGATTCCGCTGACCCAGGCAAAGACGTGGAACGGCGTCTGCCACTGGGCCGAGCCGTAGCTCAGCAGGAAGGCCGGGTACGAGAACATGAGAGCGAAGGTACCCGCCTTTCCCACCCACAACACGTCTATCCGCTTGGCCCCCAACGAGGCCAGGGCCAAGACGGCAACGGATACGACTACCTCGCGAACGATGGTGGCCACACCGAACCACACCGGGACGGCCCCGTACACGATGATGGAGATGACCGAGGTGCCGACCAGTACACGGTCGGCCACCGGGTCGAGCACCTTGCCCAGCGTCGAGACCTGGTGGAACCGACGGGCCACGTGGCCGTCGACCCAGTCGGTAGCCCCGAGCACCCCGAGGAGTACCGCAGCCAACGTCTGGCGGTGAGCGCCGAAGAGCAGCCACAAGAAGAGGGGGATGCAGGCCAACCTGACCATCGTGATCAGGTTGGGAACGGTGAAGACCCGGTCGAGGTGCTCATCTTCGGTCGGTGGCACCGAAGTCGCCGGCTGCGGCACGGTGTCTGAGTTAGCCGGCTGCGGCAGGGTGTCTGAAGCTCGCACAGACACGGCGTCTGAAGCCGGCACAGGCACGGTGTCCGAACCCCGCCCGGGCACGGTCTCCACCCTCAGTGGCACACGTTCTGCCCCCAGCGCTTCGGCCCTGTCCATGCCATCCACATCATGAGTCTACGGGCGGCGACTCGCCCTGTTGGGCGAGGACCGTCCAGGCCGCACTTCGGGCCGCGGCATCGCAGCCGGCCATGCGGTTAGGTCGCTTTGGGCGGATCCATCTCCTTCAGCAGCTTCTTGTACCTCGAAGCCCTGGTTTCGAGCTCACCCATCATGCCGGCCAGCCGCTCCTGTTTTGCACGAACCACGGCCCGGAGCTTCTTGTTGATCTCGGTCGCCTCCAAGAGGATCTCCCGGCGCCGGGTGTCGTCGGCTCCCGACGTGTACTCGCTGCGCAGCCCGGAGAGATCGTCCTCACCCCGCAGGACATCCCGGATCTCGCCCAGATCGAAGCCCAGGAGGGACTGCAGCTCTCGGATGTGCACCAGCCGGGCCACGTCGTCCTCGCTGTAGCGCCGGGCGCCGCCGACCGAATAACCGGTCGGAACCAGGAGCCCCCGCTCCTCGTACCAGCGCAAGGTCCGACTGGACACGCCGGCCCGCTCAGCCGCCTCCCCGATCCGGAGGGTCACCGGCGTCGCCGGCTCCTTGGCCGCCGCGGACTTCCGGGCCGCCGCCCTCCCCGCCTTCTCGGCCGCCGCCGGGCGCTCGGCCGCGGGCGCCCGCGCCCCGCCCCGCTTCTCGGAGGTCTTGTTCTCGGAGGTCTTGGCCGACGCCTTTCGTCCGGTGGCGTTGGTCTTTCCCGACCCCTCCCTGTCCGTCATGCGCCGACCCGGGTGGGTAGGAAGACTCCCATGTCCGCCATCGGGTTACTGCAACGATCGCTCACGTGCTTCTCCTCACCGTCGAGGTCCACCGGGAGGGCTTGCCACCGGCCAATGCCGGCCCGGTCGATTGACGGCGGCCCCCCAGCGAACCTCACCGATCCCGCCCACAGTACCGCCGGGGAGGGGCGCAACCTTGCCAATCCCTGGCCGCGGTCGCCCCTGGCCACACCCGGCAGCAGGCCGGGTTGATCGGCGTGGGAATGTGCTACGCAAGGTCCATGCCTCGATTCGAACCGTTCCAGGGACTGCGGTACGACACCGGTCGAGTTGACCCGAACGCGGTCATCGCCCCTCCGTACGACGTCATCGAGCCACCCGAACGGGCCATCCTGGCCCGACGTCACAGTGCCAACGCCGTGCGGGTCGAACTGCCCGAGCAAGACACCCGGGCCCGACTCGACCGGTACCAGAACGCCGCCCACCTGCTAAGCGAGTGGCAGGAGGACGGCAAGGTACGACGCGACCCAGACCCGTCGTTCTACGCCTACCGGATGACCCCTCCGGGCGGCGGCGTCCAGACCACCGGCATCATTGGGGCCCTGGCCATGGACACCGACGGTTCGGGCGAAGTCCTCCCTCACGAAGAGACGCTGCCCAAGCCCAAGAGCGACCGCCTCGAACTGCTCCGGGCGACCAACGCAAACCTGTCGCCCATCTGGGGCCTCTCGCTCACACCAGGCCTGTCCAAGACTTACGACATCGACTCCCAGCCGGCCGTCGCCGCCACCGACGACGAGGGGGTCCGCCACGAGCTCTGGGTGATCGACGACGAGGGCACGATCGGCGCGGTCAAGGCAGCGGTTGCCGACTCACCCGTCGTCATCGCCGACGGCCACCATCGCTACGAGACGTCCCTGGCCTTCCAGCAAGAGCAACGGAAGGCACTCGGCGGCGCCGACCTCGGTGCCGGCGACTTCGATCTGGTCATGGCCATGGTGGTCGAGCTGTCCGACAAGGAATTGGCCGTGGGACCGGTGCACCGGATCCTGTCCGGCCTGCCCGACGGCTTCGATCTGGTTGACGCCTTCTCCTCCTGGTTCGACGTGATGCGGGCCGGAGACTTCACGCCCCGCACCACCGCCGCGCTGGGGGAATCTGCCGCCCTCGCCCTGGTGATGCCGTCAGGTGTGTGGCTGCTCTCGCCCAAGGACGGGACGGCGGAAGCGGCCGGTTCGGACCTCGACTCGTCGATGGTGGCACTGGTGGTTGCCGAGCTGCCCGAGCACGAGCTCGAGTTTCGCTATTCGTGGCGCGACGCTGTCGGCGTGGTCGACGGCGACCAGGCCCAGGCCGCCGTGCTCCTGCGCCCGGTGACGGTCGAACAGATCGCCGAATGGGCCCGGGCCGGGCGGCGGATGCCGCCCAAGAGCACCTTCTTCCATCCCAAGCCGCGCAGCGGCATGGTCTACCGGACCCTCTCGCCCCCGGGCTGAGAGCGGCTAGGACACCGTCCAGGACGAGCCCGAGCGGAGCAGGCCGGCCAGGTCACCGGTCCCCTTCTTCTCCACTGCGTCGTCGAGCTGGCGGTTCATCGACGAGCCGTAGTCAGGACGGTCGACGTCCCGGAACACGCCGATGGGCGTCGGCTCGTACGGACCTCTGGACAGTCGGCTCAGCTGGAAGGCCAGGCCCGGGCTGTCCTGGTGCTCATCGTGGACCAACAGAGCGGCCTCACCCACATCGGCGACCGAGACGACCTCGAGCGACCCGTCGGGGTGGAGGACGACGCCGTGCTCACCCTCGGCACCGAAGCGGATCGGCTCTCCATGGCTCAGCGGGATGAGCATGTTGGCTCGGTTGTCCTTGCCGGTGATCTGGGCGAAGGCGCCGTCGTTGAAGACGTTGCAGTTCTGGTAGATCTCGACGAAGGAGGCACCCCTGTGCTGGTGGGCACGACGGAACGTCTCCATCATGTGCTTGCGGTCCATGTCATGGGTGCGGGCCACGAAGGTGGCCTCGGCCCCGAGGGCCAGGCTGAGCGGGTTGAAAGGCTGCTCGAGGGATCCGAACGGCGTCGACTTGGTCACCTTGGCCACTTCGGAGGTCGGCGAATACTGGCCTTTGGTCAGGCCGTAGATCTGGTTGTTGAACAACAGGATCGTCAGGTTGACGTTCCGCCGCAGTGCATGGATGAGGTGGTTACCGCCGATGGAGAGCGAGTCCCCGTCACCGGTGACGACCCACACGTCGAGGTCGGGCCGGGTGGTGGCCAGGCCGGTGGCGATGGCCGGCGCCCGTCCGTGGATCGAGTGCATCCCGTAGGTGTTCATGTAATAGGGGAAGCGAGCGGCACAGCCGATCCCCGACAGGAACACGGTGCTCTCGCGGCGCACGCCGAGGTCGGGCAGCAACATCTGCACCGCGGCCAGGATGGAGTAGTCGCCACAGCCCGGGCACCAACGCACCTCTTGGTCCGACGACCAGTCCTTCCGGGAGGTCTCCGGTACAGCTACGGCATCAGCTACATCGGTCATCAGTCAGACACCTTTCCATTTCCCGGGCTCTTCCCCGGGCTCTCCGCCGCGCCGACGCCCACCGCGTGCGGCTCGCCCTGCGACTCGAGGCCGTCGGCGATGTGGCCGATCTGCTGCAGGATGGCCGCCTCGATCTCCGCGGCCCGGAAGGGCAGGCCCTGCAACTTGGTGAACGACACCGCATCGACCAGGAACTCGGCCCGCAACAGCTTGCTCAGCTGGCCGAGGTTGACCTCGGGCACCAGGATCTTGTCGTAGGAGGCGAGCACCGCTTCCAGGTTCGACGGGAACGGGTTGAGGTGAACGAGATGGGCGTGGGCCACCTTCTGGCCGCGGGCCCGGATCCGCCTGACCCCGGCAGCGATGGCCCCGTACGTCGAGCCCCAGCCGACCACCAGCACCCGGGCGTCGCCACCGGCATCGTCCACCTCGAGTAGCGGGATGTCGTTGGCGATGCCGGCGATCCGCGCCGCCCGCAGACGGCTCATGCGCTCGTGGTTGGCTCCGTCGTAGGCCACGTTGCCGCTCCCGTCGGCCTTCTCCAGCCCGCCGATCCGGTGCTCGAGCCCGGGGACACCGGGGGGAGCCCACGGCCGGGCCAGGGTCTCCTCGTCCCGGATGTAGGGCCAGAACACCTCCTGGCCGTCGGGCCCGGTGTGATTCGGGGCAGTGGCGAAGCCGGGATTGATCTCGGGGAGGTCCTCGAGGTCGGGCAGGCGCCAAGGCTCGGTGCCGTTGGCCAGGTACCCGTCGGACAACAGCATCACCGGGGTGCGGTACTTCACCGCCAACCGCACGGCCTCGATGGTGGCGGCGAAACAGTGGGAGGGCGTCATGGCGGCCACGATGGGCAGGGGCGCCTCACCGTGACGCCCGTACATGGCGTGCAACAGGTCCGCCTGCTCGGTCTTGGTGGGCAGGCCGGTGGAGGGGCCGCCGCGCTGGATGTCGATGATCACCAGCGGCAGCTCCAGGCTGATGGCCAATCCGACCGTCTCGGCCTTCAGGTCGACGCCGGGGCCCGAGGTGGTGGTCACGCCGAGGGCTCCACCAAACGCGGCGCCGAGGGCCGCCCCGACTCCGGCGATCTCGTCCTCGGCCTGGAAGGTGCGGACGCCGAACTGCTTGTGCTTGGACAGCTCGTGGAGGATGTCCGAGGCCGGTGTGATCGGGTAGGTGCCGAGGAACAGCGGCAGCCCGCTCTGCGTCGCCGCGGCGATGAGGCCCCAGGCGGCGGCGGTGTTGCCGGTGATGTTGACGTACTCCCCCGGCTCGAGCTCGGCCGGGCGGACCTCATAGGAGGACTCGAAGAGCTCGGCGGTCTCGCCGAAGTGGAATCCGGCCTTGAAGGCACGGAGGTTGGCTTCTTTCACCATGGGATTGGGTGCGAATCGCTTCTCGATCCATTCCTCGGTGGGCTCGGTCGGGCGGGTGTACAGCCAGCTGATGAGCCCGAGGGCGAAGAAGTTCTTGGACCGCTCGGCATCCCGCGGCTTCACGCCGGCTTCCTTGCACACCTCGGTGGTGATCGAGGTCATGGGCACCTCGTAGACGGTGTAGGCCGAGAGGGTGCCATCCCCCAGGGGATTGGCCTCGTAGCCCGCCTTGCTCAGGTTCCGCTCGTCGAACGCATCGACGTTGACGATGAGCGTCGCACCGGGTGGCAGGGTGGCGGTGTTCGCCTTGAGCGCCGCCGGGTTCATGGCCACCAGCACGTTGGGGTCGTCGCCGGGGGTCAGGATGTCATGGTCGGAGATGTGGACCTGGAAGGCGGACACGCCGGCCAGGGTCCCCGCCGGGGCCCGGATCTCGGCCGGGAAGTCCGGGAAGGTGGCGAGGTCGTTCCCGAACAAGGCCGATGACGTGGTGAAACGGTCCCCGGCCAGCTGCATGCCGTCCCCCGAGTCGCCGGCAAAGCGAATGACTACGCGGTCGAGTAGTTGCGGGGATGGCTCGTTGATCGTGGTGTCGGACACCCGTACTCCTCTGGTTGTTCTGCCGCGAGCAGTCGCCGGTCTGACGCTCGACGCTGTCGGTACGTGGATTCCCTCTGTGGAATTCTGTCTACCCCGGTTCCACGCTCACGACTCCACTCTACCGCTGCCCTGATTCCAGGCCAGCGACGGTCCGAGACGGGAACCGGCAGCTCAGGCGATTGTGATCGATTCGTCCAGGTAGACGTCCTGGATGGCGTGGATGAGGGCGGCACCCTCGTCGGTCGGTCGCTGGAAGGACTTCCGGCCCACGATGAGCCCGGCCCCTCCGGCCCGCTTGTTGATCACCGCGGTCCGGACCGCCTGAGCCAGGTCGTCCTCGCCCTTGGACTCACCGCCCGAGTTGATCAGGCCGATGCGCCCGGCGTAGCAGTTGGCCACCTGCCACCGGGTCAGGTCGATGGGGTGGTCGGTCGTCAGCTTCGAATAGACGAGCGGGTCGGTCTTGCCGAAGGAGAGGGCGTTGTAGCCACCGTTGTTCTCGGGCTGCTTCTGCTTGATGATGTCGGCCTCGATGGTCACCCCGATGTGGTTGGCCTGCCCGGTCAGGTCAGCCGACACGTGGTAGTCGACGCCGTCCTTTTTGAACGCCGGATTGCGCAGGTAGCACCAGAGGACGGTGAACATGCCCAGCCGATGAGCGTCGGCGAACATCGAGGACACCTCCCCGATCTGCCGGTCGGCGTGCTCGGACCCGAAGTAGATGGTCGCACCCACCCCGACGGCCCCGAGGTCGGCGGCCTGTCGGGCCGAGCCGAACATGGTCTGGTCGTAGGTGTTGGGGTAGTTGAGGAAATCGTTGTGATTCAGCTTGACGATGAAGGGCATCCGCTCGGCGTACCGACGCGAGACGATGCCCAACCCGCCGAGGGTGGTGGCGATGGCACTGCAGTCGGCCGCGATGGCCAGATCGACCAGCCGGGCCGGGTCGAAGTACGCCGGGTTCTTGGCGAAGCTGGCCGCGGCCGAGTGCTCGATGCCTTGATCGACCGGGAGGATCGAAAGGTAGCCGGTGCCGGCCAGGCGCCCGGTGCCGTACATCGTGGCCAGATTGCGGACGACGGTGGTCGAGCGGTCCGATTCGCCGAACACGCGGTCCAGGTGATCGGGTCCGGGGTGGATCAGGTTCTCGGCCGGGAACGCCGTGGCCTTGTGGTTCAACAGCGAATCGGCTTCGTCACCGAGAAGTTTTTCGAGGTCCATGAAAGCCGAGCCTAACGGGCGCGACGCGGCCCATTCGGCCTGCGACGGGACCGAGTCGGCGGGCCCAGGGACTCGAGCCGGTCGGCGACGTCGTAGGCATCGGGATCGACGGCGGCGATGCGCATGAAGAGCTCCCGGGCCCGGGGTAGCTCGCCCGAGCGCTCGGTCAGATCGGCCAGCACGTACCACTGGCGGAGGTGGCGTTCGGCCGGGTTCCGGACCAGGCGGCCGGCGCCGGCTTCGAGCAGGAGGTCGATGGCCCCGTTCAGGTCCCCGTTGTCCGCCCGGGTGCCGGCGAGGACCAGCCGACCCTCGGTCAGTACCTCGGGGTCGGGCGACCCCCGCCGCAGCTCGTCCCACAGCGCCTCTACCTTCTTGGGCCGGCCGAGGGCCCGGTGGCAGTCCATCCGCACCGGGTGCATGTCGACCGAGCCGGTCAGGGCGGCGAAGGCCTCCAGGTTGGGAAGGGCGGCCTTCCAGAAGCCCAGCTGGTACTGGCTGAGTGCCACCAGCTCCCGGACCGAGGGCGCGTTGGGAACTGCATCGACCACCGTCTTCAGGATCCGGGAGGCGTCCCGGTACCGCTCCCGCTCGTAGGCGCCGATACCGGCGGCCATCCGCTCGCTGACGCGGGTCCGGAGAGTGCTCCAGTCAGGGCCGGCGGCCGACGCCAACTCGTTGGCGATGTCAGCTGGGAGCTCGGCAGGGCCGGCGGTGGGAACGGGACGGTGCGACGGTGACCGCGGCTCGCCTGTCCGTCGGGTCGGGCGTCTGTCTGCCTCCACCCACCGCTCGGGCTCGAAGGCCTCGGTGCGGGTCCGGCGCTGCCTGCGTCCTTCGGGCGTGTCCTCGTCGGTGCCGGCGCCGTGGCCGTCCGTGCCGTCGCGCACTGTGCTGGCACCCCGGCGGGCCACGCTCCCCCAGCCCTTCCGGACCACCGAGGACCGGTCCTCGTAGGGACGGCGCTCTGGGCTACGGCTCGACGCGCCGCCGCTATTCGTGCCGCCCCTGCTCGGGCTGCCCGGCCGGCGCACTGCGCTACGGCTGCTCGGGCCGCCCCTGCTTGGGCCGCTCGGTCGACCCTGGCTGCCTGATCCTCCCCGGCTGCCGGCGCCCGGACGGTTAGCCCGGGCTTGATCCCCATCCGGGCGAGCGCTTCGACGAGGTCCTCCGGTCGGTCGACCCGATGCCGTGGGGTCCTGCCGCTGCGGGCGAGCCGCCGGTCGGGCTGATGCTGTGCCGCCACTTCCCTGCGGCCGCGCAGCGGGTCGGCTCGATCCGGAGCTATCGCTTCTCAGCGGCCTGACCGCTGGACGGGCTAATCGCCCGGCCGGGCGTGCTGATGTTTTGCCGTCGCTGCGCTGCGAGCGGGTACCCGGTCGACTGGATCCGGAGCTACCGCCGCGCTGCGTCCGCGCCGGTGGACGGCTCGATCCCGAGCTATCGCCTCTCTGCGGCCGCGCTGCTGGACGACCGGATCCGCTGGATGGTCTTCCAGGAGCGCTCGCTGGACGTCCTGATTGGTCGCTCGCATGCGAATGCTGTGCTCCTGACTGGCCACGCTGTCCGGTCGGTCGACCCTGACCAGCGGCGCGACCCGTGCTGCCTCGCTTGCTGCCCCGGCCGTCTCGACCCCCCTGACCTGCTCCTCCGCTCCCCCGGCGAGCTCCACTCTGACTGCTGGCCGAAGGGCGGCCCTGTCTCGAACCCTGCCCGCGGCTGTCGGAACTCCCGGTGCCGCGCGGGCGCGGAGAACCACGCGGTGTTCGAGGAGCCATGACACAGAAGTGTAGTCAACGGGTCGATCTTGGTCGGAAGTCCTTTGGGCGTCTTCACCAGCCCCGAACTCGAACCCTGGACGCGACGTCGAAGCCCGGATACGACAAAGCCCCCCGCCTGAGCGGGGGGCTTTGTACTGAGAAATCCCGGCGGCGTCCTACTCTCCCAGGGGGCTACCCCCCAAGTACCATCGGCGCTGACGGGCTTAACTGCCGTGTTCGGAATGGGAACGGGTGTCTCTCCGCCGCCATGGCCACCGGAAATCGTGCGCTCTCGG
>DATDHU010000149.1:0-39368 GCA_036521415.1 Acidimicrobiales bacterium
GCGATCCGGGCCGCGAGCCGTTCGGCGTCGCGGCCACGGCCGGCGATGGCCACGGTGACGTCGGGAAAGGAGGGTTGCAGCCGTACCGCTGCGTTCACCACCACGTCCATGCCCTTGCGGGGCACGAGTCGACTGACGCTCACGACCAACGGGCCGGTCAGGGGAAGCCCCAGGTCCGAGCGGGCCTCGGCCCGCTCATCGGGGGTGAGCGGTACGAAGCGCTCCATGTCCACGCCCGGCGGGATCTCCACCACCGGTGGCATGCCGTGGTCGCGAACGGCTCGACGCCCTTCGGCGGCCGGATAGCCGCCGGCGGAGACGACCAACGCGCTGTGGCGGAGGACGTACGCCACCAGCTGGCGGCTGAGCGGCAACCGACCGGGCACGGCCACCTCGGCGCCGTGGATCACGACGGCATAGCGGATCCCCAGCCTCGGTCCGATCACGCCCAGCGGGAAGGCGGGATCGATCACCACCAGGTCGGCGCCGACCCGCGCCGCGCTCTGCCGGATGCGCCGGACGAGCCCGGGCGTCGGCGCCAGCACGGCCGAGGCCACCCGCTCGATGCGAACACCCCGCGCCCCTTGCTCACGGTCGAATGCCGCTTGGTCGGCGCTGGACGAGGCAGTGAGGACGGCGAAGCTGCTGGGCTCGAGTCGGCTCCAGAGCTCCCACAGGTAGGCCTGGATCCCCCCCACCTTGGGTGGGAAGTCGTTGGTGACCAACAGGTGGGTCACGCCGCGCCAGTGAGGTCGGACCGGCCCAACCGCCTGGCGGCCCAGCATGCGTGTTCACGGATCAAGCCGTCGGGATCGGCCATGGCACGTCTGAGCGCGGCATCGACGGCAGGGTCGCGGCCATCACCGGTATTGCCCAGTGCGATCAGCGCGTTGCGACGGAGGTACCGAGGATCGCGCTCGGCGATGTACCAACGTCCGTGGCGTTCCAGGAGCTCGTCGTCCGGTGCGGCCAGGAGCGCCAGCAGGTCCACCGCCGGCTCGGCGTCGTCGTCGGCGGGGCCAGGCGGGGAACGGCGATCGGCCAACCGGTTGATCGGGCAGACCTCCTGGCATTCGTCGCAGCCATAGATCCGGTCACCGAGTGCGGTCCGCCACGCCTCGGGGAAGGAGCCGGGGGCCTGGACCAGCCAGGCCAGACACCGACGGGCGTCGACCACGCCCGGCGCCACGATCGCCCCGGTCGGGCAGGCCGACACGCAGCGGGTGCACGGCCCACACCCCTGGCCGTGCGCTTGGGGCACGTCGACGGACGGCGGCAGGGGGGCATCGGTCACGACCGTCCCGAGCACGTACCACGAGCCCAGGCCGTCGAGCAATAGGAGCGAGTTCTTTCCGTACCACCCGAGACCGGCCCGGTGGGCGGCAGCCCGATCGACCAAGGCGTTGTCGTCACAGACCACCTGGGCGTGCCACCCGTCCGCTCGGAGCCGATCGGCCAACTCACCCAGTGCCGCCCGGAGCGAGGCGTAGTGGTCCCGCCACGAGTACCGGGCCACCCGACCGAGCAGACGTCCGTCGCCAGGGGCCTCGCTGTACCGGGATCCAAGGTTTCCTCGGTCCGCCGGTTCGCCTCTTCCCTCTGGGTCCACCCGATCGTCTGGGTCCACCCGCCGATAGCCCCAGGCTCCCACCACGAGGGCGCGGGCTCCGGGCAGGATCCGGTCGGGATCAGTGGACCGATCGGGGTTCCGATAGGTGAATTGCATGCCTCCGTGCAGCCCGGCCCCCTTCCGAGCCACCAGGTCCTCCCTCGTCTCGAGGAACTGTTCGGGCCCGGCGATGCCCAGCGCGGCCAGACCGGCCCGTTCGCCCATGGTCCGCAGATCAGCTACCAGCGACTCCGGCACCGGGGCGTCCGGTGTCTCTCCTGGGTCTGGCACGGCCACGTACCATGCTTGCACGAGCGGGCACGAGAGCGGTCTCTATCCGCGGTTCATCCCCTCGGTTCATCCCACTTTGCGGGCGTGGCGGCTACCCGGAACGAGGCCTGCCTGCTCGAGCAGGCGGACCGCCCGGGCCTCATGAGCGTCGATCACCACCGCGTCGTCACTCTCGCGACCGACGATGAAGCTGACGACGCAGTCATCGCACACCGAGGTGTGCTGGTGGGCGCAGTCGGCACAGTCGATCGTGACGACGTCGGCCACAGGGGCCCCGAAGGTGGGTGGGGCAACGGGCACGGCAGCGATGGGAATGGTCGTTGCGGGCACGGGATGTCCTCCTGGGGGCGGGTTGCTCATCGGATGCTTCATGACTGGGACATCGTGGCAGGGGGGTGTAACCGATCTCTGGAACGCCCCCGTCACCGGTCCTCCAGCCTTGGCCGCCCTGGACCGTTCACCTGGTAATTCGCCCAAGCGCGGGCACTTTCTAAAAACGAACTATCGGTGGTGGCTGGACCGGTGACGGGCGAACACATGCCCAACGACGGGCCCGAAGGCGTCGGGCAGACTGGTGACCGATGGCCCCCGATATCGTCCTGACCTGGCCCACCCGGCCGACGGACGAGCTGTCCGTGCACGTACACCGGATCATCCACGCGGTGACCTCGCTCGGGGGAGCGGTGGGGTGGCTCCAACCGCCGTCGCGGGAACGGAGCGATGCGTGGTTGCTTCCGTTGTTGGACGAGGTAAACGGTGGTGACGCCGCCCTGTGTGTCGCCACCGTCGACTCGCTGCCCGCTGCACTCGGTTGTTGGCGGCGCGACGATGGCCCCATTTTTCAGCATCGCGCCCAGATCTCCAAGGTCATGGCCCACCCTCATTCGAGGGGCCTCGGTTTGGGCGAGCTGATCGTCTCCTCGCTGGTCGTCGACGCTCGGGCCAAGGGGATCGAGACACTCCGGCTCTCCGCCCGCGGCAACAACCATCAGGCCATCCAGCTCTACGAGCGTCTCGGGTTCACCGTGTGGGGTCGGCTGCCCGACGCCATCGAGGTCGGGGACCTCCGGTTCGACGACGTCCATCTCTACCTACAGTTCGACCGCCCGTCCACGGTCCGACTGATGGGGTCCCTGCCCGAGGGTCCGGGGTCCTCGGTTGCCCATGGGCATCAAGCCGACGCCGACGGGTCTCCGGCCGCGCCCCCTAGGGGCCGCCGTCCCCATGCCCCGGATCCGGCCCACATGAGGCCCGGAAGCACCGATCAGTAGCCGGCGTGGGGATCGACCAGGCCGACCAGGCCGTTGCCGGCGGCGTAGTGGGCCACATTGGTCCGGATGCGACCGGCCAGCAACGGCGTGACCATCTCGGTCGTGTCGGCGGTGTGCGGCGTGACGATGCAGTTGGGAAGGTCCCACAGTGGGTGGCCGTCCGGCAGCGGCTCGGGATCGGTCACGTCGAGTGCCGCTCCAGCGATCGACCGCCCACGCAGAGCCTCGACCAATGGGTCGGTCCGGACATGCCGCCCCCGGGCGACGTTGACCAACCAGGAGCGTTCGTCCATGGCATCAAGCTCGGCCGGACCGATGATCCCCGTCGTCTCGGGGCTCAGGGCCAGGGCGAGAAAGACGACCAGCGACCCGGACAGTGCGTCGCCCAGCCCCGGGAGCGTGACCGTCCGGCTCGCCCCCGGCAGGGCCTCGGGGCTCCGCCGGACGACGGTCGTGTGGACCCGGAACGGCGCCAGGAGCTCGAGCAACGCCATCGAGATGCCGCCGGCACCGAGAATGGTCACCCGCTGGTCGTAGAGACTGGTGGCGGCCTGTTCACCCCAACTGTGCGCGGGGATCCGCTCGGTCAGCTGGCGGAGCCCGGCCAGAGCCAGGGTCAATGCGTGCTCGGCCACGGGCTCTGCATAGGCACCTTTGGCGCACGTCCAGGTGAACCGGTCGTCAAGGAGGCCGGCTTCGACCACTCGCTCGATGCCGGCGCTCGGCAGTTGCACCCAGCGAAGATCGTGGGAATCGGCCAATAGGTCGGCCAGCTCGCCCATGTCGCCGCCCAACCACACGAGCGCCTCGGGACGCTCGTCCACACCGACGACGGTCCCTCCGCCCGACTTGACCGCATCCAGTGCGAACGAGGCGGGGCGGGGTGCGATGGCAACGCGAGGTGAGGTCATCGAGGTCAGGCTGTCCAGCCCAGTAATTCGTCGACCTAGCCGGCCCGGTGCGTCGGCGACCCCGCCGGCCCGGTGTGACACGAGCCGCGTGCGCTAAACCAGGTCCCATGCAGCTACGCATCTTCCTCGAACCACAACAGGGCGCCACCTACGAGCAACAGCTGGCCGTAGCCCAGAGCGCGGAGCAGCTCGGGTTCGACGCCTTCTTCCGGAGCGACCATTTCCTGACCATGGGCGGTGACGGGCTTCCCGGGCCATCCGACGCGTGGATCACCCTGGCCGGCATCGCCCGGGAGACCAACCGCATCCGGCTCGGCACGCTGTTGACCTCGGCGACCTTCCGGCTGCCGGGCCCACTGGCGGTCGCCGTGGCCGAGGTCGACGCCATGAGCGGCGGTCGAGTGGAGCTGGGGCTCGGGGCCGGGTGGTTCGACGCCGAGCACACGGCGTACGGCATCCCCTTCCCGCCGCTGGGCGAGCGCTTCGATCGCCTGGAGGAACAGCTGGCCATCGTGAACGGGCTGTGGACCACGCCGGTGGGGGCCCGGTTCGACCACGACGGCCCGCACTACCAGCTGGCCGACAGCCCGGCCCTGCCCAAGCCGACCCAACGCCCTCGCCCCCCGGTCATCGTGGGCGGACACGGCGCTAAGCGCACGCCCAGGCTGGCCGCCACCTACGCCGACGAGTACAACGTCGCCTTTTCCCCGCTCGACGTAATGACCACCCAGTACGCCCGGGTGGCCGAGGCCTGTCACCAGGCGGGGCGGGACCCGGCCACGATCACGTTGTCGGCCGCCCAGGTGGTGTGTTGTGGACGCGACGACGCCGAAGTGAAACACCGGGCCGCGCTGATCGGCCGGTCGGTCGAGGACCTCCGGGCCAACGGCCTGTGCGGCACCCCGAGCGAGGTGGTGGACGGGCTGACAACGCTGGCCGAGACCGGGGCCTCACGCGTCTACCTCCAGTTCCTCACCCTGGACGACCTGGACCACCTGCGCCTGCTCGGCGACGAGGTCCTGCCCCAGGTCACCGGGGATTGAGCACGGGTACGGGCTGCGGCGGCACGGGGCCGACGTAACGGGCGGCGGGGCGAATGAGCCGGTTGTGAGCGACCTGCTCGACCACGTGAGCCGTCCACCCGATGGCCCGGCTGGAGGCGAAGGTGGGCGTGAACATCTGGCGCGGGATCCCACAAGCGGCCATGACCACCCCGGCGTAGAACTCGACGTTGGCGTACAGCCGGCGGCCCGGCTTGAGCTCGGCCAGCACGTCGACCACCGTCTGCTCTACCTGCGTGGCGAAGTCGACCAGGGGGGCCTCCATCTGGCGGGCGACGTCCCGGAGGAACAGAGACCGGGGATCATCGGTCTTGTACACCCGGTGGCCGAAGCCCATGATCCGCTCGCTGTGCTCGACGGCGTTGCGCACCCACGCCTCGGCCCGCTCGGGAGTGCCGATGGCATCGAGCATGTCAAGGGCCCGGCTGGGCGCACCCCCGTGCAGGGGGCCCGACAAGGCGCCGATGGCGCCGCAGATGGCCGCGGCGAGGTCGGCTCCGGTCGAGGTGATGACCCTGGCCGTGAAGGTGGACGAGTTGAAGCCGTGGTCGACGGTCAAGATGAGGTACTGCTCGAGCGCCCTGGCCTGGATCGCCGTCGGCTCGATTCCGGTGAGCATCCACAGGTAGTTGGCTGCGTAGCCCAGGTCGGTTCGGGGCGGGACCACACCCAGTCCCTGTTGCAGCCGATAGGTGGCGGTCAGCACGCTCGGAACCACGGCACAGAGCTGGAGGGCCTGCTCGGCCAGTGCGCCCTCATCGCCCTCATGGCTGGGCGGCCAACCCAGTTCGCCCCCGAGCACCGACACCGCGGTGCGCAGGACATCGAGCGGCTGTCCCAAGCGGGCCAGGGCGGGAAGCTGCGAGGCGAGCCCAGGTGGCATCGGGCGCAAGGCGGGGGTGCGGGCCCCGAAAGCAACGGACTCCTCACGGCTCGGGAGATCGCCCTCGGCCATCAGGTACCACACGTCCTCGAGCGACCGGTGGGCGGCCAGCTCGACGGCCGAGTACTGCCGGTAGTGGAAGAAGCCCTCGAGGCCGCGCACGTCGCCGACCGCTGTCTCGGCCACGACCACCCCTTCGAGCCCGCGGGGCACCTCCTCGCTCGTCTCGTCCGCCGGGCGGAGCCGGGCGATGCCCATCAGGTCGCGGAGCGAGACCACGCCGACCAGGTCGCCGCCCGACATCACCGGCAAGTGGCGGTAGTGATGATCGGACAGGCTTGACCAGGCCACCTCGGCTTCCTCCTCGGGACCGAGGACGTCGGGGCTGGGCGTCATCCAGCGACGCGCCGGTTCGGTGGCCGGGTCCCGGTCCACGGCGGCCGCCCGCAGCAGGTCACGCTCGGTCACGATGCCGACCACATCGCCCCCGTCGGCAATGATGACCGATCCGATGTTGGCGCCTGCCATCCGCCGGGCCACCGACGCCAGCGTGTCGTCGCCCCCGGCCTGCACGGGCGGTGTGGACATCAGATCTCGTATGACGGTGGGCATCGGCCCTCCTTCTGGTCGTCGCCGAGCGGCACCGGCCGGCATCGCCCTGACCCCATCCTGTACCCGTCACCTGGGATTGTAAATGTTGATCAAGGCAATGTATCTCGCCTAGACTGGGCCCATGAGCCAGCTGCTCGAGAGCGAGGAGGCGGCGCGGCGCCTGGGGGTGAAGCTGCCCACCCTCTACGCCTACGTCAGCCGAGGCCTGCTCACCTCGCAACGGGCCGAGAACGGGAAACGCAGCCTGTTCGACCTCGACCAGATCGAGGCGCTGGCCCGCCGCTCCCGGGGCGGCCGGCAGGTGGAGACCCGTCTGGCCACGGTCACCACCGGCATCACGCAGCTGCGGGACGACGGGCCCTCCTACCGCGGCCAGCGGGCGGCTGGCATCGCCACCCGGGCCAGCTACGAGGAGGTCGCCTCCCTGCTCTGGGGGGACGATCGGGCCCACTGGGCGCCGCATCACCTGGCCCCGCCTGCCGGCCTGTCGAGCCGGGACCTCCTGCGCTGGGCGGTGGTCATGGCCGGCGCCGGCGATGGGCTGCGGGCCGACCTGCGCCCGGCCGCGGTGGTCCAGGCTGCCGGCCGGTTGATCGCCACGATGGTGGACGTGCTCCCGGTCACCGCTGCCGGACCGCTACCGGGCTTGTCCCTCGACGGCGCCCGGGGACGGCAAGCCGACTCGGTGGCTGCCCGCTTGACCGTTCGCCTTGCTCCGGGCTCGGCGACCCCCGAGCTGGTCCGCGCCGTCAACGCCACGCTCGTCGTCTTGGCCGACCACGAGCTGGCCACCTCGACCCTCGCTGTCCGGATGGCCGCCTCGACCCGAGCCGACCTCTACGACGCCGTCCTCGCCGGCCTCGGTACCTTTGGCGGGCCCCTCCACGGTGGGGCCAGCCAGCTCGTCCACCAGCTGCTGCTCGACGCAGCCGAGGGCGGGGCGGAGCATGCCGCCGACAGGGCCCTCCGCTGGATGAACGTCTTTCCCGGTTTCGGGCACGCCGTCTACCGGGACGGCGACCCCCGAGCGGGCCCCTTGCTCGAACTGTTCGATCGGCTGGCCGACGACCACCAGCGACAGGTCGTGGCCTCGGTCAGGGACCTGGCCGACGACCACGGCTTCCCCGCTCCCAATGTGGACCTGGCCATCGGGGCCATCGTCTTCGCCACCGGCATGCCGGCTGACGCCGGGCAGACGATCTTCGGCATCGCCCGTATGGCCGGATGGACGGCGCACTACATCGAAGAGCTGGGCGAACCGCCCCTGCGCTTTCGGGCCCGGGCCATCTACTCCAGTCGGGCGGCGGCCACCTGAGGCCGGTGCCGGTCAGCTGCGCATTAGCCGGAGTTGGCGTGGGCCGCGGTACCGGAGCTGGCGCTCGCACCCGACCCGGAGCCGGCCGGGACCGCGGCAGGCCCCACCCTGGCGGCCAGGCCCAGTGCGGCCACGGTGGGCAGGATTTTCTGCTGTACCAGCTCGCCACCGGCGAGGGACACGTGGACCCCGTCGGACCACCGGACAGTCACGCCATCGATCGCCATGGCGAACTGGCCCTTGGGATCGAGCATCTTGTTCAGGTCGATGACGGTGACCACACCCGGATCGGCCCGACCGACCTCGTTCACCAATCGGTTGTAGGCGTCCGCCCTCGAGGGCACGGTCTCGCTGAACGGCGAACCATCCGGAGATTCCTGGGGCGGGTCGATGTAGGGCATCGTGAACAGCACCACCCTCGCCCCGTCGGCCGACAGGATCTTCACTCCCTCGGTCAGCTCGGCGACGAGATGCCGGTCCCAATCACCCTGCCCGACGTGAGTCCATTTCCCCTGGTAGAGGTGGTCGGCCACCTCCCACCGCCCGAGCGCCAGCCCAACCACCTGGGGCCGATAGGTGGCGACCTGCGTGGCCCAGGTCTGCTGCCAGTCCTGACAACCGGCGGGGGCGAGAGAGACGGTGCCCGTGGTGTTCACCTGGAGCGAGGGGTCGAGGTCACAGCCGAGGGGCGCCTGGTCGTTCAGGACGACCCCGTAGCGCGGCCGCGAGTTGTAGCTGAGCCCGATGCCCAGGGTGAGGGCAACGGAGTCGCCCAGCAACAAGAACCGGACCGGGTTGGTGGTGAACGCGGCGTTGGCGGCGAGGGCACGGTGCTCGGCCGCCGGCATGGTCCGGCCCCGGATGACCACCGAGCCCTCCGCGGGGGCAATCGTCGACACCACCAGCGCGGTCACGGTGACCCCCACCGCCACGCCGGAGGCGGCCAGCGCGTGCCAGTTGGGGAGGAACCGACGAGTGCGGATCGGCTGTTCGAGGAGGTAGTAGGAGGCCACCGCGACCACGAAGGTGGCACCGAGTCGAGCGGCGAAGAGCGCGAATCCGCTCAGTCCCGTATGGGCGTTGTCGATGACGAGAAACAACAGCCAGTGGTAGAGGTACAACCCGTACGAGATCCGCCCGATGAAGGTGAGCACGCCCAACGAGCAGAACCGGGCCAGCCATGATGAGGGCCAGGAGACGACCTGGGTGATCACTGCGGCCGTGGCCAGCGCGACCAGGAGGAACCCGCCGTTGTAGAGGAACGAGTTCGTTCCGACGTAGGCGTGCCACGCCCACAGCAGGGACCCGGAACCGGCCACGCCGAGAGCGACGCCGGCGACCCGCCCCGGCCGGGTGGTCGCCCAGCGTTCGGAGATGACGTGCCAGCTCCGGAGCGAAGCGAGGGCGCCGATGCACGAGCCGACCAGCAGGGCCTGGGCCCGGGTGTCGGTTCCGTAGTACAAGCGGTCGACGCTGAACCCGGCATGGTGCATGGCCACCATCAGCGCGGCCGAGGCCAGCGCTCCGATCCCGGCCACCCAGGCCAGGGCCCGGGTGCCGCGCCAGCGGAGCACCACCAGGGCCACCAGTGGCCAGATCAGGTAGTACTGCTCTTCAACGGCCAGCGACCAGGTATGCAGCAGCGGGGAGGGCGCACCGGTTGCCGCGAAGTACCCCTGGTTGGAGAAAATGAAGCGCCAGTTGGCCACGTAGGCCAACGTGGACAGGGCGTCGCCGCGCACACTGCTCAGCTTCACGGTGCCGGCAAAGAAGTGGGCATAGAGGGCAACACCGACCAAGAGCACGAACAGCGCAGGGAGCAGGCGGCGGGCCCGGCGCCCCCAGAAGCGGACCAGGGCGATGGTCCCCGTTCGGGTCGACTCGGTGCAGAGCAGTGAGGTGATGAGAAACCCCGAGAGGACGAAGAAGACGTCCACGCCGAGCAGGCCTCCGTTCACCCAGGAGACGCCGAAGTGGTAGAGCAGGACGGTCAAGACGGCAAAGGCACGGATGCCGTCGAGCTGCGGTAGGCGTCGTTGGGGCTTGGCTCGCATCGCGGACGGTGACTTCGGCGCGTGGGCGTGGGCCCTGGTTCTGCTCACGAGCGTTCACTCGTCTCGCGGTGAGGCCGGACCACGGCGAGCACGTTAGCCGTGATGCCCCCGAATTCGAGGGCGTCCGACCGTGGACACCAGGCCGTCGCCCTTCGACGAACGGCCGGCCGTCCAGAAGCCCCCCACCACCCTCACCAGGACAAGAACCGGAACGGCTCACAGAACCGGTAGGGCGAGCGGACCGGTTAGGGGCCCGGCGACGGAACGCCCGCTGTCCCGGGGCGGTCCGCCTACCGGCCGAGGGACCGGACCAGCGGGGCCGTCGGTCCGGTCGAGTCCTCGGGGACGAGGAGACCGTCGCGATAGGCCACCCGGTTGGTCCGGACCGCAGGAACTCGGGGCCCGGGGAGCACGATGCCGGCCAAGTTGAGCGGGTCGGCGGCCGACAGCCGGACCACCGTCCCGGTGCGGTCGCTCCGCCGGATCCTGCGCAGCTCCTCGACCGCCTCGGGTAGCGCGAATTGCTCACCGGTGAAGCCGCTCACGAAGCGGCCGCCCCGGACCAACCCGCGAGCCTCGAGCCGGCGCAGGGCCCAGTGCACCTCCCGCCAAGGCACCGACATGGTCTCGCGACCGGTCAGGTCCCAGAACACCACCCCCCAACGGGCCAACAGCTGGGCGGCAACCGCCTCGGCCAGATGGTCGGGGTCCTCGGCCGGTACGTCCCGGGGCAAAAGGGCCCAGCGCCCCTCCCCTCCCTCCCGCAGCCCTGCTCCCCGTCGGGAGCCCAACCGGCCGCGGACGTCCCGGTGGTGCCGCCGGCGCCACACCTCGCGGGCAGACCAGAGGGAGCGGACAGCCTGGAACCCGTCCGAGGTGACCAGACCCCGGGCCACCAGGTCCCAGAGCCCCTCTTCGACCTCGACCGGCAACCGGCCGGTCAGGGCCCGCAGCTCCGAGTGAAAGAGGGCGCCGCGGGCGTCGAGCACGGCGAGGATATCGGCGGCGGCACCATGGGGCGGCTCTGCCGGGGTGCCGTCCCCGCGGACGGCCCGGAGCAGCCAGGGGAGGTCCTCCCGAACGGCGAAGGTGATCGGCGTGGCCCGGGAGGGCGTCGAGGAACCCCGGCGGGACGAGGGCTCCTGGTCAGCCGGGCGGATGCTCAGCCGGCCCCAGGCCAGCTCCCCCGACAGGCACAGGTCCTCGAGCCAGCGGCCCTGGTACTGATCGACCCGGGCGGGAAGAATCGACTCTTCCCACGCCCCCGCCGGGATCTCGAACCCCTGGAGCTGGTCGACGACCGAGAGCACCCCCATCCGTCCCTCTCGCCGGGTGCCGGGCACGACGTGGTGCCAGCTGAGCAGGAACCGCATGAAGTCCTGGGCGGTGACCGGCTCGATCTCACGGCGGAGGCGGGTCTGGGTGTAGGAGTGGATGCGGGCCAGGAGCCGCCGGGCGCACCAGTGCTCGACGTCCCCCAGCTCGGGATCGAAACGGCCTCGGAAGGCAAAGCCCTCGGCCTCGAGCCGGGCCAAGCCGATCTCGACCTGGCCGACGGTGAGCCCCGTCTCCCCGGCCAGTGCCTCGGCGGTCGTCGGCCCGCTGACGTCGAGATGCCCCCGGACCACCTCGGCCGCGGCCACATAGGGCTCGATCGGGGGGTCGCCGTCCAGGGCGGCGGGAAGGGCGAAATCGGGCTCGAAGCCGGCATCGACCATGACGGCCTCGACCCAGTGGCGGCGCTCGACCGCACACCACCGATCGCCGACGGCCGACGCCGAGCCCCAGCTGGTCGACACGGTCATGGCCCGGCCCTCGGCCACGAGCCCGTCGAACCAGGGTTGGTACGACTCGTCCGGGCGGCACAGCACCAGCCCCAACAGGTGATCGTGGAGCTCTTCGGCACTCCTCAGGACGGGCATGGCCTCGGCCCGGACCCGCCCGACGGCATCGGCGTCCAGTCGGCCCAAGGCGTCGTCGTGGACGGGAAGGCCCCGGCGCACCTGCACGGCCCGCGTCCGCCGCTCCTCCAGGGGGGCGTCGTCGAGGAAGGTGAAGGGCTTCCCGTTCAGGATCTCGTGGGCCAACACGGATGGTTCCGACGACTCCACGAAGTGGACCCGGATGGACCCCTCTTCGATGCGGGACAGCGTCTCCACCAACGCGTCGACGTCCATGGCCTCGTGCAGGCAGTCGGAGAGGGTCTGGCGCACCAGGACGTGGTCGGGAATGACCACCGGCCCACCGGCCAGGTTCTCCTGACAAGCGGCGAGAGCGGGGAAGACGGCGGCCATCAGGTCGTCCGACTCCATCCGCTGGATGGGCAGGGGGTTCTTCCGACCGCCCCTGAAGCGCAGGACGGCGAGCGACCGGTTCAGGTTCCACCGCCAGCGGGCGGTGAACATGGGCGAGGCCAACACGGCCTGCGAAAGCACCGTTGGCACCGTTGCCGACCGCAGGAATGCGGGCACGCTCTCGAGCGAGAAGCTGTGCTGCGGGCTGAGCGAGAGGACGACGGCGTCGTCATTGGCAGCCGCCTGGAGCTCGAAGTCGAAGGTGGCACAGAACCGCTTCCGGAGGGCCAGGCCCAGGCCCTTGTTGACCCGGCCGCCGAAGGGGGCGTGCACGACCAGTTGCATGCCCCCGGCCTCGTCGAAGAAGCGCTCGAAGACGATGTCCTCCTGGCTGGGCACGATGCCCAGCCCATCCCGCCCGGCGGCCAGGTAGGCGCTCAGCTGGGTGGCCGCGTCCTCGTCGATGCCACAAGCGTCTTCGATGTGGCGGCGAGCCGCCGCCTCGTCTCCGCGCTGCAGGTCGGCGTCGGCTTGTCGCCGCAGTGCCGACACACTCTCGGACAGCTCCAGGGTGCGGCTGGGCGCCTCCCCCACCCAGAAGGGAATGGTGGGGTGCATGCCCTCGGCATCGGTCACCCGCACCGCGCCGGCCTCGACCCGCCGGATCCGCCACGAGTGGGTGCCGAGCAGGAACACGTCGCCGGCCATGGACTCGATGGCGAAATCCTCGTTCACCGTTCCCACCAGGGTGTTGTCCGGATCGAGCAGGACCCGGTAGTCGCCGACGTCGGCGATGGCACCGCCGCTGGTCAGTGCGGCCAGACGGGCGCCGCGTCTCGGCCGGAGCACCCCGTTGACGCGGTCCCGGTGTACGTAGGCCATCCGCCGCCCGCGCCCGGTCGGGATTCCCTCGGACACCAGCTCGACCACCGCGTCGAAATCGCTCCGAGCCAGGCCGGCATAGGGCGCAGCCCGACGGCACAGCTCGTACAGGTCCCCTTCTCCCCATTCCTCCGCCGCCGCCACCTCGGCCACCACCTGCTGGGCCAGGATGTCCAACGGGGCGACCGGGACGACGGTCGAATCGAGCTGGCCCGAACGTACCGACGCCAGCAGTGCGGCGCATTCGACCAGTTCGTCGCGGGACAAGGGGTAGAGCACCGCCTCGGGCACGCCGCTGAGCGAATGGTTCGACCGTCCGGCCCGCTGGAGGAAAGTGGCGATGCTTCGGGGCGATCCCACCTGGCAGACCAACTCGATCGGGCCGATGTCGATGCCCAGTTCCAACGAGGCGGTGGCCACCAGGGCCCGGAGCTCGCCGGCCCGCAGGCGCTCCTCGACGCGGAGCCGGCGCTCCTTCGACAGGCTGCCGTGATGGGCGGCCACGTGCTCGGTCCCGAGGCGCTCGGACAGCAGGTGGGCCAGTCGCTCCGACATGCGGCGGGTGTTGACGAACACGAGGGTCGTGCGGTGCAAACGGACCCGCTCGGCGATCCGGTCGACCACCTCCCCGAACTGCTCGGTCGAGGCCACCGCATCGAGCTCAGTGGCCGGGAGCTCCAAGGACAGGCGCAGGTCCTGGCCGTGCCCGCAGTCGACGATGGCGGGCGGGCTTTCCCGCCCGGCGCCGGTCAACAATTCGGCGATCCGCTCGATGGGCCGTTGGGTGGCGGAGAGCCCGATCCGCTGTGGCCGACCGGCACGCTCGGTGCCCTCCCGGGTGCCCTCCTCGGTACCGTCGTCTGTGTTGTCGGGGGCGCCGGCATGGGCGTCGTCACCGACATGGTCCAACCTCTCGAGGGTGAGGGCCAGGTGGGAACCGCGCTTGTCCCGGGCCAGGGCATGGATCTCGTCCACGATCACCGTCTCCACCTGGACGAGGGTCCGGCGGCTTCGTTGCGCCGTCACCAACAGGTACAGACTCTCCGGCGTCGTGACCAGGAAATTCGGCGGGTGGGCGACCATGGCCGTGCGGGCGCTGGCCGGCGTGTCCCCGGTGCGCACGCCCACCGTGATGGCCGGCGGTTCGAGGCCCAGCTCCTCGGCCACGGCCGCGATCTCGGCCAGTGGGCGCTCGAGGTTCTCGTGGATGTCCACAGCCAGGGCCTTGAGGGGGGACACATAGACGACCCTGGTGGACTCAGCGATATGGGCGCCGGTGGCGTGCGCCCGGTACAGGGCGTCGATGGCCACCAGGAACCCGCTGAGCGTCTTCCCAGATCCCGTCGGCGCCGCGATCAGCGTGTCGCTCCCTTCCCGGATCCGGGCCCAGCCTCCCACCTGGGGGTCAGACGGGCCGTCGGGGAACCGGCGCTCGAACCAGGTCCTCACGGCAGGGTGGAACGCAGCCATCGGCTCGGACGGGGGCATCGCCTCGTCTACCACGGTGCCGGGCGACGTCATCCACCCATTTCACCATGAGGATGCGACACTTCGAACGGGGGCACGCCGAGACCGGCTGACCAGGGCGGGGGGCACCGGCTGACCAGGCGCCGCGAGTGGGCTGGCCGAGGGCACGCCAGGACCGGCTGACCAGGGCCGGTGGCGCGGCCTACCCCGTGGCTGTGCGCTGTCGCAGGTGCGGGAGACCGAGAGCGAGCAGCTGGGGAAGGATGTGCGGTCGGAGCAGCTCGCCGCCGGCGGTCGAGGGGTGCTCGTCGTCGGCATTCCGGACCCGCACGCCGTCGATATACGAGGTGTAGTGGCCGTTCGGGTCGAGCAGGCGGTTCAGGTCGATGATCGAGGCGGCCCCCGGGTGGCGGGCCACCGCTTGACGGAGCACGGCGTTGTACTGATCGGTGCGGACGGGCTGGTTGATGTCCCAGGGTTGGCCGTTCGGCTGCTCCGTGGTCTGCTGGATGTAGGGCAGCGTGAACAGCACCACCTTGGCCCCGCGTTGGCTGGCGACGCTGATGGCCTGATCGAGCAGGTGGCCGAGGAGGTCGTCCCACGGCTTCGCTCCGATCCGCGTCCACTTGCCGTTCACGATTCGATCGGAGACCTCCCACCGGCCGAGCTCGATGGCGACGACGTCGGGGTCGGAGCGCTGGATGAGGGTCGTCCACGTATGGCGCCAGTCGGCACACCCCTGTGCCGCTTGTCCGACGTTGCCCTCGATGTTCACGGTCGAGTCGGGATCGAGGTCACAGCCGAGGATGGCGCGGTTGTCCACGTGGACCCCCCAGGCCTGGGAGTGGTCCGACAGGCCGATGCCGAGGGTCAAGGCCAGCGAGTCGCCGAGCACCAGGGTGCGGACGGTCTGGCCCGGCGCCAGTCCGTGGGCGCGCTCGATGTTCACGGTGTTGGGATGCGGGGGGACCGACAACGTCGTGCTGGTGGCGGCGAGCGCCGGTGGGGCCACGGTAGCCGCCAGGAGCGCGACGGCGACGACAACGGCACCGACGGGCGCGGCCAGCGCAGCACGCCAGGTCCGGAGGAAGCGACGTTGGCGAACCGGTTGCTCGACCAGATGGTACGAGGCCACCGACACCACCGCCGTTGCGGCCAGGCGGACGAGCAACAGTCGCCAACCGAGCAGCCCGGTGTGGGCGTTGTCGAGCATGAGGAAGATCGGCCAGTGATAGAGGTACAGGCCGTACGAGATCCGGCCCACATAGACCAGCGGGGACAAGGACAACACCCGGGCGAGCACGGACCGGGGCTGGGCGGCCACGGCCACGATGACGGCCCCCGTGGCTGCGGCCATGAGGGCGAACCCACCGTGATAGAGCAAGGCGTTGTCGCCGGCCACCGTGTGGATGGCCCACACGCAGCCCGCCGCCCCGAAGAGTCCGAGCGCGGCAATCGCCCGCCGACCTGAGGGGCGCTCCGTCCATCCCGAGCGCCGGCGCACCCACCCGCTGATCGGTCCGAGGGCGCCGAGGAAGGCACCGACCATGACTGCTTGGGCCCGCGTGTCGGACCCGTAGTACAGCCGGGTAGTGCTCTCGCCGACGGCCACCAACGACCAGGTGAGGGCCACCGAGGCGGCGACGCCGGTGGCGGCGACGAACGCCAGTGCCCTCGGGCCGCGCCGGCGGAGCACGACCAGTGAGACCATCGGCCACACCAGATAGAACTGTTCCTCGATGGCCAGCGACCAGGTGTGCAACAGGGGCGACGGTGCACCGGTGTGGACGAAATAGCCCTGGTCCGAGAGGACGAAATGCCAGTTGGAGAAGTAGACCAGCGTGGACAGGGCATCGCCGCGGATGCTCGCCAACAGATCCGGTTCGGCGAACCAGGCGCAGTAGGCGGCGACGATCAACAACATGATGAACAGCGCGGGCAGGAGCCGGCGCGCCCGTCGCTCGTAGAATTGACCGAGGCGTATCGAGCCCGACCGCCTGTGCTCGGCCACGAGCAACGAGGTGATCAAAAAGCCCGACAGGGCGAAGAACATGTCCACGCCGAGCATGCCGCCGCCGAACCACCCCACCCCGGCATGGAAGAAAAGGACCGCGATGACGGCCACCGCCCGGATCCCGTCGAGTGCGGGGACCCGGTGGTCGGTCACGGATTGTTTGCGATCGGATGCAGCGGTGCCCCGGGAATGGCGTCCCAACCTAGTGGTGCCTGTCCCTCTGGCCCGACTGCAGCGGCGCCTCGCCCCGCCCCATCGGCGCCTCGCCCAGCCGCATCAGCCCGTCGTCGGCCCGGGGCCCGGACGGGTCGTCCCCGTCGGCGGCGTACCCTCGGTCCGCTCCTCCAGCTCGTCGCGCAGGATGGCCACCTCCTCGGCCAGTATGCGCGTCTTGTCCTCGAGGCGTCCTGCTTCCCAGCTGAGGTACACGCAGACCATGAGGAGGAAGAGCGCCGCCACCACCACCAACAGGGTGGGGGGGCTCTTCACCCCCACCCCGTGAGCGATGGAATTGAACAACCCCGGTGCGATGGCGAACACGACGATGACCAGGCCGACCAGCAGCCAGACCACGGTGTACTTGGTCCGGAGCTGGCTTCGCCGGGACAGCTCGATGATGACCGACAGCGTCACCACTGCGGCCACCAGGGCGATGATGTGGACGCCGGTCACTGCCGGCCCTCCTGGGCTGGCTCCGGCTGGGACTGCCGGCCCTCCTCCTGGGCTGGCGCCGGGTGGGACTGCCGGCCCTCCTCTTGGGCCGGCGCGGGCAGCGGCTTCAGCTTGGACGGCTGATGGCGCACGATGTTGATAACCAACATGACCATCACCCGGAGCAGGTAGGCGGTGGCCCACCAGCTCGACTGGCTCGGCGTCCCGGCGTACCGGGGCCGCATGGCCACCGGGACCTGGGTGACGTGGCCGCCGGCTCGGGTGCTAATGACCAGCGACTCGACGGTGTCGGCCAGGTAGTCGGCCGGGTAGTCCCGGGCGAAGAGCTCGATGGCGCTGCGATTGTGGGCCCGGAACCCCGACGTCACATCGGTCAGCGTCGTCCGGGTCACATGGGAGAGGTAGACGGCCAGAAGGCGCATGGCCAGGCGACGGGCGCGGGGCACTGCGAAGTCCCCGGTGCCCGAGAACCGCGCCCCGATGACGACGTGGGGCGCAGAGCCGTCGTCGAGCACGGCCACCAGCCGCCCGATGTCCCGGGGATCGTGCTGCCCATCGGCGTCGACCTGCACCAGGCAGGCATAACCGTGGGACTGCGCATAGCGGAACCCGATGCGCATGGCCCCGCCTACTCCCAGGTTGAATGGGCTCGATATGACCGTCGCCCCGGCTCGACGAGCCACCTCAGCCGTGCGGTCGGTCGACCCGTCGTCCACGACCAGCACCCGGCCATCGGGCAGGGCGTCGTGGGCTTCCTTCACGACCAGGGCCACCGAGTCCTCTTCGTTCCAGGCAGGAAGGACCACCAGCACCCCCTCTCCCGACGTCGGCCCCCCGTCCATCGGCTAGGCCCCCACGGGAACGGGGCTCGCCGGTTCGGGCGGTTCGAGTGCGTCCTCGGGGCTGGCGATCGCCGAGCGCCGCCGGCCCGGGAACAGCTTGGACCAGAACCACTCGAGCTGGACGGCGGCCAAGAGAACCAGTGACACCTCGAAGGTCACGCGGTAGCGGGTCTGACCGAAGCTGAGGACGAAGACGGACAGGACATCGAGCCCGATGGCCCACAACGGGAAGACGGGTATGCGGCGACGACGCAACACGATCGTGCCTCCGATGCTGAGAGCGAGCAACGCGTAGTACATACCCAAACCGACCAGGGCCCAGTGGTAGGGCCGAGTCTCGATGTAGGAGTCGAATTTCACCTGTTGCAGCGGATGGAAGAACCCGAAGCCACGGCCGACGCGGGCCAACGTGACTTGGGGCAGCTCGCTCTCGTGGGCGCGGATGTACTTCGTGCCGATCGTCTGGGTCCGGGCAAAGTTGACCGACTCGTCGGCGGTGGGCGTGTACTTGTAGGCGACCCCCTTCATGCACTCGAGGGACCAGTAGCCCTCGAACGTGCCCGAGTACGTCACCCCGCAGTTGGCCGAGGCCAGTGTGGGGCCGAGCCCGTCGCTGATGTACACCGGTTTCTCGAAGCGGCTCATGTTGTAGCCCACCCAGGGGAACACCAGTACCGAGGCGCTGGCCCCGGCGATGACCAACAGCACCACGCGCCTGCGCCATTGGGCCGAGCGGACCAACAGCACGAGCGGAACGACGATGAGGATGGCCAGCAGGGCCAGCTCGTCACGGCACAGCGTGGCAAACCCGACGCTGGCCCCGAGGGCGGCGACGTTCCATCCGGAGGGTCGCTTCCAGAAGCGGTAGGCCGTCCAGAGGACCAGCGCCACCACCAGCGGCGAGAGCGTCTCCGACGACGCCAGCTCGTTGTTCATCCAGATGTTCGGGTAGACGGCGATGAGCAGGGCGGCGATCAGCCCGACCCGTCGGCCGCCGATCTCGCGTCCGGCCAGTCCGCAGACCACGATGGCCAGCGCCCCGATAATGCAGGACCAGAACCGGGCGGCGAAGAATGAATGGAACCCGAAGAAGGGCGGGATGGTCAGGAAGAAGGTCCACAGCGGCGGCCACCCGGCCGTCTGGACCACGATGTGCTGGTTGTGGAAGCCGTAGGACAGCGGGTTGATGAAGCCCTTCCCCGCCACCAGCAGGTTCGCCACCCCCCACGCATAACCGGGGTCGCCCCCCGGCACACGATGTGGGCGCCCGTAGACGGTGGCAAAACGGATGCCGAGGCCGACCACGGTCCAGACGGTCAGCCATGGCCACAGCCGCCGTCGATCGGTGTCGGGGGCCAGGGCCATGACGGCTCAGACTACCCAAGGTGCACGAATAACCACGGCTGTAACCCGCTGAGTGGTCAAGCTGGGGGCTGGTCGTTGGGGCACTCGTCGGGAGGGGTGTTGTAGCGCGCCGCATCCGAGGTCCAGCTGCTGTTGATCCACCCGGGTGCCGGGGGGGCCAGGTTGAACATGGGCGTCAACTCCTCGGTCACCGCCGCCCCCAGGACGGCCGCCCCGGCCGGGCAGAGATGGGTGTTGTCCGTCTTGCGGGCCCGGATCCAACCACCGTCCGTGGTCGGCAGCCAGGGGGAGAACTGGCCGTTGACCTCCAAGGAGGAGACCGCGGGCAGGACGGTGACCCGGCCCGGGTACTGGGCGGCCAGCGAAGTCACCATGCGGGTCCAGTTGTCGGTGCCCGAGTTCTGGCTCTCCAGTTGCTGCTGGCGGAGACCGGGGTCGATGATGCTGTCGAGGGGGCCGACCACCGGGAATTGCAGGAAGGCAATACCGTCCACGCCGTTGCCCGGGGCCAGCATGACGTCGATGGCCTGGGTCAGAAGGTTCCGGTAGGCCACCGGATGGGCGAGGGCGAAGGCGTTGTCCCATGACCACATGCCCAGAATCACTTGAGGGTGGACCTGTTGGATGATCTGGGCCAGGTCGACCTTGAAGTTCCGGTCGTTGATCAGGCCCCACCCGGGGAAGCCGTGCGTCATCACCGTGGCCTCCCCGGTGGCCCCGAGCGAGGCTTTGATACCCAGCTCGGCATCGAACATGAGACTGTCCCCGATGGTCAGCAGCCGCAGCGGCTGGGCCGGCGACACCACCTGCCCGGGCGGGAGCAGGATCGGCGCCGACAACGGGTGGGGCCGGGCCGTGGGCGGGACCACCCGCACCGAGGCGTAGTCGGGCTGGGAGGAGACGGCCGTGGCCGCGGGCAGCGTCCCGAGGACGATGGCCACGGCGGTGACGCCGACAGCGGAGACGGTGGCCATCGTGAACGGCCAGCCCTTCCAGCGGTATCGGCGCACCGGTCGCTCGACGAGGTAGAAGCTCGTCGTGGCCGCCCCGACGGTTGCGGCCAGGCGGGCCACGAGGAGCGTGCCACCGGAGAGCCCGGTGGTGACGTCTGTCATGAGGACGTAGACGGGCCAGTGCCACAGGTAGAGGCCGTAGGAGATCCGGCCGATCCAGCGGAGCGGGGCGATCGACAGGAGCACGCCGAGGGGCCCGGCGTGCGGTTGGGCCACGCTGGCGATGACGAGAGCGGCCAGGATCCCGGCCAGCACCAGGCCGCCCCGGTACATCCAGGCCGACGGGTTGCCCAGGTCGTCGCCGGCGGTCACCCACAAGACGCCGAGGACGGCGGCGGACACCGGCCCGATGACATGGAGGGCCCGGCGCACCCGGGGTGAGTGATCGGGCCGGGCGGTGACCACGAGGGCGAGGATGGCTCCGATGAACAATTCGAACGACCGGGTGTCGGTGCCGTAGTAGATCCGGGACGGGTCGACGCCCCGATGGAAGAGGAGCGCCATCTCCCCGGCGGACGCAAGGGCCAAAACGGTGGTGACGATGAGGGCCAGGCGCCGGGGGAAGGCCCGGGGGCCGCGGGCGCGCCGGCGCTTGGCCAGCCGGAACATGGCCAGGGCGATGAGCGGCCAGAACAGGTAGAACTGCTCCTCGATGGCCAGCGACCAGGTGTGTTTCAGGGGCGACGGGGCCAGGAACTGGGTGAAGTACGACTGGTGGGTGAAGATGAGGTGCCAGTTGGCGTAGTAGAAGAGCGTGGCGATGGCGTCGGGCCTGAAGGTGCCCGAATTGATGTTGGGGCCGCCGAGCCAGTCGTACAGCGTGAGCACGAGCAGCAGGACCAAGACGGCGGGCAGGAGCCGTTTGGCCCGACGGGCCCAGAACGACCCCAGCCCGATCCGCTTGGTCGACACCCACTCGCTGGCCAGCAGGCTGGTGATCAGGAAGCCGGAGAGCACGAAGAACAGGTCGACGCCGAGATAGCCGCCGTTGGCCCAGTGGAAGCCGAAATGGTACGCGATGACCCCGGCGACGGCGAAGGCCCGCAGCCCATCGAGGGCCGGGAAGTACTGGTGGCCACCCGACACCGACGGGATCTCGACCGGTATGTCCTGGGTTGTCCGGGCCGGCACCGATCCCGGGTCCAAGGCCGATCCGGCTGTCTGGGCCGGGAGCGACTGCCCCTCCCCTGCGGACACGAACGGTGTCCTGCTCGCGGTCACGGCGCGACGATAGAGCCTCTGACCACCGTATGTGGGGCCGGCGTCGATGGCCGTCCCGACCCTCGGCGGTGCGATCCGGGGGCGCCTCGCCGATTTCCCGGTCCAGTCCTGAGAGAATGACAGGCCGTGGACCCGATCTTGCACCTGTCCCTGCCCGTTCGGGACCTGGCCGAATCCCGGGAATTCTACGTCGACGTACTCGGCTGCGATCCGGGGCGGGCCCGCCCGGGATGGATGGACGTCTGGTTTTACGGGATGCAGGTGACCCTCCACGAGCGGCCCGACCAGGTGCTGGCGGCCGAGGCGGCCGGCGTCCGGCACTTCGGGGTGACGTTGAGCGAGGAGCACTTCAATGTCCTCGTGGCCCACCTCGGCGAGCATCCGGTCGAGTGGCTGCGGCCGGTCTCCACCGAGGAAGCGGGGACTCCTCGCCAGCAGACAAAGGCGACCATCGCCGACCCGAGCGGAAACGCCATCGAGCTCAAGTGGTACGCGCAGCCGACCATCGGGCTGGAACGGCCGCCACTCGAGCCGGGCCGTCCGCGCCCCCGGTGAGACCAGGCGCCCACCCCACGCATCGACCTGCCCACCGGTCGCGGCGACGCCCGCCGGGCGGGCGACGTCCCCGGGTGCACTGGGACCGGGTGATGCTCTTCGGTCTGGCCATCGTGTTGACCATCGTGGGCGTCGTCGTGTTGGTCACCCGTGGCACCGGGCAACAGGCGGCCGTGTCCAGTCATCGGGACCCACCACCCGCCTCCACCAGCGTTCCTGCCACCACCACGTCCACCACTGTCCCGGCCACGACCACGACCACAACGGCGCCCCCGCCGACCACGACCACCACCGGGGCGGGGTCGTTGCCCCAGACGGGCGACGTTCCGTCGACTGCCACCCCCCAGTTCACCGCCGAGATGGAAGCGCTCTGGAACGGGATCGTGAGCAATTCCGTGGCCACGGCGATGCCGGCCTTCTTTCCCGAAGCGGCCTACCTCCAGCTCAAGACGATCGGAGGCGCCCAGTCGGACTTCGAGAACCGATTGGTCGGCGACTACGGCCTCGACATCGGTGCGGCCCACGCCCTGTTGGGGGCCGATGCCGCCCAGGCCCAGTTCGCCGGGGTCAGCGTCCCCGCCTCCTACGGGCACTGGGTGTCACCCGGTGTCTGCGACAACGACGTCGGGTACTTCGAGGTCCCCAACTCGCGGGTCCTCTACCAAGAGGACGGACAGACCCGTTCGTTCGGGATCGCCTCGATGATCTCATGGCGGGGCCAGTGGTACGTCGTCCACCTGGGCGCCGTCCTTCCGTCGGGGAGCCAGGGCGAGGTCGACGACCCCGAGACGGGGCCGGGGAGCTCGGCGCCCTCGTCGACCTGCTGATTCGGTCGCGGCCGGTGCCGGTCGTGTCGCAGTGGCGGGACAGGTCAGGTCAGCGCCGTTCGCCGCCCGTCATCCCGTGGCCAGTGCCGTGACGAAGTCGCGGCTCCAGCCCTGCTGATATTGATTGCCTGGACGGTTCTGACCGGGGACCCCGGCATTCAGGGGTGCTCCGGGGGTTGCCGCCCAGGCCAGCTGCACCCACTCGGGGTTGATGTCGAGCTCCATCGCGGTCACGGCGCCGCTACTGACCAGGGCGCCGGCCAAGTCGGTGGGCTGCAGCGACATGCCCCCGGCGTAGAGCAGGTTTCCCTGGGCGTCTTCGGCAACCGCGCTTCGGGCCACCGTCGTGCCACCCCCGAGGGTCGCCCCCCACGCCGATACGTCGCCGACGTTGGGGCTGGGCTGGCCTCCGCTGACGAGGGGAGGCAGGTTCTGGCGGACACTGACCACCTGCTCCCCGGCCACGGGAACGGAGCTGTCCCATACCCCGACCCGGGCCGATCCGTCGGCGTCGATGACCAAGCTGGCCATCCCGGCCACCAGCGGAACCAACACCTGCGAATCGACCTCGAACCCGCCGACACCGGTCGAGCTGTTGAAGCCGCCGTTGAACGCGGCCAAGAGGAGGGGCGACTCGTCGGGAGCGATGACGGAACCGGAACCGGCACTGATCGGTGCGCTCCCGACGGGCGGGTCCGAGCTGCCGACGTGGAGCCGGAACGAGGCCCGGCCCGCTCGGATGCGGAACACGGTGACCTGGCCCCCCGCCGGCCCGGTCACCGTCTGGTCGTCGATGGCGATCTTGCTCCCCACCATGCTGACCGGGGCCCAGCCAGGTTGTGGTTGTTCCACCGTGGTGGTCGTCGTGGGCGGGACCGTGGTGGTCGTCGTCGGCGGGACCGTGGTGGTCGTGGTCGGCGGGACCCTGGTGGTCGGCGGGGCCGACGGGGCGGTCGAGCCAGCGGCCGAGTTGTTGTGGGCCGACCCGGTTCCCGAGCAGGCGGCCAGCGTCACGGCCACCACGACCATGGCGCCGGCCCCACTCATGCGTACCCGCCGGGACCGCGCCGGCCGAGCCGCCCCATTCGGGAAATCGTGCACGGGTGACGTATAGCACCAGCCGCACCCGAGTTCACATCGCCCAGACCAGTCTTGAGCAGAGCAATTGAGCAATCCGCTCAAGAGCGCGAGGCGGAACGACCCGGGGTCACAACTCCGTGAGCGTCCCGAATGCGGCTCGCCCCGATCGATGGGCTGATTCCCGGCCCGTTCGGGTGGTGTTCCATACTGATCGTGATGCACCCGCCGAGAGCGCTCTCACCATCGACGGGGTCTCTGCCCTCATGCCGAGGATCCCAGCCGCAATCCACCGGACCCGGGCGCACCCGGGGAAGGTCCCGGCTCACTCGGCGATGTGTGTGGCGTCGCGGCGTGGTGCCCGGAGCCGCACTCGTCGCCATCGCCCTGGTCCTGACCGCCTGCGACAATTCCGGGACTGCGGTCCACAGCAGCTTCGGGCCGACGTCTGGCCCCAAGCTCGAGTCCGGCCCCACCTACGAGGTCAAACTGGGCAACGTGGCCGGGCTGGGACCGGTGCTCGTGACCGGGCAGGGTCTGACCCTCTACCTCTTCGAACCGGACCACCAGTCGAGGTCGACGTGCCGAGGCCTCTGCGCTGTCCAGTGGCCTCCCCTCATCCTGCCGAAGGGCACCCCCGCCCCGATCGCCGGGCCCGGGATCAAGGCCTCGTTGCTCGGCACCTCCGTACGTGCTGACGGTACGACCCAGATCACCTACAACCGCTGGCCCCTGTATCGCTGGTTGCCGGACCTGCACCCCGGTCAGGCCACCGGTCAAGGGCTGCACAATCTCGGCGGCCTGTGGTACGTGGTGAACGCCGCCGGGTCAGCCGTCACGACGCGCTAGGGGCGACATGTGCCGGTCGCCGCGGCGTGCCTGGAGGTGCCTCATTCGTCGAGCTGTGCCGCCAGCCGTTTCGGGGCAGTCATCCGATAGCTCTCCTCGACGATCTCTGCGATCTCGGCCCAGTTCGGGCGGCCGTCCAGGCGTACGCCGATCCATCCCTTGGAACCGACGTAGGCCGGTACGAAGAAGCGACGGGGGTCCGAGGCGACGAGCATCTGCTGCACGCCCGGTGGCGCCTTGCAGGTGATGTAGGTCCTGTCCTCGCCGGTCATGACGAACAGCTTGTCCCGGACCCGGAACGAGGGTGCCGTGTGCCCGCCGAAGGGCCGCTCCGCCGCTTCGGGAAAGCGAAGACAGATGGTTCGCAGCCGCTCGATCGACCTTGGTTCGGACTCCGATTCGGGCACGGGCTCCAGGGTAACGATCCGCGGTGCCGTCAGGCGCCCACGCGCCCACGCCCGATGTCCGGGCCAAGCCCCCCTTGTCACGAGCCGGCCAGGCTCGATCCCCCTTGTCCGGAGCCGACCGATTGCGCTACGACATCGATACCTGACAAGAGGGGTGCCATGGCCACATTCGTCGCACTGCTGCGCGGGATCAACGTTGGGCCGAACAAGAGAATTGCCATGACCGACTTGCGCGATCTACTGGGTGGTCTCGGCTTGACCGACGTCCGCACCCTCTTGCAGAGCGGGAACGCCGTGTTCGCCACCCGGGCTGCGAAGCCAGAGAGGCTGGCCCGACGGATCGAGGATGCCATCGACGGCCAGTTCGGGCTGGACGTCCGGTGCCTGGTTCGGAGCAGCGACGACCTGCAGGCGGTGATCGAGAGCAATCCACTCGGTGACGTGGCCACCGACGGGTCCAAGCTGATGGCCTTGTTCCTGTCCGCGGCGCCGGACCCGAAGTTGGTCAAGGCTCACGACCCTCGGTCGCTCGCACCCGACGAGATCCGTCTCGGCGATCGGGTGATCTACCAGTGGTGCCCGGACGGCGTCCTGGCCGCACCGCCCGCCGGCGAGTTTGCCGAGAAGTACCTCGCCGTGACGGTCACCGGGCGCAACTGGAACACGGTCACCAAGCTCGGTGCCCTGATGGAGGGCTGAGCCGGGCGACCCTCACGGCGCCCACACCCCGGGCCGGGGATGCAGAGCTCGGTAGTGACCCGAGGCTGGCCGGGGCCCCGGGATGGGGGTCAGGACGCGGTCACGCTGGCGCTGACGGTGTGGTCGGGGAGGACGTGGATGGTGACGTGGGGCTCGAGCGGCGAGGGAGCGGCGGCCGGCCCGAGTGGCTGCCAATGGGGGTAGCTGGCCGTGACGTCGCGGCCTTGCTGACGGAGCTGCCAGATCACGCCGTAGGCGACCGAGTAGTCGACGTCGCTGTCGGACCCGTCGGCGTAGACGGCGATCGGTCCCTCAGGCCGGGCCCGATCGACGGCGGAGGCGGCCGCGGGGACGAGGTCGACGGACGACCACCCACCCAGGACCCCGAGGTGCGGATCCCGCACGGTCGACACCGCCAGCGTGGCACCGGCTGCCCCGACGAGCAGGACGCCGAGGGCCAGCGCCAACCGCCAGGCGGTGCCGAGACGACCCGCACTGGGCGTGCCTCGGCCGGATACCGGGCCATCGACGGGCACCGCGCCCCCCGGTGGCGCGACTTCCGGTAGGGCGCCCTCTTGGGCGGTGTTCTCCGGCGCGGTGCCCTCGGGCACGGCGCCGGCTCCGACCACCCCGTCGGCCTCCCATTCCGCCGACGGGGCAGGCGACGTCGCTCCCTGCCGAACGACGCGGGCCCCTGCTCGGAGGAGGGCGGCGCCGAGCTCAGCAGCAGCCCAGAGCCAGGCCACCCAGACGAGCATGCCCACAGGCCACAGGATGATGTCGCTGTAGACGATGGTCAGGCTCGACGTTTGGGGAAGCGAGGCGAAGACCCAGACGGCCATGGCCGAGACGAACAGAGCCACCGATGCCACGACGGCGAGATGGCGCCGGCGTAGCAGCCATGCGGTGGAGGCGATGAGGGCAAGCGAGGCGAGAATGATCACCCCGAAGAGCTCGGAGTGGTCGCCGATGTGCCCGAGGAGACCGAGGTAGGCATCGACGTTCGTACCCCGGTTCTGCTGGGCGGACCAGAGGGGACGGGGAGCAACGGCCGCCCCAAGCGCCTGGAATCCGAACGTGCCGCCCTGGGTGGCGCCGCTGCCGAGCCAGTGCCACAAGACGGTGAAGTTCCCGGGTCGACGGGTGAGCTCGTCGACCAGCGGGGCGGCCCAGCAGATGGCGCCGACCACCAGACCGCCGACCAGCCACCCCCACCGGCTGGGCCGAGGACGCCGGGCCAGTCCCAGACCGAGGCCGAGGAGGACCAACCCGACGGCCGCGGGAGCGAATTCGAGGTGCGCCTGAGCCGCGATCGAAGCAGCTCCCACCAGGACCGGCCACCATCCCAGCCGACCAGAGGCGACGGTGACGGTGAGGACGGCGGTGGTGGTGAACCAGACGAGGCCGATGGAGATGTTCCAGGCCGGGTCGACGACGACAAAAGCCTGGGTGGCGGCAACGACGGCGTAGGCGATCACCACGACGCCGGCCGCAGTCGCTCTCCGGAAGGCCCAGGCGGCCTCCACGGCCAGCGCCACACCGACCAGGCACAGCAGGGTCGCGCCCCAGAGGACGCCGTGGACGGGATCCACACGGACGGGAAGGGCAAGGAGCCAGAAGAGGAGCGGCCCGGGGTCGTAGATGGCATGGACCGAACCACTGGCCTGGGAGAACTGGCCGACCAGGGGCGGATGGGCGGTGAAGACCCCCCACGCCCGTTGGGCGATGATGGCGTCGTCACCGGTGGGTAACCAGCCATGGGCCAGAACTGCGACGAGGGCCGCCACGAAGGTGGCCGCGGCGCCCACGTGACAGGCGATCCGAAGCGTGATCTCGGACGCCCGGAACGGACGGGCCGCGGTGGGGACGGCGGTCACCTCGTCCCCTGCCACCTTTTTGGAGTCCGATCCGGTGGCCAACAAGTGGACTATCCGGTCCGAAGAGGCCGGAAGAACTCGCGGACATCGGCGGCCAACGCGTCCGGTTGCTCCATCGCGGCGAAATGGCCGCCGGCTTCCATCTCGGTCCACCGGCGGAGGTCATACTTCCGGGCCACCGACTGTTTCGGGACCCGCATGATCTCAGCCGGGAACATGGCGACACCGGTGGGCACCTCGACCCGGTCGGGACGCATGGCCACCGGCGGGTCCACCCGGTGCTCGTAGTAGTAGTGCATCGAGGAACGGATGGTCTGGGTGACCCAGTAGATGGTGGCAGTGGTGAGGAGCTCGGACTTGGTGAAGCACGACTCGACGTCACTCCCGCAATCGCTCCAGGCGCGCCATTTCTCCACGATCCAGGCCAACAGACCGACGGGCGAGTCGTTGAGAGCGAACCCGATGGTCTGGGGCCTCGTGCTCTGGATGGCGATGTAGCCGCCCTCCTCGGCCATCCAGTCCCGCTGGTCATCGAGCCAACGGCGTTCGTCGTCGGTCATCTCGGGACCCGTGCCGGGGATGCCGGACGGAAAGTTGAGGTGGATCCCGAGCATGGCGGCTCGATGTCGATGGCCGAGTCCGGCCGAGACGAACGCCCCCCGGTCACCACCCTGCGCGCCGAACCGGCTGACACCGACGACGTCGGTCATCAGGGCATGGACGACGTCGGCGCACTGGTCGGCTCCGAAGCCGGGCTGCAGGACCGGTTCGGAGAGCCCGTGACCGGGCAGCGACGGCACGACCACATCGAATGCGTCAGCCGGGTCGCCACCAAACCGCGCCGGGTCGGCGAGGAGCGGGGCGATCTTCGTCATCTCGGCGAACGAACCGGGCCAACCGTGCAACAGGACCAGCGGGAGGGGATCGGGCCCCACGCCCGGGCAGCGGGCGAAGTGAACCCACTGGCCGTCTATCTGGGCGCCCCAACCGGGTAGCCGGTCATTCAAGATGTGTTCCTGCAACCGCCAGTCGAAGCCGTTCACCCAGAAATCGGCGAGCTCACGGAGGTAGTCGATGCTCGTGCCGTGCGACCACCCGGCGCCGGCCACCGAGTCGGTCCAGCGCGTACGCCTGATCCGGTCGAACAGGTCGTCGAGGACTTCGTCATCGACCGACAGGGGCAGCGGCTTGGCTCCCAGTCCCTGCACTGCCATGGCGACGACGCCTCCTGCCTGGTTCTCATCGTTGTCGTGCGACCCGCAGTATGGCATCCAACGCCTTTCCTCCAGATCCCGCTCCCCCAGCCCGCGCCACCTGCTGCGATGGGTCACAATGAGCGCATGCTCGATCACGTCTCCATCCAGTGTGCCGATCTGAACGCCAGCGCTGCGTTCTACGACGTCGTCCTGGCCACCATCGGGGGTGAACGGATAGCGGATTTCGGAGAGGTCATCGGCTTCGGCATCCCCCCGATGCCCGACTTCTGGATCGGCCGGCAGTCGACCGGGCAGGGATTCCGCGAGTCCCACCTCGCCTTCACCGCGCCCGACCGGGCGGCCGTGCAAGCGTTCTTCCAGGCGGCGGTGGACGCAGGGGCTGAGGTCCTCCACCAGCCCCGGGTGTGGCCCGAGTACCACCCCAACTACTACGGAGCCTTCGTTCGCGACCCCGACGGCAACAATGTCGAGGCGGTCAGTCACACGCCCGAATAGCGAGCGGCTCGAGGCGGAGGCTGCCCGGAGCAGAGGTCACGAGGGCTTGAGGCTCCGGGACAGCATGAGCCATGCAGCCACCGCCAACACGTAACAGACGAGCCCGAAGAACAGCACCCAGTCGAAGCCGAAGGTCATGGACAAGATGGTGGCCAGGGCCGAGCCGACGACGGAGGCAAACCCGTTCACGGCCCAGCCCCAGGCCACGTACTCACGCGGGAACTCCCCGAGCTGAGAGATCTCGCCCAGACCGATGGGCATGAACATCCCGAGGCAGAGTCCGAGCGGGGCCATCACCGCGAAGGAGACGATGATCCTCGCGGCCAGCGGGGCGCCGAGGAGGGCATTCGTCAGTGGGCTCAGCCCGAGCAGGTAGAACAAAGTGAGCGCGCCGAGGGCAAGCAGCAGGACCGGGATGGCCTGGGCGCGCCGCTTCACTCGTTGGCTGGCCAGGGCGCCGAGTCCGGTGAACACGAGCAATGACATGAGCGTGATCGTCAACGAGTAGGTGGGGAAGCCGAGGAAGAGGTTCAAGAGCTGCATGAGGGTGATCTCGAAGAAGATGAACCCGAGGCCGACCCCGCCGAAGAACACCGCGGACAGGCCCTTCCGAGGCAGGCGAGTCCACACATTGCGTATGACGGCGAAGGGCAACAGCAGGAATACCGCCGCGGCGATGATGGACAGGGCCAACAGCAACAGGAGCACCCGCTCGCCCACGGCATTCTCTCGATCTGAGCTGCTCAGCGAATGGAAGAAATTCGAAGTGACGGTCCCGAACCGGGCGAAGTGGTAGAAGTACGGATCGTTGTCAGTGGTCGGTGTGATGTCGTAGGGGTATGACTTGTAGAAGGATCCGAGTTGGGCCGCGGGGGTCTGCACGACCGTGTTGACTGCGTTGCTCTTCACGGGCGTCCGGCCGGCAGTGAGCACCGTCGAGTTCGGGACTGCCTTGACCCCTCCCAGGAATCGATGGAGGTCGCCCGCAGTGAAGCCGTTCCTGCTGACCAGGATCGTGGACAACGGGATGCCGTATACCAGGGTCGGCGTAGCTGCCACCATGATGTGGTCCGAAGGATCGGTGATGCCGAGGTTGGCCAGTGCCTGGCGGGCAGTGGCTACGAAACGCGAGGTTCTGAGATCGTAGGTGGCATCGACCTCGCCGAATTGGGCTACGAACACGCCGTTGGCGCTCAGGTGCTGCAGCATCGACTGGAGGCCGTTGGTCGTGTAGAGATAGCTCTCCGACAGCACGTAGGCGCTCGAGAGGGCGCCGCTGGAGGCGGCATAGCTGTCAGGTGCCGGATACCAGATCAGGTTGTAGTGCTTGTCGGTTCGGGCCATGAACGAACGCCCGTCGGCGTTGATGTAGGACACGGCCGGGTTTTGGGCCAGGTGGCCGTCGAAGTTGGCGTAGGTGGTCGTCACCAGGTGCACGGTGACCGGGTTGAGCTCCACGGCGTCGATGTGCTTCGCCCCGTAATACAAGGAGGCCAGGACCTCGTGACCGCCGGCTGCACCGATGACGGCCTCGCTAGCGGGCGCCGACCCCAGGACCCGGAAGGGAATGGACCGCGGATCCTGGGGGAAGTCGTAGCGGGTCAGGAATGACATCTGGCCGTTCCAACGGTCGATCGAGGCACCCAGGATGCCGTCGTGGTAGAGGTTCAAGATGTTGGGCTGACCGGGCACACGTGCCAGGTCGACCCGGATCACCGAACCCCAGCCGGAAGCGACGAGTGCACCCGGCGGGATGATCGACTTGCTGGTGTCGAGGCGCTGCGCGGGGAGGAGCCCCGGCCCGATGCTGAGCACGATGCCGACGATCAAGACGAGGGTGGCCAATCCCATCAGGACCGGGCCCATGCGCCGGGCCGACCACAACGCGCCGGCCGCCATCACGGCCACGGCCAACATCACGGTTGCCGGTGCCCCCACGGAGCTGATGACGTAGATGACCACCGCGCAGGCGATGCCCGCACCGAGCAGGTCGGCGAAGTACAGTCCGCCGATTTCCTTGGGTCGGCGACTGAACAGCGTCGCTGAGATGATCCCGGCCGGGACGAACGACACGAACAAGCACAGGCACAGTACGAGCAGCATGACCAGGCTCTTGGCCGAGGCAGACGTGCCATACAGCCAGACGGCCAGGGTGTTTATCTTGATAAAGGCGATGATCAGATAGGCCGCCACCGTCGCCACCGCGCCGACGAAAAAGCTCCAGAAAAGGATGGTGTCGGTCGCGGCGTTGCGGAGGCGCTTGGACACCGCGACCAGGACGCCACCCGCACCCACGCCCAACAGGGCAAGGCCGATGACCAAGTAGACGTAGTAATAGAACAGCTTGTAGGAAATGATCCTCGTGTAGCTGATCTCGATGAGCAGCGAGGCCAGGCTGATGAGGAGGATTTCGGCGTGGTAGGTGAGCCGCCATGGCCGCCGGGCGCTCGCTGCTGCGTGGGCCCCGCGCTTTTTGGGGGCGACGACCACCGCCATGTCGCATTCATAGCACTTGGCTGCGAACAATCGCTGCCGAGAGGCCGGGCAAGCCGATCGCCCGGACGAGGTGGGCTTCCACGTAGTGGGAGGCAATGAAGGCCCTGTGTAGCCCGTTCCCGGCATGGGTAACACCCAGAGGCGGATTCGGGTCAACCCGGAGGGACCGGTTTTCCCAGCGTGTCCGTAGACCCCTCACGATCCATGGCCCATTCCGAGACAGCGCTGGCCCAGACCGTCTCCACCACCCGGAAAGCTGACCGCGCCCAACGCCGACAGCCCCGTGGGGTGCTGACACCGGCGGGCCTGGTGGCCCTCGGCGTCCTAGCCGTCGTGGGTTGCGCCGTCTCCCTGTACGTGACCCGGCGCGGGCCGCTGGTGCTTCCGGACTCTGCCGCCTACCTGAGCGCGGCCCACAATCTGGTCACCGGAAAGGGCCTGACCACCGCTTTCAACCCGGCCACCAGCCTGTACCACCCCACCCAAGCGGCTCTTGTCTACGGGCGAGTACCCCTGGCCCAGTACGGGCCCCTGTACCCGATGATCCTCGCCCTGGTGCACTATCTGGGTTTCTCCGACAACAACTGCGTGCGGGTGGTCGGCCTCGGCACCCTGGTCGCCTTCATCGTCCTCCTCGGCATGCTGGCCGCCCGCTTCCTCGATCGTCGACTGACTCTGGTGGCTTTGTTGGTACCGGTCTGCGTGGCCGCACCCGGATGGCCGCTATTGGGTCACTGGGTCAACCCGCTCGCCCTGAGCACCTTCGCCCTGAGCGATCTGCTGTTCTACGCGCTGGTGCTCGCCTCGCTCCTGGCCGTCGACGCCTGGTTGAGAGTCCCGACACGGGGACGGTTGACTGTCGTGATCCTGTTCATTGTCGCCGCGGTGCTGACCCGGTATGCGGGCGTGAGCGTGGCCGCCGCCGCAGCCTGTGCCGCGCTCAGCGAGATGGGCTGGGATCGCCGTCTCCGACGGGCCGGTGCCCTCGTCTTGATCGGAAGCGGGTTCGCCGCATTCATTGGCTGGGACCTCATCAACGGGGCTGCCTTCGGGGCCACGTCGCCCCGGGCTCTTGTCTTCCACCCCCATGGACACCTGGCTCAGGTCATGCTGCATGTTGCCGGGCCATGGTTCTTCCCGACGTCATGGCCGAGCGGCGCTAGGTCATGGGGTGCGGTGGTCATTGTGACGGCAACGATGTTCGTGTCGCTGGGCGGCCCCGCTCGTCGATGGGTGGTCAAGGAGTCACCGGTGGCCGTCCAGGCTCCGCTTCGCCTCTGGCGCATCGGGGCATTCTTTGTGATCTGTTACACGGCGATGCTCGTCGTCACCCGGACGTGGCTGGATGCCTCGCTGGCCATCGACAACAGGGTCCTCGGCCCGCTCCAGACCGTGCTCTACCTGCTCATTGCCTCGATCATCTATTGGGCGGTCCGCTCCCGGGTGCAGGCGCTGCGGCCACGACGCTGGGCCATCGGCGCAGTGGTCGCGACCGCCCTCTTGGTGTGGGCACCGAACCTTGCGTCGCTATCTTCGGAGTTGGGCCAGGTGGCTTCGGCTACTCCCGTCGGTGCGGACATCCGGGCCATTCCCCCGTCTCGATTTGTCATCACGAACGATTCGGCCGGTTTCTACCTCCACGACGGCCATGCGTCGATCCTGCTGCCCTTCCGGTGGTTCTACACGACTGACGAGGTCAATCGAGACTTCAATCGGGACATCCGGGAAGTTGGACGGTTGGTTCGCCAACACCACGGGATCGTCGTGTGGTCGCCGATCCTGTCGCCGGGCGTGCCGAGCGTGACCGACCTCGAGGAGGGCGCCCACCTGGTCATCACCGCTCGTCTCGCTCATGGCGTGGTGATCCTCGCCGCTCCCCCGCGGTAAGCGGGTCGTTCACCCGTCAGCCGATTCAGGGGAGACTCCCCATTGACTGGCCAGCGAGGCAATCCAGGCACCAGCCAACTCCGGGTCGTCGGGAGGGGATTCCACCACCACCAGTTCGGTGACACCCAGCGACGCCAACGCGGCCACGTCCTCACCGGAGCCGTCTCGGAGCGAGACGGCGGTCTCCAGGGTGGACGGGTCTCGGCCCGCCTGCCGGCAGCGCTCGGCGAGGTGGGCCATGCGTCCGGGCACCTCGTCCTTGGACAGGTTGAAGCCGTACCATCCGTCGCCGTAGGTGACGACCCGGCCCAGGGCGGCATCGCTGTTGCCCCCCATGACGACGGGGACCCGGCCAGAGCTCGGCTTCGGGTAGCTGCGCACCGCTTCGAACCGGGCGAACTCGCCTTGGTACGACGAGACCTCGTCCCTCCACAGCGTCCGCATGACCTCGACGAATTCCTCCATTCGCCTGGCCCGCCCCCGGAAGGGGACCCCGAGAGCAGCGAATTCTTCAGACGACCATCCGATCCCGATCCCGAGGACGAACCGCCCGTTGGACAAGACATCCAGGCTGGCCGCCTGCTTGGCCACCACAACCGGATTGTGCTGGGGAAGGAGCAGGATCCCGGTGGCCACCCGAATGCGCGTGGTCACCGCGGCCACGAAGGCCAGGGCCACGAGGGGGTCGAGCCAATCGGCATCCGAGGGGACGGCTATCTTGCCGTCAGTCGTGTACGGGTAGGGCGAGTCTGGTCGATCGACCATCACGACGTGCTCCCCCGCCCACAGGGTGGAAAAGCCGGCGGAATCAGCTGCTCGGGCCACGGCCCCGATGACGGACGGATCTGCGCCGGGGCCGATGCCGAGGGCGTGAAGTCCGATGCGCACGTTGTCACCCCGCGGATCGACGAACAATGATGGCGACGTTGCATCTGGTCACAGTCGAAGGTGAGCCTCGGCCGCTGCCGGTTGCAAACGAGCGAAGGCTAGCCGGGGCTGAGGGCGGGGACTGGCTGCTATATCCTCGGGTTGGTCCGACGGCACTGCCGGTCCCAGACGAGTGTTCTTCTTTCGTCTGATGAGGCGACGAAGCAAGGGGGAACATGGAGATCGGGGTAGGGCTACCCATGAAGGCTCTGTCGCGACAGGACCTCACATCCTTCGTACAGAAAGTCGAGGACGGGCCGTTCAACGGCGTGAGCCTGGGTCAGCGGCTCACCTTCGAGAGCAATGATCCGCTGATCGCGCTCACCTTCGTGGCCGCGGTCACCACCCGCATCCGTCTCCTGACGTCGGTGCTCTGCCTTCCGTACCACAAGATCGGGGTGACGGCCCAGCAGGCGGCGACCCTCGACCGATTGTCCGAAGGCCGGTTCAGCTTCGGTCTCGGACTGGGCGGTCGGGAGAGCGACTTCGCCGTCGCCCCGGAGGCTTGGTCCCACCGCGGCCAGCGGTTCGAGGAGCAGCTCGTCGCACTGCGGCGCATCTTTCGGGGCGAACCTCCATTCGAGGGCACCGAGCCGGTCGGGCCGACGCCGCACACACCGGGCGGCCCGGAGCTGATCGTCGGCGCCTTCGCTCCCGCCGGCCTCGAGCGAGCCGGTCGCCTGGCCGACGGGATCCGGAGCTTCAGCTTCTCCACCGATCCCGAGGAGCATCTAGGGCGCTACCAGATCATGTTGCGGGCGTGGGAGGAGGCGGGACGCAAAGGCAGGCCTCGGCTGATCGCCGCCACTCACTTCTCCCTCGGGCCGAACGCTCGCCAGTCGTACGAGGCCCATGTGACCAAGTACTACGGCTACTCGCGAGCCACCGTCGATGAGGCGCTCTCGGGAAGTACGCCCACCTCGCCGGAGGCGATCCGGTCGACGATCGCTCGTTTTGCTGAGGCCGGCGTCGACGAGCTGGTCTTCACCGCTACCACGACGGATCCCATGGAGTCCCTCGACCGGCTGGCCGACGTCATCTGACGGCTGGCCCTTCTCCCCGGACTATTCCTTCTTACCCATCCCGAGCATTCGGAGAAGGAACGAACCGGCCCGGCCCGGCTTATCGTTTCGCTTGTGGTCCGAACCATGGCCGAAACGGCCCGACTCCGCGCCACCGCCTCCGCCCAACCCGGCCAACGGCAGCCTGTTCGGTTCCTCGTACTTCGGAACCTTGGCCAGCCGATGTCTCGGTTTGCGCGGTTTGTCCCCGGAAGAGCCCATGGCACCATCATGCCCGACCGGCGGCTACCGACGACGGCCTAGGACCCCAGGCATCAGGACATGACGAGTCTCGACAGCATGACCTGGTGTCACGCAGGTCTACGCTCGCGCGCGGAGTCTCCGGGAATACTCGGACTGATCGAGGAGAAGGATATGGCTGAGGGCATCAAGCTCGACGGGCATCACCGGACAACGGTGCGGAAGATCTTCCAACATCCGGTCAGCCACAACATCCAATGGCACGACGTCCTCTCCCTCCTGCGCAGCGTGGGCGACGTCTCCGAGGGACACGACGGTCGGTTCAAGGTGACGTTGGGTGCCGAGACCGAGACGTTCGATGCCCCGCGCCAATCCGATATCGGCGAGCGGATGGTGATCGACCTTCGCCGGATGCTCACCGGAGCCGGGATCACCTCCGTGTCGGAATAGGGTTCCAGGCTCCTGGTCGAACCTGCTCAGACCAGCTGGCCGCGACCGAAACTGTTCTCCGGCCCGCCGGTCGTGAACCAGCACCACGTGCACGAAGAATCATCTCGTTCCTCGATCTCAGGCTACGTTCGCACTCTCCATTTCCGACTCGGTGCTGATCCCGTCAAGTGGCTGCGACCGGCGCATGCCAAAAAAGGCGATGAGGGCACCGACCCCGGCAAACAGCGCGCCGAACCAGAAGGCAATGGAGAACCCGTGATTCAGCCCGGCAGTTGCTTCCTGTGGCCCATGACCGTGCGCGTTGCCGAACCTTGTTGTGACGGAGACGGCGATCGTCGACAGAACAGCCACCCCGAGCGCTCCGCCGATCTGCTGGGTGGTCGTGATGAGCCCAGAGGCGACGCCGGCTTCGTCCGGGGTGACCCCGCTCACGGCACCGATCGTGACCGGCACGAACGACAGTCCCAGTCCGACCCCGGCAAGGAGAAAACCGGGCAGCAACGTGCCCACATAGGTTCCCTGCGGCGTTATTTGGGTGAAATAGATCAGGCCGCCGGCCGCCAGCACCATCCCGATGGTCATCACGTTTCGAACACCGATCCTGGCCACCAGTGCTTGGGCAGCCCCGGCCGCGACGATGATTGCCGTCGCAATGGCGAGGTAGCCGATGCCCGTCCGGAGGGCGGAGTAGCCAAGGACCTGCTGCATGTAGAGAGACAAGAAGTAGAACATCGAGAAGATCGACGCACCCAGGGCCAGCGAGACCATATTGGAGACGCTGAGACTTCGATTCCCAAAGATGGAGAGGGGCACGAGCGGGGACGACGTTCGACGTTCGATGAGGACAAAGGCGACCAGCAGGATGACCGCCCCAGCCAAGATACCGATCGTGTTCGCCGATGCCCACCCCCAGCTCGTGCTCTTGACCAGGGCGAACACGATTAGGATGAGGCTGGCGGTCAGCGTGATGGCGCCAGGAATATCGAACCCGCGCCGCTCATCTTCAGACAAGGACGGGGCGAGGATGAACAGACTGGCCAGGACCACCAGCGAGCCGATGGGCACGTTGACGTAGAAGATCCATTGCCAGCCGACCTCCTGGGTGAGGACTCCGCCGAGCAGTACGCCGAACGCTCCGCCGGCTCCGGCGATTGCTCCCCAAATGCTCAATGCCTTGTTGCGCTCTGATCCTTCGTCGAATGTCACCGTGAGGATGGAGAGAGCAGCCGGCGAGAGGATAGCGGCACCCAGTCCCTGCACCGCACGGGCTGTCACCAGCCAGCCGCTGCTTGTGGCCAGGCCGCAGAATAGGGACGCCAGCGTGAACAGCGAGACACCGAAGACAAAGACGCGACGGCGCCCCAACTTGTCCGCAACCCTTCCTCCCAGCATCAAAAAGCCACCGAAGAACAGGGCATAGGCATTCAACACCCACAACAGGTTCTGCTCCGAGAAATGCAAACCCCGCTCTATCGAGGGAAGCGCGACGTTCACGATTGAAACATCCAGAATGACCATGAACTGGGCCACGCAGATGATCGCCAATGCAAACCACTTCCGAGATTCGGTCCTCACTGTTCCTCCACATCTGTCGTTCCGAGAGCTCCAACCAATTAGACGGATTGAACGGGTCGAATTCGACGCTCTCCGAAAGAAACCCGAAATAACTCAGCGGCAGTGCTCTGCGAGCGAACAGGCACGCTTCGGGCAAATTGGGTCTGCGAGGCGACGGAATCCCGCCCGTTCACGAAAGACCCCTCGATCCTCCACAACCTCGCCCTCATCCAATGACGTGCGCCATTAGCCAACTACGTACTGGAGCCCGACGGCCGTCTCGAGTGTGGCAGACGCAGCGCGCAGGGACACCCCCCAGGTCTGGTCGCCGACAACGCCGTCTACGGCCACCCCACCCCAGGACTGGAAGGCCTCGACGGACGCTTTGGTGTTGGGCCCGAACTGCCCATCGATTCCCTGCGGAGTAACACCGCCCCACTGGTTAGCACCGTTGGTGAGGACCGTCTGCAAGCTGGAGACCACGGGCCCCGAGGAACCGACCTCGAGCGTTGGCATCGGCCCCCCGTCCGGCAAGGCGCTCCAGGTGGCCGGGCCGACGATGCCGTCCACCACAAGGCCGTTCCCGCCTTGGAACTCCCTGACTGCTGCCTCTGTCGCGGGGCCGAAGTCGCCGTCGACGGCAAGACTCGTGTCCGGTGTGCGGCGGAGAGCCCGTTGCAGCCGCTTCGCCACGTCCCCCGTTGCACCTTGGCTGATCGTGGGTTGTCCCGGATTGGCCATCCGAATCCCCTTCACTCGTCCCCCGCCGAAGCGGTCACGTGAACCGGCCCCGACGAGCGCGGCCACATTCCGGCACCAAACCCCTCTCCGAGTAGTGGCGCTGTGGTCACCGTAGGCGAGAGAACGTGGGAGGGCAATAGGAGAGTCGGGTTCGGGTTCGAGGTGAAGTTCTCACAGGAGATTCAGCAACCTGCCTGGTAGTCATGGCCAGAAGAGTCCTGGCAGTCATGGCCAGACGAGCATGCACGGCCGCCGGTTCCGGGTCACGCCA
>DATDHU010000150.1:0-41783 GCA_036521415.1 Acidimicrobiales bacterium
GACCACCGGAAGGGCCGAGGCCAGTGCCCACTCGATGGCCGACTCCTCGACGCCCACGTCGTAGAGGCGGCGGCCCTCGAGCTGCGAGTACATGCCCATGCGGTGGAGGGCGTTGGTGGCGTTGGGCGAGGCGTACCGGACCCGGCCCTCCTCGTCCACCAGGACGAGGCCGTCGCCGACGCGCGGGGCCTCCTCGGTTCCGACCTCCTCGCTGGGGAACGGGAAGGTCGACTCGGCCAACATCACCGCGAACCGGTCGAAGACGTCCCGGTAGGTGCGCTCCAGGTGGCCGGGGCGGCGCCCGGCCCCCGACGAGAGCCGGGCAAGGACGGCCACGGTCGTCCCCTCCCAGCGGACGGGAATGCATTGCAGGCGAACCGGCTCGTCTGCCGGCTCGAGCTGGATCTCGCCCCGGGTGGGCTCACCGGAGCTGAAGGTGGCCGCGACCAGGGGCCAGTCGGCCGCACCCACCGTCTGCCCGACCAGGTCGTGCTGGACGACCGTCGCGCTGTTGGACGGGCGCATCTGACCCAGGACGACCAACTGGGGCCCGGCGGACCGATGGTGGGGAGCGCTCGAGGCCATGGGTGCCAGCAGCACCAGGTCGGAGAAGGCGAGGTCGGCGAGGATCCCCCACGTTCCGAGCAACCGCCTCAGGTGGGCGAGCTGCTCGTCGACAAGGTCGGTCCGCTCCAGGGCCAGCTCGGCCGGGGTGGCCACGGTCAGCGCTCGCCCGGTGCCCGGCTGTTGGCCAGGGCGACGGTATGGGGTCGGCGCTCCCGGAAGCCCCGGAGCTCGGTCACCCCCACCTCGTCCAACAGCGAACGGAGGTCGCCGGCCCGGTAGGCCACGTCGGGCAGGCTGTGGGCGTCCGAGGCCGTGGTCAGCGGGACGCCCCGGTCGACGAAGCGCTGGAGCAGCGGCGGGGCCGGGTACACCTCCCCCACCGGCTTGCGCCAGCCGGCCGACGAGACCTCGGCCGCCATCCCCGACGACGCGGCGGCTTCGGCGATCCGGTCGTAGAACTCGTCCGGGAGAGCAGGGAGGTGCCCGGCCACCTTCACCAGGTCGGGGTGGGCGTAGACGTCGCTGGCACCCGATGCCCCCAGCTCCTCCATGGCCCGGGTGTACTCGTCCCACACCTGGTCGATGTCCCGCACCGTCCACTCGGCCAGCACCAGCGGGTCGTCCAACACGTCGAAGCGCCAGGCCCCGAGCCAGTGCACCGATCCCAGCAGCACGTCGAAGGGGTAGTCGGCCAAGAGGCCGGCCACCTCGTCCATGCGCCCCTCGTAGTAGTCGACCTCCATGCCCAGCACGACCGGGAGCCCCTCGGCCTTCACCGCCTCGACCACTTCGACGTAGCTGTCGAGGTCGACCCGCGCATGATGGTCCCAGTAGGCGGCCATCCCCGGGCGGAGCGCCTCACCGGGCAGGTCGTCCCAGAAGCCGTGGAGCAATTTGTCCGCCTGGACGAAGCGGAACAGGTGCTCGGTCAGGGCGATCTCGGTCACACCGCCGGCCACTGCCTCCTCGCAGTAGGCGGCGACCTGCTCCACGGTGGCCTCGGCATCACGTTGGGTGTGGGGCCACAGGTGCAGGTGGTAGTCGAGCAAAATGAGGTCCTTTCAGGTCACCATCGGCCACGCCTGCGGCGACCAGGTCGACCAGGTCGACCAGGCGCAGTCTGCGTGGGAACGGATCGGCGCGGGCACGGATCGAGGATTCGAGGCGGGGTCAATCGGCCCGTCGGATGAGGGTCACGCCGTCGCGGACGGTGGTCTGGACGGCGACGACCCGGGGGTCATCAGCCACCCGCTCGTTGAAGGCCCGGAGCGCCTCGGTGGCGGCCGACGTGTCGCTCTTGTCCACCACCTGTCCACGCCAGAGGGTGTTGTCGGCCAGGATCAACCCCCGCGGGGCCAGCTTGGGGAAGACGGCCTCGAAGTAGCCCAGGTAGCCGGTCTTGTCGGCGTCGATGAACACCAGGTCGAACGGCCCGGGCAGCCCGGCAATGGACTCCATGGCCGGGCCGACCAGCACCTCGATGCTCTCGGCGTACGGGCTGGCGGCAATGTGCCGTTGCGCCACCTCGGCGTGGGTGGGATCGAGCTCGCAGGTGACGATCTTGCCACCGGGGGCGAGCCCGGCCGCCATGGACAGGGACGAGTACCCGCTGAACGTGCCGATCTCCAGGATCCGGGTGGCGCCCGTGGCAAAGACCAACAGCTCGAGGAACCGTCCCTCCAGGTTGCCCACCATCATGCCCGGGGCGGCCAGGTTCGACTGCGTGTACTCGGCTACCTCGCGCAGGTAGGGCGGTGTGGAGGTGGTATGCGCAGCCGCGTAGGCCTCGATGGCTGGATCGACGATGTCGGTCATAGCTGCATCGTACGGCAGCCCGTCGCTGCGGCCGCCCAACGGTTACCAGATCTGCTCGCCGAGCCGAGCCAGACCGGCCAGGTCGTAGATATCGGTGTCGAAGAAGGGAACGGTGGCCAGCACCTCGGGGGCGGTGGCCAGGTGGGCGCGCTCCTCGCCCTCCCGGATGGCCACCAGCCGGAAGTTCAGGAAGCTCTCGGCTACTTCAGTGAGCACGCGTCTGAGGTTGTCCTCGTCGCCCAGCACGGCTCCGCCGGGGCCGTCCCCGGGGGAAGCCGGATCAGACCCGGGAGCCGAGGAAGCCAGTTCGGAGGCGAGCTCGGGCGCTCGCTCCTTCAGCGTCTCGGCCACGGCCGCCGCCCCCGGGTCCCGGAGATAGCCGGGCAACACCTTGTTCAACACGATGGCTCCGAGGTGGAGGTGGCGATCGGTGAGCTCGCGGGCGAAGAATTCGGCTTCCCTGAGCGGGACCGCCTCGAGGGTCGAGACCACCATGAACGTGGTGCGCCGGTCGGAGAGGAGCCGGCCCACGGCCTCCGCTCGTTCCACGAACCCGTCGTACATCGACTGGAAGAGGATGAAGAACTCGGAGATGTCAGCCAGGAATTGGGTGCCGAGGATGCGGTCGGCGATCTGGTAGAAGGGCTTGGTGGCGGCGTTGACCAACTTCGAGCGGTAAGGGACTATGAGCCAGCGCAGGAGCCGAGACGAGAAGAAGTCGGCCAGGCGCTGAGGGGCGTCCAAGAAGTCGAGGGCGTTGCGGGTGGGCGGGGTGTCCACCACGATCAGGTCGTAGTCCCCTTCGGAGTGGATCTCGTAGAGCCGTTCCATGGCGATGTAGTCATGGCTCTGGACGAAGCGGCCCGAGATGTTCTGATAGAGGGGATTAGCCAGGATCTCATCCCGGGTCTGGTGGTCGGGGGCATGCCGGCGAATGAGGTCGTCCCACGACTCCTTGGTGTCGAGCATGGCCACCCACAGCTCCCCCCGGGACCGGAGCCCGCTGGCGCGGAACACCTCATCGGGAACCCGGCGCTCGGCGTTGCCGATCCCCTCGAGCCCAAGGGCGTCGGCCAGGCGCTTAGCCGGGTCGACCGTGAGGACCAGGACCTTCCCGCCCTGTTGGACCGCAGCCATCACCGCGGCGGCGGCGGCGGTGGTCGTCTTGCCCACACCCCCGGGGCCACAGGCGATCACGATCTCCTTGGCCGCCAGCAGCCCGTCGATCGACCCCGACTTTGCCGTGATGCCGGCTCCCGGCTGGGCGGCGGTGGGCTCGGGAGGTACAGCCGTCCTCGACTCCGCCCTGACGGCTGACCCCGCCTTCATGGGTGACGCCGCCTCCTTGGCGGACTTCTTCGCTCCTGCCTTCTTCGGTGGTGCCTTCTTCGGTGGTGCCTTCTTCGGTGCTGCCTTCTTCGGTGCTGCCTTCTTCGGTATCGGAGGCTTCACGTCGTCAGCCCCATCGGGCGGCGCGTCGCTCATCAGAACCCCAGCTCCTCACCCAGGGAAGCCGATACCTGTTTGGTCGTCCGCAACCCGAGGGAGCGAGTGAAGAGATAGGGCAGGTAGAGCATCGGAACCGAGGGGTCGATCCCGGCCCGCAGCCGCTCCAGATGGGTGGCCCGGGTCCGTCGCATGGTCACGGCCAAGGTGGCCGCGTTGAGGACCATGGCCGCATCGCCGCCCACCAGCTCGCCGAGCTCCTCGGAGGGCCCGGTGGCGCTCAGCGCGTCGAAGACAGCCTCTTCCTGGCGCCCGAAGAGCTCGGGCAGGACACGGTTCACAACCACGGCCGACAACCGCACGGTCGTCTCCTCCCGCACGCGGTCGGCAAGCTCGATGGTCTCGTTCACCGGCATCTCCTCGGGCGTGCACACCGCCACCAGGCCGGTCTGGGCCGGGTCGGAGAGGATCTGGAGCATCCAGTCGGTCTGGGTGCGAATGAGCCCGACCTTCACCAACTCGTTGATGGCCTGCGGGGCGGCGAGCTGGCCGACGATGTGACCCGTGGCCGGCGCGTCAACCACCACGAGGTCGTAGTGCCCCTCTCGGACCTCGTAGCAGAGCTTCCCCACGGTGAGGATCTCGCGGACCCCGGGGGCGGCGGTGGCCACGAAGTCGAACGCCTTGGCCAGCGGACCGATCCGCCCCACCACCGGGATCCGCAGTTGCAGCTTCAGGTACTCCCGGAGCGATGCCTCGGTGTCCATGGACATGGCAAAGAGGCCGGGCAGGAGCTCCCTCTCTTTGAACCTCGTCGGCTTGGCCTCGTAGAACCCGGCGACGTCGCCCTTTGCGTCCACCTCGCAGATGAGGACGCGCTTGCCCCGCTGCGAGGCGAGCAGGGCCAACGCCGACGCCACCGTCGTCTTGCCCACACCACCCTTGCCGGTGACGAACAGCAGCTTGAGGTCGAGCAGGCTGGTCACGCCGAGCTCACCGGGCCGGTGGCGGGTCCAGCCGACCGGTCGAGTGCCTCGGCCATCGGGCAGATCCCGAGTTGTCTCAGGAGATCCCGAAACCGACCCGTCGTTCGGTCGACGGTGCGTCGACCTCGACGTAGGCGACCTTGCCCGAGGGGACGCCCACCCGGCGCCCCTTCCGATCGGTCAGCCACAAGATGCCGCTCTCTCCGGATAGAACCTCTTCGATGTCGGCCAGGACCTTGTCACGATCTGTGTCCTCGGCCAACTCGACGTCGAGCTCCTTGACCGACTGGACGATCCCGATACGCACGTCCACCTGGCACGCTCCTCTCAGAAGGACGCCGGCGGCTCTGCCGGCTGCCACCGACGATACAAGGTCGCGGTGATCGCCCGTCCCGCGTCGCTTCGGTCACACCGTTGCGCCACACTGGACATCATGTTGGGCGAGAACCATGGCGACGAGGCACGGAGGGGCGAGACTGAACGGAACCGCCGGTGGGCCTCCACAATGGTCGGCTTCCCCGATCACGGGGCGCGGTTCGCCCACGCCGACAGCCACGCCGGCGCCGGACCGGGGGGCGTAGCTGCCTTCGACCGGAACCAGCGAGAGGAGCTCGAGGAGGTCCAGCTGGCCGTCGGGGCCAGTCGTGCCCGTGGAGCCGGGAACCGAGCACGGGCCGAGGAGCCCGAGCGGTGGAGGACCTGCTTCGAGCGTGACCGCGACCGCATCCTGCACGCCACCGCCTTTCGCCGTCTGGCCGGGAAGACCCAGGTGTTCGTGTTCCCCGACGACCATCAGCGCACCCGGCTCACCCACGCCCTCGAGGTTGCCCAGGTTGCCACCAGCATCGCCCGGGCCTGCCGGCTGAACGTCGCCCTGACCGAGGCCATCGCGCTCGGCCACGACTGCGGGCACGGACCGGGCGGCCACGCCAGTGAGGACGCCCTCTCGCCCTACCTCGACGGAGGTTTCGACCACGCCGTCTGGGGCGCCGAGGTCTCATTGGACCCGTTCAACCTATGCGTTGAGACCCTCGACGGGATCCGGAACCACTCTTGGTCTCGCCCGGCGCCGTCCACCCCGGAGGGTGAGGTGGTGAGCTGGGCCGACCGGATTGCCTATGTCTGCCATGACTTCGAGGACGCGGTGGCCAGCGGGATCGTCACCCCGTCGGTCCTCCCCGACGTGGTCCGTCGGCGCTGCGGGGAGCGCCGGAGCCAGCAGCTCGGGGCCTTCATCGACGGTGTGGTCGAGACGGTGGCCCGAACCGGGCGCATCGGCATGGGCGAGGACCTGGCCGACGCCCTGGCCGCATTTCGGGGCGCAAACTACGAGCACATCTACCTGCGTCCCAGCTCGCTGGCCCAGAACAGCGCGGTGGTGGCCGTGCTGCGGGCCCTGGTCGAGCACTATGCCGATCGTCCCAACCGGATCCCGTCAGTGGCCGAGGCGGGCGGCGGCCTCCGCGGCGGCGAGCCTCAGGCGCTCCGTGCCGGGGTCGAGTACGTGGCCGGAATGACCGACCGGTTCGCATGCACCCAGGCGGTAGCCCTACTCGGTTGGGACCCGGCGAAGCTCCCGGTCGGTGTAGGCGTCGCCAGCCGACCCTGAGCGATGGTCAGTGGACGGTCAGCTCCTGGCGGTAGACCCGTGCCGGTCCCAGCCCGACCAGCTGCTCAGCCAGCCCCGAGAATGCCCGGGCCGCCTCCCCGCCGGGATCGGACACCATCACCGGCACCCCCACGTCGCCGCCCTCGCGCAGGGCGGGCACCAGGGGGACCTGGGCCAGTAGGGGCACGCCCAGCTCGGTGGCCAGGCTCTGCCCGCCGCCCGCTCCGAACAGCTCGTACCTTGTGCCGTCGTCCGCGGTGAACCAGCTCATGTTCTCGATGACCCCGCGAACGGCCAGCTTCAGCTTCCTGGCCGCGAAGGCCGAGCGTTGGGCCACACGTTGGGCGGCAGCCTGGGGCGTGGTGACCACGAACACCTCGGTCTTGGTCAGGTACTGCCCGAGCGACAACGTCACATCGCCGGTGCCCGGCGGCATGTCCACCAAGAGGAAGTCGGGCTCGCCCCAGTAGGCGTCGACCAGGAACTGCTCGAGTGCCTTGTGCAGCATGGGCCCCCGCCAGATGACCGGGGTCTCGTCGGGAACGAAGAACCCCATCGACAGACAGCGCACCCCGTGCACCGTCGGCGGGATGACCAGGTCGTCGATGATCAACGGGTCGGTGCGAACCCCCAACATCTTCGGAACCGAGAACCCGTAGACGTCGGCGTCGAGGATCCCCACATCGTGGCCCTGCTGGGCCAGGGCGACGGCCAGGTTGACGGTGACCGAGGACTTCCCCACACCGCCCTTGCCCGAGGAGATCCCGATGACGCGGGTGCGGGAGCGGGGCAACATGAAGCGGTTGGGTCGACCCTCCTCATGGCCGAGCTGACCGCCCTGGCTGACCTGACCGCCGTGTCCGTGGTCCCGGTCGTGATCGTGATCGTGATCGTGGCCGTTCTCCTCTGCGTAGGCCGAGACCCCACCGTCGAGGGGCTCGCCCCGAAGCAACAACCGGACCCGTCGCCGCTCGTCCTCGTTCATCACGGCGACCTCGCCGCCCACCTCGTCCACGCCGGGCAGGGCGCCCACCGCGCCCCTGACCCGGGCCACCAGTTCCTCGACCTGGGGATACTGTCCGACCGGGACGGCCAAGTCGACGCTCACCCGCTTCCGCCTCACCGAGACCGACCTGACCATGCCCAGTTCAGCGAGGGTGCGACGAAGCTCTGGGTCGGTGACGGCGCCCGCCGCGGCCCGCACCTGTGCCTCGTCTATGGACATGACCGTCTCTCCTCCGGAACAAAATGGGCTTCACGACTACACTAGGTGACGTGTCATCAATCCAGGACCGGCCCGCCGTGGCGCCAACGCCGCTGGTGACGGGGGCAGTTCCTTCCGACAACGACTTCTCGGCCGCGGCCGCCGCGGTGACGTCTGCCTTCGGCGACCCGACCCGGAGAGAGATCTACCTCTTCGTCCGGGCCAACCCCGGGGCAACGGCGTCCGAGGTGGCCACCCGTTTCTCGCTCCATCCCAATGTGGCCCGCCACCACCTGGAGCGCCTCGCCGCCGGCGGGTACGTGGACGTCACCATGGAGCGGTCGGAAGGGCACGGAGCCGGACGACCGTCGAAGCGCTTCACCGTGATCGGCAACGACCCCACACTCGACCTGCTCACTCGTCGTGACGACCTGCTCATACTGTTGCTCCAGGAGGCCTTGAACCTGCTCGGACCGGAAGCGGCCGAGCACATGGCCGAACGGGTGGGCGAAGACTACGGGCGGTCCCTGGCCGGCCACATGGCCCCGGGCGACGGGCAGCGCTCCCTTCGCGCCGCCATGCACGCCATCGCCGACACCCTGACCGCCCACGGGTTTTCGGCCCACGCCGAGGATCAGGGTGCGTCGACCGCCGTGGTGGCCGACAGCTGTCCCTTTGGGGACGCGGCATCGCAGTACCCCGTGCTCTGTGCGGTCGACCGGGGCATGGTCAAGGGCCTGTTGGCCGGCTTGTGCGGCGAGAACCCCGAAGGTGCGGTTCCCGTGGTGTTGTCGTCGCGTGCTCGCGGCGACGACGCCTGCGTCGCACTGGTCTGACCGTGTCGGCCTAAGGCCATGGCCCGGCACTACCTCGATCATGCGTCGACGACGCCCCTCCGCCCCGAGGGCTCGGCGGCGATGGTCGCGTGGCAGGAACAGGGCATCACCGCCGATCCCGGGCGAGTGCACACCGAGGGACGGATCGCCCGGGCCACCTTGGAGGACGCCCGCGACCAGGTCGCCGCATTCCTTCGCGTTCGTCCCCGCCAGGTCATCTTCACCTCGGGCGGGACCGAGGCCATCAATGCCGCCGTGTGGGGAGCAGCGCGGGCCCGACCGGGGCCGATGGTGTGCTCGGCCGTCGAGCACTCCGCCGTCCGTGACGCGTCAGCCCGGTCGGGACCGGTGGCCGAGGTGGCCGTGGACGGCTGCGGTCGTATCGACCCCGACGCCGTCAGCGACGCCGTCGAGCGCGCCGTCACCGAGACGGGCCGGCCCCCGTCGCTCGTCCACTGCCAGTGGGCCAACCACGAGGTGGGTACGGTGCAACCGGTGCCCGAGGTCGTCGACCGTTGCCGGCACCGGAGTGAGCCCGTCCTCGTCCATGTCGACGCGGTCGCCGCGGCCGGGCACGTCCCCCTCGACCTCGGTGGGCTCGACGCCGACCTGGTCTCGGTCTCCGCCCACAAGCTGGGTGGGCCCGCCGGTATCGGCGCCCTGGTGGTGCGCCGGGGGCTCCGGATCGAGCCACTCCTGGTGGGCGGCGAGCAGGAGCGGGCCCGGCGGGCCGGATTCGAGAACGTGGCCGCGGCGGTGGGCTTCGGCGCCGCCGTCGCCGCACTGGCCGGTGGTGACCGGCTGGGCGACGAGGAGGTTCTGGCCCGCCAGGCCACGGAGCGGCTGCGAAAGGCGGCGCTGGCCGTGGTCGGAGTCACCGAGTACGGAGACTCCGACCATCGGCTCCCCCACATCGTGTGCCTCGGGATCGACGGGGTCGAAGCTGAACCAGTGCTGCTCGCCTTGGACCAGGCCGGCGTCGCCGCCCATTCGGGCTCGTCGTGCTCGTCGGAGTCCCTCGAGCCTTCGCCCGTGCTCCAGGCGATGGGTGTCGACGCCGACCGCTCGTTGCGGTTGTCGGTGGGATGGTCCACGTCCGATGCCGACATCGAGGCCTTCGCCGACGCCTTTCCGCGGGTGGTCGCCGGCCTGCGCGACCTCCGGAGCGCCTGACTCCCCACCCTCGGCCAAGCCCACGCAGACCGGGCGGTCGACTCTGATCAGGCGGCGGGGACCTTCGACATCAGGCGGCGGGGACCTTCGACGGGACGGCCACTCCGGCCTGGGCGAACGCCTGGCGGATGTAGGGCGCGGCCTGCTTGATCACCGCCGCACCGGGCTCGGGGTTCGTCGCGGCCAGGAATTCCTGGTACTGGGCCACTGCGCCGGTGGCATCGTGGTCCTGCTGCAACAGGATGGTCCCGAGGTAGAGATGGCCGGCGAAGTCCTGGGGGTCGAGTTGCACGGCCGACTCCACCAGCTTGCGCCCTTCGGCCGTCAAGGTGGCGCTCTTGCCCGAGGATCCCACCTGGTAATCGAGCCAACCGAGCTGGGCCGTGGCCTGGGCCTGGTGCGGGTCCTGGCTCAGGATCTGGTTGTAGAGCTGCGCCGCCTGTCCGAACTGCCCGGTGTCCTCGGAGGCGGCCGCCTGGGCCAGCTTCTGGGCCACCTCCTGTTGCCGGCTGAGGGCCACGTTGCCGGTCTCGGTCTGGCCCGGGAGCCGCGGCACGGCGATGAGTACCACGGCCAGCACGACGGCGGCACCCAGGGCGGTGACGGCTCCGCCCATGAGGAACCTCTGCCGGCGGGTGCGCCGAGGTCGCCGGACGAGAACACGGCCGTCCGATGTCGGGGCTGGCACCTCGGCGAGCTCGGTCGAGACGTCGGCATCGGCAGTCTCGACCGACGGGTCAGCGTCGGAGGTGAGGACCACTGATCCAGCATCGGCGGTAGGCACTTCGCTCGCGGTCGGGCCTCGGTCGGCCGTCGCCACCGCGTCGCCGGTCGAGGCCACTGCCGTCGCCCCCTCGTCAAGAGCGACCATGCGGGACTCGATGGCCTCGAGCCGGGACCGGTCCCGTCGGAACAGCGCGTCGTAATCGACATCGGACAGGTCCCCGGCGTCGTGTTCCGCGTTGGCGTCGGCCAGGGAGCGCTCCAAGAAGGCGCGGCGATCGGCCAGCATCTCGGCGCTCATGTCGGCCGGGGCCACCATGTCGGTGGCGGCCTCGTTCTCGCCGGCGAAGCCCTGCCGTCGGCGCCGGACCACGAAGATCGTCAGCCCGCTCAGTGCCACCACGCCCGCGGCCAGGGGCAGGAGCCACACCAGCAGGGACCACCCGCTGGTGGGCGGCGTGAGCACGATAGACGAGCCATACCGGGCGATCAGGTAATCGTCGATCTGCCGATCCGTCCGTCCTGCCGCCACCTGGGCGGCAATGGCGTTGCGCACAGTGATGGCGGTCTGGGCGTTGGAGTTGGCGACCGAGAGGTCCTCACAGCTGGGGCACTTGATCCCCGAGGCGATGGACTGGACCCGTTGGCTGTTGGTCATCGGCTTCGACGAGAAGACGCCGCTCCCGACCAGGAGGGCGACCACCAGGACGACGGCCAGGACAACCCAAACGAGCGATCGTCGTCTGGTCGCCGACGACCTGTTCATGGATGCGACGCCTTCGCCCGCTGGATGACTGCACTGAGGTCCTTGGCCGTCACCGGCCCGAGGTAGTCGGCGACCACCCGTCCGTCAGGCGCGATGACGAACGTGGACGGCGGCGAGCCCACGCCGTAGTCGAGGCGGATGGTCCCTTGCGGATCGGCCATGGTCGGCCAGGTGGCACCTTGGGAGGCCTGGTAGGTCCGGGCTGCGGACGCGGTGTCCTGGATGACCACCGACACCATCGACGCATCGCCGGTCCGCTGGTGCTCGTACTGGAACTGGACCAGCTCGGGCTCCTCTTGTTGGCAGGGCTCGCACCAACTGGCGAAGAAATTCACCACTACGTACTTCCCGGGTTGGGATGGCATGGCGTACTGGGTCCCGTTCACGGTGGGCCCGGCGATGGCCGGCGCCTGCTTGCCCAGCAGGGGGCTCGCCGCCTGGGCCGTCGTGGCCTGGGGCCGGGTGGCCAGCACAGCGGTGAGGCCGGCGGCGATGACCAGCACGGCCAGGCCGATCCAGCGAGCCGTGTGCATGGCCCGGACAGTCGGCCCTTGTCCGCCACCACCACCGGACTGGGGTGCGGGCGACGACGCCGGGGTCCCTGACGGTTGGCTCAAGGCCGGTCCCCGATGCCGACAGGGACCTGATCGGGCTCACTCGGTCGGGGCTCGGCGTCGTGCCGCCCGACGACGGGGTCGCTGAGGCCATGCTCGTCCCCGGTCTCATCCACAGGGCCGGGCGTGCCGGCCACGCCCATGACCGGTCGGGACACGGGGTCGGTGGGCCGGCGCCGGCGCCCGGGAACGGCCGACAGGATCGTGCCCACCACCAGCAGCGCTCCCCCCACCCACATCCAGGCCACCAGGGGCTGGACGACCACCCCGACGACCACCGCCGAGCCCGACGGGATCTTGTCGATGGTCAGATAGACGTCGTCCTTCCAGCTCGAGTCGATCGAGGGGGTGCCCACCACATTGGCCGAGTTGGAACCGAAGGTGGTGAGCGCGGGCCGGAAGTCCCCGCCGCCGTCCACCTTGATGACCGCCTCCTGCGCCCTCGACGCCGGCGTGGTCACGGTACGGAACCCGACGAACTGCACCGTGTGCCCCCCGAAGGCAGCGGTCTGGCCGGGCGTCAGCCGCACCTGCCCCCGCTGCCCGAACGAGGTGGCCGCGGCCAGCCCCACGGCGATGACCACCACGCCGATGTGCACCACCATGCCACCGTTGGCCCGCCCGACCAGGCCCCGCCAGCCGGCGAGGGTGGCGCGCCCCGGGGTGGCTCCGGCGGCTCGTGCCGACCGCCAGGCCAGCCGCACCGACAGGATCAGGGCCCGACCGGCCGAGGCGGCAGCGAAGGCGCCCAGGCCGAAGGCCACCAGCGGCTCGAGCCCGTGGACGCCGCCCAGCACGCAGGCCACCACCGTCACCACGGCCAGGGCCGCGGGTGCGGCGATGCGTCCTCGCATCACGGCCACCGTCGTCTTCCGCCACGGCAACGCCGGGGCCACGCCCATCAGGAACAACAGGGCCAGGCCGAGGGGCACGGCCAACGCGTTGAAGTACGGCGCCCCCACCGTCACCTGCTGGCCGTTGAGGGCCTGGTAGAGGAGCGGGAACACCGTCCCCAGCAACACCACGAAGGCGAAGGCGACGAAGAGCAGGTTGTTGCCCAGGAACGCCCCCTCCCGGCTGAGGGGGGCGTCGATCCCGCCGGGCGACCGCAGCCGGTCCCCCCGCCAGGCAATGAGACCCACCCCGACCACCAGCACCAGCGCGAAGAAACCGATGAGCAAGGGGCCGATGGTCGACTCGGAGAAGGTGTGGACCGATTGGATGACGCCGGAGCGGGTGAGGAAGGTGCCGAGAATGGTCAGGCTGAACGTGGCGATGACCAACGACAGGTTCCAGACCCGCAGCAGCCCTCGACGCTGTTGGACCATCACCGAGTGCAAGTAGGCGGTGCCGCACAGCCAGGGAAGGAACGAGGCGTTCTCGACCGGGTCCCATGCCCAGAACCCGCCCCAGCCCAGCACCTGGTAGGACCACCACATCCCGAGCAGGATGCCGGCGGTGAGGAATCCCCAGGCGAACAGGGTCCACCGTCGGGTCTCGCTCTGCCAGTCCTCGTCGAGCCGCCCGGTGATGAGCGAGGCGACGGCGAAGGCAAAGGGGAGGGTGAACCCGACGAAGCCCAGGTACAGCAGGGGCGGGTGGAACGCCACCAGCGGGTTGTTCTGCAAGAGGACATTGGGACCGTTCCCGTTGGTGACCACCGCTCCAGCCACCCGCCGGAAGGGGTCGGCCGGGCCCAGCATGAGCATGAAGAAGAAGGCGGCGACCACGTAGACGACCAGGGTGGCCCAGGCCACGAGCCGGTCCGAGCCCCGCTTTCGGAACCGCCACACCATGGCGGTGGCATAGCCGCCCAGGATCACGCCCCACAGGAGGATGGATCCCTCGAGGGCCGACCACATCCCGGTGATCGAGTACAGCAACGGCGTCGAGGTCGAGTTGTTGTCGGCCACGTAGACGAGGGAGAAGTCGTGCGTGACGAGGGCGTGCTCCATCGCCGCGGTGGCCACCAGGCCGCCCAGCAGGATGACCGGGGCGTAGATCTGGGCGTTGCGGATGACGGTGTCCCTGCCCCTGGCCAGGCCGACGGCCATCACCACGATGCCCACGACGGCGGCGGCCAGGCCGAGCAGGACGCCGGTGTGCCCGAGTGCTGCGTTCACCGCGGTCGTCCGGTGTTCACCGCGGTCGTCCGATGTTCACCGCGGCCGTCCGGCGACCGGCACAGCACTCACCTCGTGGACCCGTTGGGCGCCTTCACCCGGTTGGGGTGCGCAGCCACATACGAGGAGGAGTGCTTGACCAGGATCTGGTTGGAGTCGAAGGCGTTGCCGTCGAAGTGGCCGACCACCACGACGGGGATGTTGGGCTGGAAGAGCTGCGGAGGGCTGCCCGTGTTGGCCACCTGGGCCGACACCCCGTTGCTCTGAACGGTGAAGTCCACGCCGGTCGCCGTGTCGTGCACCGTCCCGGGGACGACCACCCCCTCGAGCCGGAAGTCCCGGGTGCCGAGGGTGGCCTTCTGGTGCATGGCCTGGTCGACGGTCAAGTAGTAGTCGAGCGAGCTGCCCAGGCCCTTCACCAACAAGAAGGCGAACGCGGCGGCGAGCACCACGCCGACGCCGACGTAGCGGAGCCGATGGGACTGGCGTGAGCCGGGCGCGGGACCGCCCGGGGTGGCCGGCACCGGCGCCGAGCCCGGTCCGGCCGGGGGTGCGATCGTCACCGACCGTCCTCGGCGCGCTGATCGGTCCCCACGTCGGCCCGGGTCTGGGCCACCAGCCGGTTCAGGCGACGGCGGCGCCAGATCAGCTGTACGGCATAGAGGAACAACAGGCTGAGGACGATGCTGTACCCGGCGACGACGTAGTTCACCGTGACACCTCACCGACCGGGACGGCCGGCTTGGCCGGCTCGGCTGGATGGTCCGCCGGGGCGACGGCCACCACGGGGGCGCCGGGCACCGCGGTCTCGGGACCAACATCGGCCCGGGGCTCGACCCCGGCGGCGACCACGCCCTCGGCCTGACGCTGGCGGATGGCCGAATCGAGCTCACCGGTGCCCAGCAGGTCCTGGAGCGCGCCGATCCGGTACCGGACGAGCAACATCCAGACAAAGACCAGGGTCAGGGCGACGAAGCCGAGCAGCAGCGTCCAGGCCATCGAGCCGTGGATCTGGGGCGACAGGTCCGGGTTCAGCACCGTGGCCCCCTGGTGGAGTGTCTTCCACCACAGGACCGAGAAGTGGACGATGGGGACGTCGACGGCGGCAAAGAGGGCGGCGAAGGCACAGCGCTTGGCCCGGACCTCGGGGTCGGCGGGAACCCGGCGGAGGGCCAGGTAGCCGAGAAACAACACGAGCAGCAGGGCCGTGCTGGTCAGCCGGGCGTCCCAGGTCCAGTACACACCCCAGGTGGGCCGGCCCCAGATCGAGCCGGAGATCAGCGTGCAGACGTTGAAGACGACGCCGACCTCGACCGAGGCCGCGGCCAGGCGGTCCCAGAACAGGGAGCGAGTGCGCGGCCAGAGGTAGAGCAGGCTCGAAAGTGCGGCCAGGCCGAAGGCCAGGTAGAGGGCCACCCAGGCCACGGCGGGATGGAGGTAGACCAGTCGCACCAGGTCGCCTTGGGTCTGGTCGGGCGGGGTGATCCAGAGGCCGAGCCATACGGTGAAGGCCACGCTGACCAGCGCGGCCAGACCGATCACCCGGGTCGTCCACAGTGCTTTGGGTGACTGTCGGATCACGCCGACTCCTGTATGGGACCGAACACGACCACTCCTAGTGCCAGATAGACGGCGTCGAAGACGATGAGCAGGCGGACCCACGGCGTCCCCTGGCTGGGGACGCCACCGGCCAGCGCCGCCTGCCAGATGCGGGTGCCGGCCAGGAGCACCGGGGCCACGACGGGCAACAACAGGAAGGGCAACAGGGTCTCTCGCACCCGCAGCCCGGCCGAGAGGGCGCCGTAGAGGGTGCCCGCCGCGGCCAGGCCGATCGTCCCGGCGATGCAGGCCACCACGGCGAGCCACACGCTGTTCATCCGGGCGCCATAGAGGAGCACGACCCCGACACCGAGGATGGCTTCCAGGATGACCAGCTGCACGGCCACCGCCGCCGTCTTGCCCAGGAACACCCCGGCCGGATCGAGGCCTGAGAGCCGTAGGCCGTCGCGGGCACCATCGGCCGACTCCACCGACACGCTGCGCTGGATGGCCAGCACGGTGGAGAACAGGACGGCCACCCAGAACAGGCCGGGTGCGGCCTTGGCCATCGGGGACCGATCGGGCCCGAGGGCGAAGGCGAACAGGACGAGGGCGATGACCCCGAACGGTGCCACCTGGCTCAAGGCCACCCGGGAGCGTGCCTCGATCCGGAGGTCCTTCCCGACCATGAGGAGGGTGTCACGCCACATGGACGGCACGCTCCACGTCGGGGGGCGGGACAGCGGCAGGAACGGGGCCCGGCAGAGCATCACCGGCAGGCAGGGTCTCGCCGGCCAGGTCCCTCTCACCAGCTGGCAGCGTCTCACCGGTCAGCCGTTCGATGGTCCGCTTGCCGGTCACCCGCCCGCCGGTGATGGTCACCGCCCGGTTGGCCAACGGCTCGACCAGATTGGACTCGTGGGAGGCGATGACCACGGTGGCCCCGCCGGCCGACGCCTCGGTGACCAGTTGGCCGAGGAGGGTCCGCGCGCCAGCGTCGAGACCGGCGTGGGGCTCGTCGAGCAACCAGAGCTCGGGCGACCGGGCCACCAACACGGCCAGGGCCACCCGCCGGCGTTGTCCGGCCGAGAGCTTTCCCGCGCTGGTCCGCAACAGCCGGCCGGCCAGGCCGAGCCGATCGCAGGCGACCGGGATCCGATCGGTCGACCCACCGGCGGCCCGGACGGCGAACCTGACGTTCTCCCGGACGGACAGGTCGTCGTAGAGATGGGAGGCGTGGGCGAGGAACCCGACTCGGCGCCGGAGGGCGGCCCGCTGACGGACGGGGTCGAGGCCGAGCACCGCCACCCGACCCGAGGCCGGTGCCACCAGCCCCGCACACAGCCGGAGCAGGCTGGTCTTCCCGGCCCCGTTCGGACCTTCGACCAGCAGGGTCTCGCCCACGGCGACCTCGAGATCGACGCCGGCAAGAAGGGGGAACCGACCCGACAACGCGACCGCGTCGTGGAGTGAGAGAGCAAGAGGAGAAGGGACTGCACGGGCCATAGCCGTCGACCATGCTACGGGCGGCGGGGTGCCTGGAGCCAGGCGGGTTCGGGTGGACCTCCCTGGCCCCCGACCCCCGGTCAGCTGGTGGCCAGGCGACCCAGATGGAGGTCGTTCAGGAGCCGGGAGAACTGGGCCGAGACCCAGCCCAGGTTGCCGGTCACCAACAGGAGCCCGAAGACGACCAGGATCAACCCCCCGACCAGGTCGACGTAGCGCAGGCGGCCTCGGACCCGGGCGACCATGTCGGTCAGGCGCCCGAAGGCCAGCCCGCTCAGTAGGAAGGGAACCCCGAGACCCAGCGAATAGGCGATCAGGAGGGCGATGCCGCCGGTGAGGGTCCCCTGGTGGGACGCCAGGGTCAGCACGCTCCCGAGGACCGGGCCCAGGCACGGTGTCCAGCCAAAGGCGAAGGCCATGCCCATGACCGGAGGCGCCCATACCCCGAGCAACGACGGTCGGGCCGAGAACCGGCGCTCGCCGGCCACCACCATGGGCAGGCGGACGCCGGCGGCCATGGCCACCAGCACGGCACCGAAGGCCACGATGACTATGCCCGAGACGGTGTTGGCCAGCTGCTGGTGGGTCCGCAACAGGTGCCCGATGGCCGAGGCGCTAGCCCCCAAGGCGGTGAACACGACGGTGAAACCGGCGATGAAGCCGAGCATGCCTCGGAACAGGCGGCTCCGCTGCCGGGCCAGCTCGTCGGGGCTGGGCGGGGCCACAGAGGGCAGCCCCGTCTCCTCGACCGGCGCTCCCGACGCCGGCATTCCGCCGGTCGACAGCGCCGTCGGCCCGCCGGTCGACAGCACCGGCGACAGGCGGGTGCCCCCGGCCCGTGCGGGCACGGCGGACAACTCGGCCGCGCTGAGCCCGGAGACCATCGAGAGGTAACCGGGAACCAGGGGCAGCACGCACGGCGACAGGAAGGACAGGATCCCCGCCCCGAAGGCGACGAGCACCCCGAGCGGATCAGCGCTGACCGCGGCCAATCCTCCCATCGGGCGACCCCTAGGTGAGCTTGGCTCGCATCAGAGCCAGGTCGGCCTCGACCATCATCTGGACGAGGGTGGGAAAGTCGACGTCGCGGTGCCAGCCCAGCACCTTTTCGGCCTTTCGCGGGTCTCCCACCAGCAGATCCACTTCGGCCGGGCGCAGGAAACGCTCGTCGATGGTGACGTACTTCTCCCAGTCGAGCCCGGCGGCGGCAAAGGCGAGCTCGACCAGTTCCCGGACCGAGTGCGTCTCACCGGTGGCCACCACGTAGTCGTCGGGCTCGTCCTGCTGCAGCATCATCCACATGGCCCGCACGTAGTCGGCGGCGAACCCCCAGTCCCTCTGGGCGTCGAGGTTCCCGAGGGCCAGCGTCTTGTCGATACCGGCGGCGATGCGGGCCACTCCGTGGGTCACCTTGCGGGTCACGAACTCCAGGCCGCGGCGGGGGGACTCGTGGTTGAACAGGATCCCCGAGGAGGCGTGCAGGTTGTAACTCTCCCGGTAGTTCACGGTGATCCAGTGCCCGTACACCTTGGCCACGCCGTACGGGCTGCGTGGATAGAACGGCGTGCTCTCCCGCTGGGGGACCTCTTGCACCTTCCCGAACATCTCGGAGGAACTGGCCTGGTAGAAGCGGATCTCCGGATCGACCGTGCGGATGGCGTCGAGCACGCGGGTCACCCCGAGCGCAGTGGTCTCGCCGGTCAGGACGGGCTGGCTCCACGAGGTCTGCACGAACGACTGGGCAGCCAGGTTGTAGACCTCGGCGGGCCGGTGGTCCCTCAGGATGCCGATCATCGAGACCTCGTCGAACAGGTCGCCGGCCACCAGGGTCAGGCGATCCTCGATGTGGGCGATCCGCTCGAAGGTCACCGTGCTCGATCGCCGGACCATCCCGATGACCTCGTAGCCCTCGTCCAAGAGCAGCTCGGCCAGGTAGGAGCCGTCCTGACCGGTGACGCCGGTGATCAGTGCTCGCTTCGCCATCGTCATGTGCTCCTCAGGTCGTCTCGGGCTTGTCGGGGGGGAAGCTCCTGCCACTCGGGCGGGCGCTTTGCCGCGAACGCGGCGATACCCTCAGCAGCCTCGGCCGTCTGGCTGGTGACCGTCAACATGGCATGCAGGTAGGCCAGCGCGTCGGCGGCATCTGAATCCCAGACAGCGTAGAACGATTCGCGCCCCAGCCTCATCGCACCGGGCGGCTTCGAGGCGAGGGTGGCAGCCAGGGAGGCCACGGCCCCGTCCAGCTCGTCGTGGGGGACGACGGAGGTGACGAACCCGATCCGGTCGGCCTCGGCGGCGTCGACCACCCGGCTGGTCAGCATGAGCTCGAGCGCCTTCTTCGGCGGCATGGAGCGGACCAGGGGCACGGTCACCATGTAGGGCCAGAGCCCAACGTTCAGCTCGGGCGCGCCGAACCGGGCCCGCTCCGACGCGACCACCAGGTCACAGGCCAAGGCCAATCCCATGCCGCCGGCCATGGCCCACCCCTGGACCCTGGCGATCGTGGGCTTACCCAGGTGCCACATCTCCTGGAACAGCGTGGCCATCCAGCCCCGGGCATCGTGGTGGTCGAGGAAGCCGTCGGTGCCCCCGCCCGCCCCTTCGGGCGCCATGCCCGACAGGTCGGCGCCGGCACAGAAGGCCTGATCGCCCGCCCCGGTGAGGACCACCACCCGCACACTCGGGTCGCTCTTGGCCGCTTCCAGCTCCCGGCGCAACCCGGCGATGACGTCCCACGTCACGGCGTTGCGGCGCTCCGGCCGGTTGATGGTGAGCGTGAGCACACCATGGTGGTGCCCGACGAGGAGGTCGGATTTGGCCGGATCGTCCTTGGTCACCGCACGACGCTATCCCGTCACCTTGAGGGAGCGGAAAAAGGCCGGGGCCGAACTACCGTGTCCCCATTCCGACCGCTGCGCTCGTCTCGTTCCGCCTCGGGGGCTCCGACGGGGTCTCGGTCGAGGCCACCAAATGGGCGGGCGCCCTCGGTACGCTCGGCTACCGGGTCTACTCGGTGGCCGGCGAGGGGCCAGTGGACCGGTTGCTGCCCGGCCTGTCCATCGGGTCGGACTCGCCGCCCACCTACGACGAGGTGATCGGCGCGCTGGACGGAGCCGACCTGGTGGTGGTGGAGAACCTCTGCTCGCTCCCGCTCAACCGGGCCGCGGCCGACCTCGTGGCCCGTGCGCTTGCCGGCCGGCCGGCCGTCCTACACCATCACGATCTTCCCTGGCAGCGTCCACAGTTCGTCGACGCACCCCCGCCCCCCGACGACCCCCGATGGTCGCACGTGACGATAAACGAGCTCAGCCGCATCGAGCTCAGGGCGCGGGGCATCACCGCCGCCACCGTGTACAACGCATTCGACACGGGCAGGGGCCTGGCCGGACCCGGTGACGAGCCGATCGATGACGGGCACGGGGACCATATGCGCCGAAGTGCCCTCCGTCGGCGCCTGGGGATCGACACGGGCGCCCGGGTCGTCCTGCAACCGACCAGGGCCATCCCTCGGAAGAACGTGGCGGCCGGCATCGCCGTGGCCGAGTTCCTGGGCGCCACCTACTGGTTGCTCGGGCCGGCCGAGGACGGCTATGGGCCCGAGGCAGCCCGATTGCTCGACGCCAGTCGGGCTCCGGTGGTCTTCGGCTGGAACGACCCCTCACCGCCCCCGGTCGAGGATGCCTACGCCGCCTGTGACGTGGTTGCCCTCCCGTCGACCTGGGAGGGGTTCGGGAACCCGACCATCGAGTCGGCCATCCATCGTCGGCCGTTGGCCATCGGGCCCTACCCGGTGGCCGCCGAGCTCGCTGCCTTCGGGTTCCGCTGGTTCCCGGTGGACCGCCCAGCGGCGCTCGCCGCCTGGCTGGCGGACCCCGATCCGGCGCTGCTCGACCACAACGCGGCCGTCGCCGATGCGCATTTCTCGTTGCGCGACCTCCCCGATCGGATCAGGCCGGTCCTGCCGGAGGTCTGAGGCACCGGCACCGGCCATTACCGGGCATTTCGGGGGCACGAGTAGCATGACCAGGATGAGCGAGGCGCTGGCTGCCGACCCAATGGACGACGGTCCCGGCCCCAGGCGATCAGCGCCCGCGACCGGGAGGCGATTGACCGCCGGCGAGCGACGCGACCAGCTCTTCGACGTGGCCCTCTCCCTGTTTGCCGAGCGCGGCTACGCGGCGACCACCATGGACGACATTGCTGAGGCTGCCGGGGTGACCAAGCCACTCGTCTACCAGCACTTTGACTCGAAGCGGGCGCTCTACTTGGAGCTGATGGACTTCGTGTCCCACAAGGTCATCGACGCCATCGCCACGTCGACGGCCCAGGCCGACGGCCCGCGCCAGCAAGTCGAGCTGGGCTTCGCCGCCTACTTCGAACTGGTGGTCGGCAACGAGGACGCCTTCCGGCTGCTCTACGGCCGAGATGCGCCTGATGACCCCGAGCTGGGTGACGCACTCCGCCGGGTGGAAGACGCCATCGCCGAGGCCATCGACCCGCTCATCGATGCCGGGCTCGACCCCGAACACCGCCTCTTGTTGGCCTATGCCGTCGTGGGAATGGCCGAAGGCGCCAGTCGGCACTGGATGGCCGGCCGTAGCGCGCGTGACCGCGCCGCAGGCGACCCAGGTAGCGCCGGCACCGCCGCAGGCGGCACGGACGCCGGCGACCCCGACGACCGGGCGGCCACCAGCCTGGACGCCGGGATCCTGGCCATCCGCCTGGCCGACCTGGCCTGGGCCGGCCTGCGCCAGGTCCACCGCGTCTGATCGGCTGTCGCCATCTGATCAGGCCTAGGTCCCACTTGCGGCTGCAGTCCCCGATCTCAGGCCTGGACGGCCCCTCGTACGACCGGCTGGTGGGTCGGCTGCAACACGCCCCCCGACCGTTCCGCCGTGATGGCGAACGAGGACACCGGTGCCTTGGGGTTGATGCTGAACGCGGTCACTGACGGGTCAGAGCCGAGGAGGCCCAGTGAGATCAACTGCCCGTTGATCTGCCCCCACAGCTGGTACGTCTTGCCCGCCGGTAGCTTGGCGAGATCCTGAGGTATCAGGTAGGCAGCACCGGTCGACGTGAGAGCGACCGTCACCGAGGGGCCGTTGGCGTGGGTCGCTCCGGAGGGAACCAGCTTCACCCGCTTGGTGGACGGCTCTTCCAGCGCGGTCTGGACGGCGCCGGTTAGCCCGGGCTTGCTGGCTGCCGTTTGCAGGTGGCCGACCTGATTGTTCAGGTGCGCGACCTGGACACCGAGCAGGATGGCCAACACGGCGGCAGCCGTGGCCACCAGGGTGATCCCCCGGGTCACCAGGCGATGGCGCCGGCGGCTCTGGTCGAGGGGCACGACGGCCGCCATCTCTGGGGATCCGGCCTCCGGCGATCCGGGCGCGGTCCTTCCGGCGGCGGTGCGTTCGGCCTCCTCGTCGGCGAGCACGTCGTGGGTGCCCGGTGGGCGCTCCAGACGGGCCGCCAGCTTCTCCCAGGCCGGGCCGCCCGGGCTCTCGAGCCGATCGGCGATCCGGTCCCACAGCTCGGCGGGAGCCTCGGCGCCGGAGTTGGCCAGAAGGCCGGCGACCTCATGATGGCGAGCCACTTCGGCCGAACACCGGGGGCAGTCCCGAAGGTGGGCTTCGACCAGAGCCGACTCGTCGGGATCGAGCGCGTCGAGAGCGTACGCACCCAGAAGGTCGGCAACCTCGTCATGGGGCATGCCGCTCACGGGTCTCATCACAGGTTCACTCCAGCTGGCTCTACGCCCCGATCGGCCAGGCTGGCGCGCAGTTTGGTCAGGCCCGTCCTGATCCGGCTCTTCACTGTTCCCTCGGGCGCCTGCAGCATGCTTGCCACCTCGCGATACGTGTGACCGCCGAAGTAGGCCAGCTCGATGGGCCTCCGCATCTCGTCGGGAAGGTCGGCCAGGGACTCCTTGACCTGATCGGCCACGGCCAGATCCCAGACGTGGTGCTCGAGGTCGTACCCGGCAGTGGCCGTCTCACGGGACGTCCGCTCCTCCCGGCGCTTACGCGACTCCTCCGACCGGATCACGTCCACCGACTTCCCATGGGTGCGAGCCAAGAGGAAGGAGCGCAGCGTTCCTCGCTGCGAGTCGAACTTCTCGGGATGCTGCCACAGGTCCAAGAACACTTCTTGGGTGATCTCCTCGGCTGAGGGGTCGTGTCGGAGAACCCGGCGGGCCAGCGCGTGGACGGCTCCGCCGTGGCGCCGATAGGCCTCGGCCATCGCCGGCTCATGCCATCGGGCGATCGCCACCACCAAGTTGGCGTCGCTCGCCGTCTCCAGATCGATCATCCCGGTCACGTCTTCGGAACCGGCGGCCGGACCGGATGGCCGGACGGGCGAATTCTCCGATTTTCGGCCCCCGCCGCTGACCGTCGACCACCAGGTTCGAGTCGACGCTCCAGTGGATCATCGAATCCGAGCTCGTACACCCATTGACCCCCGAAGTGTGCACGGTCAGTTTGTCACCTGTCCGTCATCCGGTCTGATCCCAGCGCCGAAGGCCCGCGCAGAGAGGCGAGACCCGCTCGGTCGAGACGGGGCTCCCCGGCCAGGACCAGAAACGGTTGCTACCATTCCGGTGCGGGCCGGTGATCGGTATGGCCTGCCCGCGGTCATCCAGAACTCGGCTCACCACGAAGAAGAGACATGAGTTTCGACCTCGACACTTACCGCTCTATCTCAGCGAAGCTCGACACCGACGGCATCGACTTCTCCGTCTTCCGCCACGAGCCGCTGTCGCCCGACGCCCTCCGCTGCCTCCGCTACATGCGCCACGTCGAGAACCACACGGTATGCTACCTCCGCGACATCCTGGTCACCCGGGCCCACAAGGACCCCGACGTCACCTCGTTCCTCACCTTCTGGAACTACGAGGAGTACTGGCACGGCGAGGCCATCGCCGAGGTCCTCGCCGCCCACGACGAGCCGGCCGGGGCCGGTAGGATCGCCGCGCTGCGCCAACGGCTTCCCAAGCGCGACGCCTGGCGCCCCCTCACCTTTCAGCTCGGCTCCCTGCTCACCCCCCACCTGACGGCGGTCCACATGACCTGGGGCGCCATCAACGAGTGGACCACCCAGGCCGGGTACGCCCGACTGGCCAAGCGGGCCGGCCACCCGGTGCTTGCCGACCTGCTCCGGCGGATCATGAAGCAAGAGGGCCGGCACATCGACTTCTACGTCGACCAGGCCAAGAGCCGCCTGGCCGACAGCAGGGGTGCCCAAAAGTTGACCCGCTGGGCCCTCCGACGATTCTGGGCACCGGTGGGCAGCGGCGTCATGCCCGACGGTGAAGTCAAGTTCCTCAGCTCGTACCTGTTCGGCGGCAACGAGGGCTTTGCCATGGCCGAACGCATCGATCGGCGAGTCGACGGGCTGCCCGGGATGGCCGGGCTGGACCTCATGCACGGTGTGGTCGCCGCGGCCTGACCCGAAAACACGACCCGACAGGTAAACTTGGTCGGGTCGAGGGACCAGCCTCGCTCGGGCCTGGATCCGACGGCCCGCCGGTTGATCGAGGAGGCGTCCGATTCCGGCATCGCCCTCATCCCTGTTCAGTTTTCCCAACCCGGTCAACGACTACGCGGCACGCACGGTTGCCACTGGCGTGCTCGTCTTGTGCGTCACCGCCATCGCCTTCCGCCAACCGTGGCTGCTCGTGCCCCTGGCCTATGGATTCTGGGCACGCGTGGCCACCGGGCCCACCCTCAGCCCGTTGGGTCAGTTCGCCACGCGGGTAGTGGCCCCTCGCCTGCCGGTGGGCGCCAAGCTCGTTCCCGGACCGCCCAAGCGGTTCGCCCAGGCCATCGGGGTGGCCTTCTCGTCGACCGCCGTCATCTTGTGGTTCGGCTTCGGCCTGTCCACCGCCGCCTGGGTGGTGACCGGCCTCCTGGCCGTGGCCGCCTTCCTCGAGGCGGCCTTCGGCCTCTGCCTCGGCTGCATGACCTTCGCGCTGTTGATGAAGGCGGGGGTCATCCCCGAACACGTGTGCGAGGCCTGTGCCGACGTGTCGCGTCGACACCCCGGCCTCACTCGCTCGATGTGCGGCTGACCCCAGACGACTGAAGCCAGAACGCTGGGTGTCGGAACGCCGGCTACCGCAGCCGGGGTGCCAGCTCGGCGGTGAGCTGGGCCAGCTCCTTGGCGCAGCTCACGTAGACCTCGTCCTCTCCCCCAGCCGGGTCTTCCACGTCCTCCCACGACTCGATCTCGGTGGTGGCCAGGCCGAGGGCGGCCACCCGTTCGACAAGGGAGCCGGGCCCGTCGGACAGATCGCGCACCAGCCGTCGGATGGTGGCCGTTCGCTCGGCCGCCTCGGGATGGCGACGACGGACGTAGGCGACGTGCTCGCCGGCCATGGCGATGATCAGGTCGGCTCCGTCGACGTCGGAGTCGGTCAGTTGGTGGCTCCGGTGAGCCGGGAACGAATCGAATCCGGCCGCGGTCAAGGCGTCTCGGGTCCGCCGGCTCATCGGCTGGCCCTCGACCACGAACGTCCCGGCCGTTACCACGTGTGCCGCCGCATCGGCGAGCATGATGCCGGCCATGACCGACCGGGCCGCGTTTCCCGTGCACAGGGTCAGGACGCTCGGTCTTTCCTGATCAGGCAGGTGATGGGCGGGCATCAGGTCACGCTACCCGGTGGGCTCCCACCCGGCAGCTGTCTGGCCGGTCGAGAGCCGGGTCGAGGACGGGACAGCGCGCGGGACCCTTCTCATCCGTCCGGGCCCGGTTCTCAGCTAGATCACAGGTCTGAGTGCGACGCTCTCCCGGTGCCCGAGCGTTTCCCTGCCTCTGCCAACGCGCTGACAGACGGGTCGCGGCGGGCCGAGTTGGTGGCCGTGGCCGTCCTGGTCGCTGCCCCGCTCCTCTTCTTCGGGGTCCCCGGACTCTTGGGTCACCCGGTGCTCTTCGGCGACAACCTGTACCAGAACCTCCCGATGCGGACCCTGGCCGGCGACCAGCTCCGACAAGGGACCTTTCCCCTCTTCAATCCCTACATCTGGAGCGGTTCGCCCTTGCTCGGCGGATGGAACGCCGGAGCCATGTATCCCTTCACCTTCTTGTTCGCTGTCCTCCCGGCCACCGCCGCCTGGGTCCTGAACGAAGTGCTGGTCTACTGGGTGGCGGCACTCGGGCTGTACCTCTTTCTCCGCGCCTCGGGCCTGCGCCCACTAGCCGGGCTGCTCGGGGCCGCGTCCTTCACCTTCGCCGGGTCCATGGCCTCCCAGCTGGTGCACTTCGGGGTGGTCGCCGGGATGAGCTGGGTGCCGCTCATGCTGGTGGCCCTGCTGCAGCTGTCTCGGCGCCCGACCGGGCACGCCCGACTCGGCTGGATAGCGCTCCTCGGGGCCAGTGGGGGCATGTGCGTGCTCGCCGGAGAACCGCGGGCCATCGACGAGGCGGTGATCATCGCCGCGCTCTTCGTCGTCTGGCGCACGATCCGGATCGGCCGCGCCGCGATCGGGTTCCTCGTCTCGACCTCGGTCGGCGTGGGCCTGTCCGTCCTCCTCGGCGCCGTCCAGTGGCTGCCCGGCCTGAGCGTGGTGGCCACGTCCCAGCGAGCCGGTGGGGGCTACTCGTTGTTCAGCTCGGGCTCGCTGCCGGGCCAGTGGCTGCTCTTGCTCGGGGTCCCAGACCTGGTCGGCGGGTCCGGTTCGTTCGGTCAGCCATCCTTTTTCGCCCACTACAACCTGGCCGAAGTCACCGGCTACGTCGGGATGCTGCCGATCGTTGCGGCACTGGCATTGGTCGCCACGCTGCGATGGCGGCGCCCAGCCCCGGAATGGCTGGGCTGGATCGGGATCGCCCTGGTCGGCGTGATCCTGGCCCTGGGCGGAGGCACTCCCCTCGGCCCGGCGCTGAGCCACATCCCCCTCTTCGGCGGCCAGCGACTCCAGAGCCGGAACATCCTGGTCACCGACCTGGCCCTCAGTGTCCTGCTGGCCTACTGGGTCCAGCAGACGATCGACGGCCCCATCGCCCTTCGTCGAGCAGGAGCGGCGACCCATGCCGCCAGCCGCCGCACACTGGCGGTCTCACTGGTCGTGCCCATCGTCGTTGCCGGCGCGGTGGTTGCCGCCATCGCCTTCCCGACCCTGCTCGCAGGCTGGATGCAGGCCTTCCCGGGCCAGGCGGGGAAGGCGAGCCAGCTGTGGCCCTCGCTCCTTCCCTTCCTGGTCGTCGCCATCGTGGTCGGGGCGTTCCTGGTCGTGGCGCCTCGCCTCGACCGGCGGCGGCGGATGCAGTTCCTGTCCCTTATCGTCCTGGTCGACCTGGCCGCGTTCACGGTTACCAGCCTGTTCGCCGTCGATGGGGGCCAGTTCTGGCAACCGGTCCCCGCCGTGGCCACGTCTGCCCCGGTTTCTGGTCCGGCTGCCGGCTCGTCGACCGGCACCGGGCCGAGCGGCTCGTCGGCCGGCTCGGTCGGTCGAACAGGCCGATTCGCCATCTACGACCCGTTCCTGGTTGGCGGGCTCCCGGCCCTCGTGGCCCAGCCCGACCTCAACATCCAGGTCGGCCAGTACAGCGCCCAGGGCTACAGCGCCATTGTCGACAGCGGGTACGCGGCAGCCACCGGGTCCCACGCGGCCATGGGCGAGGGGACGAATGCCCTGACGCCGGCGGCCATCGGCAACGGGGTGCTGGACCAGCTCGACACGAAGACCCTGTTGACCCCGTCGAACTACCTAGTCACACCCGTCGCTGCTCCAGGGGAAGCGCCGGCCAACCCGGCGACGACGCCCCCCGCCGATCCCCAGGCGGCCCAGCGGACGGTGGCGAGCGGCGACCGGGCCTCCTGGTTCATCGGCACGCCCCTGTCGCTCACCTCCATCACGGTTGCGATGGTGTCTCGGGCCGGCACACCGACGAGCGCCCAGATCGGCCTGGTCCGGCCCGACGGTGCCGTGGTGTGGGCGACTGCCGGTGTCCCACCCACGGCGGGGACCCTGTCGGCCCACTTCGATACGCCCGTTCCGGCGGTGGCCGTCACCGTGCAGCCCCTGGCCGGGCTGGTCACGTACCGCGCTCCAACCGTGAAGACGTCGTCGGGCCAGCGGTTCGTGGCCGACGGGCAGTTGCAAGGAGCCCGCACCCTGTCCCACTGGCGGTACTCGGGGACCGACGGGCTGTTCGCCGTCTTTGCCAACCAGCGGGCCACGCCGCCCCTTACCCTCCAGCCCACGGCGGGAAGGTCACTCGCCGGGGCGTCGGTCCGGCGGAAGTCGGGAGCGCTCCTCGCGCCGGAGTCGGCCGCGGTGTCCAGCCCGGCCGGGGCGATCGTGGTCCGCTCGATGGCCGCCATCCCCGGTTGGAAGTCCACCTGGCAGCCCGGTTCCCGTGGCCAAGCCGTCGACCTCCCCGTCCGCGCCCTGGGGGTCGTGCAGGGCGTCGAGGTGCCGCCGGGTTCAGGCACGTTGACCTGGTCATACCAACCGGACGGGGCGTGGGTCGGCCTCTGGCTGAGCATCGCCGGCGTCGTCGCCTTCCTTGGTCTCTCGGGTACGTGGGCAGCACGGCGACGGCGGGCGAAGTTGGCGCGGGATCCCGTTGGCAGCGGTCATGGCGTCCGTGACGCAGATGCCGTCGGTGGGTGGTGACGGGCGTCCTCGGCGCCTTCCGGATCGAGATTGCCGGCCCCTGGAACCGAGCTCGTCCATGACCGACTGTCGCGAGGTCCCCACTGAGCCCACGTTCGGCTGCTACACCACATGGATGTCAACCGCGGAGGACACGCCCTCCACTCATAAATGACGAGGGGGCAACCAGATGCCAGAGTTCCGTCCGGGAAAGCAGTTCGTCGTCGGCGCCGTCGCCGGCCTGGTGATCGCCGGCGTAGGTGTCGGGTTGGGGGTGGCCCTGACCAGTTCCCCCGGCTCGGCCCAGACGGTCTATTCGACCGGGTCGACCGGGCTGCAGGGGCCAGTGGGGCCGCAAGGCGTACGGGGGTTCCCCGGGCCGACCGGACCGCAAGGACCGGTCGGCGCGACCGGCCCGGCCGGAGCGCCGGGTCCCAAGGGGGCCACCGGTCCTCAAGGCCCCGCCGGCGCCGCCGGCTCGGGCGGTTCGCAGAGCGCCCTCACCACCAGCGTGGTCCAGGGGACGGCGGTCGCCTCGACCGCCGATCCGGCCACCGGCACCACGGTGTCGGCCACAGCCACCTGCCCGACCGGGCGGGTCCTCCTCGGAGGGGGAACCCAGGTGACAAGCCCGCCCGTCCCCGCGGCCGGGGGGACCACAACGACGACCCGGGCCGGCAGTACGTCGACCACTCAGAGCGGGGTGGCCCTGCTCTCGTCGGAGCCGTCGACCGCCAGAACATGGAAGGGCGTCGGTGTCGTGACCGCCCCGTTGGCAGCGGGAGCGACCATGTCCGTTCAGGTATCCGTCGTGTGTGGCATGCCGTAGCCGTGACCGACCGTGACCGACGAGACGCCGACCGATTCGAGCGCCGACCGAGTGCGCCAGCGCACCGAGGGCGTCAGTTGATGTGGACGCCCGAGATGGCCCGGGCGATGATCAGCCGCTGGATCTCCGACGTGCCCTCGAAGATGGTGTAGATCTTCGAGTCCCGGTGCCACCGCTCGACCGGGTGCTCCCGGATGTAGCCGTAGCCCCCCATGATCTGGATGGCCTCCTCCGTCACGTAGACGGCGGTCTCGCCCGCGTACAGCTTGGACATCGACCCTTCGCCCGCGGTGAACTGTTTGCCGGTGTTGCCCATCCAGGCCGCCCGCCACACCAGTAACCGGGTGGCATCGATCCGGGTCTTCATGTCGGCCAGCTTGAAGGCGATGGCCTGGTTCTCGATGATGGCCCGACCGAAGGCTTTGCGTTCCTTGGCGTAGTCGAGCGAGTACTCGTAGGCCGCCCGGGCGATGCCCAGGGCCTGGGCCCCGACCGTCGGGCGCGAGGCCTCGAAGGTCTTCATGGCCGCCTGGCTGGTGGACCGCTTCCCCTCCCGAGCGCGGGCCAGCTTCTCGTCGAGCTTGTCCTTCCCGCCCAGCAGGCAATGGCCCGGCACCCGCACGTCATCCAGGATGACCTCGGCGGTGTGGGAGGCACGGATGCCCATCTTTTGGAACTTCTGTCCCTGCGACAGCCCGGCCGTGTTGGGGGGCACGATGAAGCTGGCCTGGCCCCGGGAGCCGAGTTCGGGCTCGACCGAGGCCACCACCACGTGGATGTCGGCGATGCCGCCGTTGGTGATCCATGTCTTGGTGCCGTTGATGACCCACTCGTCCGCCGCCTCGTCGTAGACGGCGCGCGTGCGTAGGGAGGACACGTCGGACCCGGCATCGGGCTCCGAGACGGCGAAGGCCGCCGTCTGGATCTTGTCGGGGGTCCCGAAGCACTGGGGGCCCCACTCCATGAGCTGTTCGGGCGTGCCGTTGCCGGCGATGCCGGCCAGGCCCAGGGTGCTGCCGAAGATGGACAGGGCGATCCCGGCGTCACCCCAGGAGAGCTCCTCGTTGGCGATGGGCAGCAGGAGCCCGGTCGGGTCGAGGAAGCACTGGGTGATGAAGTCGAACGAGTAGAGCCCGATCTTGGCCGCCTCCTCGATGATGGGCCAGGGGGTCTCCTCCCGCTCGTCCCACTCGTGGCCGGCCGGGCGGACCACCGTCTCGGCGAAGTCGTGCACCCATTTTTGGATCTGCAGCTGGTCCTCGTTGAGATCCATGGAGAAGTCGGACATGGTGTCCCCTTCCTGTTCGGCCCCGGGGGGCTCTCTCGTCTCGGCCCCATGTGGGTCTGGTGTCGTTCGGGTCGGGACTGGATTGATGCTGCCCACCCGCCGGGCGCGCCTTGCCATCCCTGGTTGGTTACCCGTTGTTACTCAATGGTAACCCTTGCGTGGTTCGACTGCCAGTGATGCGCCGTTTCCCAGTTCAGACCCGCTTGACACGCCACTGTTCACCGCTACCAGCACCGATGCGGCCACCGCCACCACCGTGACCGCCGAGCCGACCAGGAAGGCCCCGGTACCCCCCCGCAGGGTGAAGAGCCACCCGCCCACCGCCGGGCCGATGACTCGGGCCAGGCTGGACAGCCCCTGCTGGATGCTGAGGGCCCCGCCCCGCCGCCACGAGGGGGCCCGGCCGGCCACCAGGAGGGCCAGGGTCGGGCCGACCAGCCCCTGGCCCACGGTCAGCACCACCAAGGGCAGGGCCAACCCGGCCAGCGAGTGGGCGGTGGGCAGAAGGGCCAAGCCGATGGCCTGGACGACCAGGCCGGTGACCAGGGCGACTGACTCGCCCAGCCAGGCCACGACCCGGTGGACCAGTTGGGTCTGCACCACCACGATGAGGACCCCGATGATGGCGAACACGCCCCCGGTGCCCGACAGACCGAGCGAGGCGCGGCGGTTGGCATAGAGGGCGAAGACGGCCTCGAAGGCGCTGAAAGCGCTGACGCTGCACACGGTGGCGACGCCCAGAGCCAGGAGCACGCGGCGCTGCGGGGTCTTGGCCGCCGGCGGAGGCGCGTCCCGAGCGGCGGCCGATCGTTCCCTGGCCGAGCGGGGATGGGTCTCGGGCAGGCGGACAAGGGCGACGACGGCGTTGGTCCCGGCGATGCCGGCGGCAACGAGGAACGGGAGCCGGGCGCCGCCGAGCGCGGCCAGCGACGCCAGCGCCGGTCCGGCCACGAACCCGACGCCGAAGGCGGCACCGAGGAGCCCGAACAGCCGGGGTCGTTCCGGCGGCTCGGCCATGTCGGCCACGGCGGCATGGGCCACCCCGAGGGAGCCACCTGATCCCCCGTCGATGATCCGGGCCACGAAGAGCAGCCAGATGCTGCCGGCCAGGCCGGTGGCCAGACTGGCCACCGCCGTGCCCACCAGGGACATGACCAGTACCGGCTTGCGGCCGATCCGGTCCGAGAGCCGGCCCCATACCGGAGCCATCGCGAACTGCGCGGCCGAGAACGAGGCGACCAACAGCCCGATGGTGGCTGGAGACGCCCCGAACCGCCTCGCATAGAGCGGAAGCAAGGGGAAGACCATGCCGAAGCCGACCAGGTCGACGGCGACGGTGGTCCAGATGATCCCGAATCCGGGCGGCGCTCGCCGACGGGCTCCCTCAGAGGGCGGAGGCTCGACCAGCGGTGCAATGCGGTCTCTGGTGTGGAACCAGTACCTCACCGCCGCGTTCGCCAGGACGACGATGGGCAGGGAGCTGACCGGTGGTCCGAGTACGGGCCGGCGGCCCGTCCGGACCGGATGTTGCTAGCCCGCTGCGGGGCGGACGTCGACGGCCTGCAGGCCCTTGGGGCCCTCCTGCACGTCGAACTCGACCGCCTGACCTTCTTCAAGGCTGCGGAAGCCGTTCATCTGAATGGCGGAATGATGTACGAAGACATCAGGCCCGCCACTGGGCTGCGAGATGAACCCGAAGCCCTTCTCGGCGTTGAACCACTTGACTGTTCCGGATGCCACGGTGGCATTCCCCTTTCCTGCAAACGTTACTTGCAGAGAGGGACCGCCTCGGAGGGCCATGCGATGCCACCCGACTACGAGCAACTCGACGACGCTGAACCTTCTCGGACCTTCTCGGCCAGAAACGCTAGCAGCCCCGGCGCGATCAACTCACAATTCCTGCCGTGTTCACCGAGTGTTCACCGAGGCCGAAGCGGTGCCGTACCCAGCCCACCGTCAGCCAACCGGGCCCTCATCGGCGCCGGACCCTCGTCCCTGCGGCCGAGTCCTCCACCACCCAGCCCAGACCGACCAACTGGTCGCGGAGCTCGTCGGCCCGGGCCCAGTCCCGCGCCGCCCGGGCCGCGTCCCGCTCGGCGACCATCGCCGCCGACTTGGCGTCGACCTCGTCGTCGCCCCCGCTCGAGAGGGCCAGGCCGAGGGCGCCGCACAGGACAGCGACGGTCGTGGCCAGCCGGGCCGCCGTCTCGTCGTCGCCACCGTCGGCGGCCCGATTGGCCCGGCGCACCAGCTCGAACAGGCCGGCCAGGGCGCCGGGAGTGTCGAGATCGTCGTCCATCCGGTCGCAGAAGCGGGCGACGGCATCGGCATCGAGGTCGCGGGCGGATCCCCGCCCCTCGACCACGGGCCCCTCGGCCAGGGGGTCGACCGGGTGGTACTGGCGGACCATCTCGTCGAGACGGCTCAACCCGGCCTCGGCGTCGGCCACCGTCTCGGGGGTCACCTCGATCGGCGACCGGTAGTGCGACCGCAGGACCAAGAGCCGGTAGGCGCGGGGATCGCTACGGAGCAACAGGTCGTCGAGCGACGTGAAGTTCCCCAGCGACTTCGACATCTTCTCCCCGTCGACCATGACCCACCCGTTGTGGACCCAGTGGTGGGCGAAATCGCGGCCGAGGGCCACGGCCTGGGCCCGCTCGTTCTCGTGGTGGGGGAAGGCGAGGTCCATGCCCCCGCCGTGGACGTCGAAGCCGTCGCCCAGGAGGTCGAGTGACATGACCACGCACTCGGTGTGCCACCCGGGCCGGCCCGGGCCCCACGGAGACTCCCACGTGGGCTCGCCCGGCTTGGCCTTCTTCCACAGGACGAAGTCGAGCGGTGACCGTTTCTCCTCCGACGCCTCGACCCGGGCGCCCGATCGCAGTGAACCAAGGGCCTGGTGAGCCAGCAGGCCGTAGCCGGGCACCTGGTCCACGGAGAGGTAGACGCCGTCGTCCGTCTCGTAGGCCACGCCGGCCGACACCAGCTCCCCGATGACCTCGACCATGTCGGCCACGTAGGCGGTGGCGTGGGGCACCTGGTCGGGGCGCAGGACCCCGAGGGCGTCGATCGCCTGCCACCAGATCTCCTCGTAGCGAGCGGTCAGCTCACCGATCGGCACGCGCCGCTCGGCCGCCCTCTCGATCACCTTGTCGTCGATGTCGGTGATGTTGGAGACGTAGGTGACCTCGAGGCCCCGGAAGACCAGATAGCGGCGGAGCACGTCGAAGACCAGGGCCATCCGGCCGTGGCCGAGGTGGGGGGCGTCGTACACGGTCAGCCCGCACACGTACATGGACACCTCGCCCGGGGACCGGAGCTTCAGCTCCGTCACCTCGCCGGTGGCAGTGTCGTGAAGGCGCAGCACGCAGGGTACGGTAACCCGATCATGAGCGCCGACGCGACATCGCCGCGCCCCCACGGGGGCGGTCCCGCAGGCGTGCCGGACAAGCCCGGGCTCGAGGGCCTCGAGCGGACCTGGTCCGCTCGCTGGGAGGAAGAGGGCACCTACGCGTTCGACCGGTCAGCTCCTCGGGAACGGGTCTTCTCTATCGACACCCCTCCCCCCACCGTGTCGGGTTCGCTCCACGTCGGCCACGTGTTCTCCTATACGCACACCGACGCCGTGGCCCGGTACCACCGCATGCGGGGCCAGGCGGTGTTCTACCCGATGGGCTGGGACGACAACGGGCTGCCCACCGAGCGCCGGGTGCAGAACCACTTCGGTGTTCGTTGCGATCCCGCCCTCCCCTACGACCCCGGTTTCACACCTCCGGACAAGCCCGGGAAGAACCCCGTCGCCATCTCCCGGCCCAACTTCGTCGCCCTGTGCCACCAGCTGACCGAAGAGGACGAGCGGGTCTTCGAGCACCTGTGGCGCACACTGGGCCTGTCCGTCGACTGGTCGCACACCTACGCCACCATCTCGGAACACTCGCAGCGGGTCTCCCAGCGCGGCTTTCTCCACCTGCTGGCGCGGGGGCAGGCGTACCAGCAGACCGCACCGACCCTGTGGGACATCGACTTCCGCACCGCGGTGTCCCAGGCCGAGCTGGAGGATCGAGACCGCCCCGGCGCCTACTACCGACTGCGCTTCCCCCGGGCCGGGGGTGAGGCCGGCAGCGTGGACATCGAGACCACCCGGCCCGAGCTGCTCCCCGCCTGTGTCGCCCTGGTGGCCCACCCCGACGACGATCGGTACCGGGAACTGTTCGGCAGCGAGGTGCTCACCCCCTTGTTCGACGTGCGCGTCCCCGTCGTGCCCCACGAGCTGGCCGATCCCGAAAAGGGGTCGGGCATCGCCATGGTCTGCACCTTCGGCGACACGACCGACGTGGTGTGGTGGCGCGAGCTCGGCCTGGCCACCCGCGCCATCGTCGGGCGCGACGGCCGTCTGGGCCCTGCACCGTGGGGCGAGCCGGGCTGGGAGTCCGACGACCCGGTGGCCGCGGCGCGGTACTACGACGAGGTGGGGGGCCGCACGGTCAACCAGGCGCAGAAGCGCATCGTCGAGCTCCTCGCCGAGTCCGGCGCCCTCATCGGCGAGCCCACCCCCATCACCCATCCGGTCAAGTACTACGAGCGGGGCGAGCGACCGCTCGAGATCGTGTCGTCGCGGCAGTGGTTCGTCCGCACCCTCGACTTGAAGGAGCGGCTGCTGGTCCGGGGCACCGAGCTGACCTGGCACCCGCCCTACATGGCCCACCGCTTCGCCTCCTGGGTCGAGGGCCTGACCTCGGATTGGAACATCTCTCGGCAGCGGTTCTTCGGGGTCCCCTTCCCGGTCTGGTACCCGGTCGACGGCGAGGGGACCGTCGACTTCGGGACACCCCTGGTGGCCGAGGAAGACCGGCTCCCGGTCGACCCGTCCACCGATGCCCCCGACGGCTACACCGAGGCCCAGCGGGGAGCGCCGGGCGGGTTCGTGGGTGACCCCGACGTCATGGACACCTGGGCCACCTCGTCGCTCACCCCCCAGATCGCCGGGGGATGGGGCACCGACCCCCACCTGTTCGACCGGGTCTTCCCCATGGACGTCAGGCCGCAGGGCCACGACATCATCCGGACCTGGCTGTTCTCGACCGTGGTGCGCTCCGAGCTCGAACACGGCGCCCTCCCCTGGGCCAACGCCGCCATCTCGGGGTGGGTGCTCGACCCGGACCGGAAGAAGATGTCCAAGTCCAAGGGCAACGTCATCACCCCGCTGCCGCTGCTCGAGCAGCACGGCGCCGACGCCGTGCGCTACTGGGCGGCGAGCGGTCGGCCGGGCACCGACACGGCCGTCGACGAGGGACAGATGAAGGTGGGCCGCCGCCTGGCCATCAAGGTGCTCAACGCCTCGAGGTTCGCCCTCGGCCGCCTCGTCGGCGACGACGGTGCGGTGACCGCACCGGGACTCCCCGCCATCACCGCACCCCTCGACCGGGCCATGCTGTCCCGGCTGTCCGGCGTGGTCGCCGAGGCCACCGCCGCCTTCGAGAGCTACGACTACGCCCGGGCGCTGGAGCGGACCGAGGCCTTCTTCTGGTCCTTCTGCGACGACTACCTGGAGCTGGTGAAGACGCGGTCCTACGGGGACCCGGCCCAGCCCGGACCGGCATCGGCCCGGAGCGCGCTGGCCCTGGCCCTGTCCGTTCAGCTGCGGCTTCTCGCCCCGTTCCTGCCCTTCGTCACCGAAGAAGTGTGGTCGTGGTGGCAGCAGGGCTCGGTCCACCGCGCCGGCTGGCCCGAACCGACCGAGCTCGGCCAGCCCGGCGCCGGTGTCGACCCCGCCGTACTCGAGATCGTCTCCGAGGTGCTGGGCCAGGTCCGGAGGGCCAAGACCGGGGCCAAGCGGTCGATGCGGGCACCCGTGGCCGTCCTGACCGTCACCGACAGCCCCGATCGGCTGGCCGCACTCTCATTGGCCGAGGACGACCTGCGCGACGCCGGCGGGGTGATCGAGCTGGTCACGAGGGCGGGCAGCGAGCCGGCCGTCGACGTCGTCCTGGCCGAGGACGGCTGAGCGAGCACCCGCTGACGGCCGGGAAGACCGGGGCCTACGGCCAGCGTTCGCAGCCCGCTGTCTAAGCGTCTGGTCGTAGCCCGCTGTCTAAGCGTCGTGGTCGTAGCCCGCTCTCTATACGTCGTGGTCGTAGCCCACTGTCTATACGTCGTGGTCGTAGCCCACCATGCGCATGGCCATGGCAACGAAGTAGCGCTCGAGCTCGTCGACGTGCATGGGCCCCTCCTCGTGGAGCCACTGGCTGCTGTGGATGCACATGTCCAAGATGGTGGCTGCCGTCACCGTGAACGAGCTCGACCCGGGCCGCCCCCAGACGTCGAACACGCCGGCACGGGCCCCCTCTTTCAACACGGCCACCGTCCGGTCGCGGAGGCGGCGGCGGATGGCCAGCACCTCGTCGAGCTCCGGGCCGGACAGATGGCGATATTCACGGTTCGCCACTTGGGCGCCGCGCTTCGCTCCGACGTGGGTGCGGACATAGACCCCGACGATGGCGGTCAGCCTCGCCACCGGATCGCCGCCCAATGGGGCCAGTGCGGCGATCACCTCCTCCTCCAGTCGGGCATGCCGGTCCCGCACCAGCACGTAGAGCAGCTCGTCCTTCGAGGTGAAGTGGTTGTACATCGCCCCCGGGCTGAGGCCGCAGGCGTTGGTGATCTCCCGGACGGTCGTGGCCGGTGCCCCTTGGGAATAGAAGAGCGTATCGGCCGCCCTCAGGAGGCGCCGTGCCGGCTCCGAGAGCACCCGGGTGGTCCGATCGGCGCCCTTCGATGCGGGTTCGTCAACTGCGGTCGTATCCCTCATGCCAACATCCTGCTTTGCCCCGTTTGCCCCCCAGCTCGCATAGTTGACCATAGGTCTGGCGGACGGATCTCGTCGGACCGCCCGCCTACCAGTGCTCCCAATGGACGATCTCGGCCAGCGGCCTGCGAGTGGCGGGATGGAATTCGGTGCCCTTGGTGTAGGCGATCGGGAAGAGCCCTCCTTGCGTGTAGGCCTCATAGGGGATCCCCAGCAATTCGGCCGCCTCTCGTTCGTGGCGGAGGTGCACCGTGGTCCACCCGGCCCCGAGCCCGCGCGTTCGCAAGGCAAGGAAGAGGTTCCAGACAGCCGGGAAGAGTGATCCCCACAGGGCCGCCTGGGTGGCCACCGGCGCATCGTCCACCCGACCCAGGTGGCAGGGCACCAGCAGGACAGGGGCCTCTTGCATGTGTGTGGAGAGAAACCCGGCCGACGAACTCACTGCGTCCGCCCGCAGCGCTCGGACATCCTGGTCGTCGAGCTCGGGGAAGGGAAGGCGGCGGTACTCCCCCTCGTCGGAACGGTAGAGATCGGCCAGGGCCCGCTTGGTGCCGGGGTCGGTCACGAACACCCAATGCCACTCCTGGCGATTCGAGGCCGTGGGCGCCTGTACGGCCATCGACAGGCACTCTTCGATGACCGATCGCTCCACCGGTTTGTCGAAGTCCAGGCGCTTACGCACCGCCCGAGTGGTCGTGAGCAGTTCTTCGGTCGTCAGGTCTACGCGCACAGACAGAGACTATGGACCGAGCGACAGGCCGGCGGCGAGCGCGGCGCCCAGTTCCCGGCAGTCGGCCAGGGCGACCCGGTCGACCGGGCCGGTGACGATGACGTACTCCTGTGCTCGCCGCCAGGCCAACCCGGTGGTGATCACGTCGATGGCCCGCACGGCTCCCGTGGCGTCGTTGTCCCCGTGCAGGTAGGCCCCGAATGGCCTGCCCGCGGTGGCTTCCAGACACGGGTAGTAGATCTGGTCGAAGAAGTACTTGAGCGCGCCGGAGACATACCCGAGGTTCACCGGAGTACCCAAGAGGAAACCGTCGGCCTCCAGCACGTCGCCCACCGTGGCCGCGAGCGCCGGCCGCACCACCACGTCCACACCCTCGATGGCGGGATCGTTGGCGCCCGCCACCGCCTCCAAGAACATGGTGTGCATGGCCGGTGAGGGCGTGTGGTGCACCACGAGCAATCGGGGCATCACGCAACGATAGCGACGACCCAAAGGCGAAGGCGGCTGCGGTGACGTCGGCGGCGCTGCCACCGAGCACCTCGAACCGGAGCAGCGGGAGGAACGGAGAGCCAACGTGGGGCACAGCCTGGCGGGTGGTGGCAGGGTCGAGCCCGATCGCCGTAACCTCGACGACATGTGTCGCAACATCACAACCCTTCGTGGCCTCGAGCCGGTGGCCACCCCCGAGGAGATCGAGGCGGCCGCCCGCCAGTACGTCCGGAAGGTCGGCGGGGTCCAGTCGCCCTCGTCGCGAACCGAACAAGCCGTCGAGCGAGCGGTCCGCCAGGTCCAAGAGGCAACGGCGGAGCTCTTGGCCGCGCTGCCGCCCCGACGGCAGCCCCCACCCACGCTGCCGCCCTTGCGCCGCCTGGCTCCCCACCGGTCCTGACCCCGCCCGCAAGGTCGGCGGCCAGGAAGGGCACGGAGTCCGGAGTGCATCGCGGTCCACGTCTCCGGTGACCGTACGGCTGTGCCCCCATCGCGGTGTACGGTCGGAGTGGCTCACCGAGGGCCCGAGCGTTCCCGCTTCCGGGGACAGGATCGAAGGTCCCATGGTGGGACGCCAGACAACAGCCCAGCCGGCGGCGAGCGACGCAGGCTCTGATCGATCAACATCCGACCGACCAGTCGAGAACGCCGCTCGACAGTGTGGCCGGTGCCGGGAGTTCTTCCCTGCCGATGCAGCCGCCGATCCGACCCTTCAGGCTGCATGGTGGCTTTGCCCACCCTGCCGCAGGAAATTCTTCGGTACGCCATGACCCCCACGGAGCCGGTCACAGGTATGGAGCTCCTCATGGAGGTCGCCGGTGTGCTCGAGGCGGCCGCTGGAGCGTGCGACGACAAAGCCGACGCTGATCGCATTGCCCACCTGGCCGGCCGGGTCCGCACCTATCTGGCTTCGAGCCGACCGACCACCCCTCTCGGCATGCCGCGCATCGCCTCGGCGCCCAGCCGGCTCGCTGACGAGATGGTGGTCCATCGGACCACCACGGCCCAGACATCGCACATTCGCATCGTGTCCGACTGATCGTCTCGCACTGTTAAATATGCCGTAATAAGGGCAGCCGCGCCTATAAAAAAATGCGCTTTCGTGCTACGGTATAAATACCGCCGGCGCATGGTTGGCGCGGCCCGTTCGAGTTCTACCCGAGTTGGCTCAATCCACTCGACTAGGAGCTCGAAAATGCCTGGCTTCTTTCACCCGTCTATTGACGCGCCCATGTTGGGCCGACCCGCCTCATGAGCGCCACCCCCGTGCTGACTGCGGAAGCGCCATCCCCACCGATCGAACCAGCATCGCCACCGATGCCGGCCCCCGACCCCACGATTAACCCTGGCTGGTCCGGGCGGTTGTTCACCGCATTCATCGTTATCACCCCGATTGCCGCATTGGCTTGGGCGGCTCAACACTTCTGGCATAACGGCATCGGCTGGTTCGACCTTTCATTGGCCATCGTGCTGTATGCGATCACCGGACATGGCATCGCGCTCGGCTTTCATCGATTGCTCACCCATCGCAGCTTCAAGGCTCACCGGTGGCTTCGGATCTCTTTGGCCATCTCGGGCTCGATGGCCGTCGAAGGCTCAGTGATCAGTTGGGTGTCCCATCACCGCCGGCACCACGTCTATGCCGACCAACCGGGGGACCCTCATTCACCATCGAGCTTCGGCCAGGGATTCCTGCCCCAGCTGCGAGGGTTGGGCCATGCCCACGTGGGCTGGCTCTTCTCGGGGGAGCAGTCGAACCCGGAGAAGTGGAGCCGTGATCTCCTGGCCGATCAGGACATGGTCATGGTGTCGAAGCTGACGCCGCTGTGGATGGCGTTGTCGTTGATCGTGCCGTTCGGACTGGGATGGGCCGTGACCCGGAGCATCACCGGGGCCCTCCTGGCCCTGCTGTGGGCGGGCGGCGTGCGCATCGCCCTCCTTCACCACGTCACCTGGAGCGTCAACTCGCTCGCGCACATGTTCGGCAAGCGCCCCTACAAGAGCAACGATCACAGCGGCAACATCGCATGGCTTGCCATCCTGAGCTTCGGCGACTCCTGGCACAACACCCATCACGCCTTTCCGGCACTGGCCCGGCACGGGTGCGACGCTGGTCAGATCGACTCATCGGCTCGCCTCCTGCGGATTTTCGAGACCATGGGATGGGCGTCGAAGGCCCGGTGGCCGACGCCGGGGCAACTCGCCGGCCGACGCATTCTCGCCGCTCCCTGAGCCGAGGTTCTCTGGCTCCCGGGTGCGGGCTCGGCGCGAGTCGAGCATGATCCACACAGCATTGGGCGGAAGCCGCCCGGTCGACTCAGTGCGAGACGCCAGGTGCCAGGTTGTCCCACACCCGTTGGGACACGCCCTGGGTGGTGGCGATCCCGTAGTCGAACCCGTAAAGGCCCTTCCCCACAGGATCATCCGTGGTCAGAACGGCCAGGACGTAATTGCGGTCCTTGCCCTGCACCCATCCCATGCTGTTGACCTGCCATGGACAGGACTCATCCTGCTTGGTGCAGGTCGGGACGTACTTCCAGCCGTTCTTGAGTGCGACCGTGACTCCGGGCACCGGATCGGCGTAGTTCGGCCCGTCGCACGTCGTTCCCCAGGGGCCGCACGTCACGCCCCACCGTTGGGTAGGAATGATGCTCTCCATCAGGTGGAGCCCGTAGTCCCGAGCATTTGTGGTGAGGACGTTGTTGTCGTATGCGAGCGTCCGGACGATGTTCATCTGGTCGGCGGCGGTGGTCGTCGTGTTGCCCCATCCGTAGTACGTCGGCGACTCGCAGCCGACCTTCGTGTCGGTGGTTGGGATCGCCATGTTGAATTGGGTGAGGGCGTTGCAGCCACCGCCAAAGTAGAACAGCGACGTCGCCGCCACGTTGTCGCTCATCGTGATCATGTTCTGCATGAGGTACTGGATCGAGTAGGGAACGTTGGACGGGATCGTCCCGGCCGTCCCCTGGAACTGCTTGAGCCACATGGACAGGATGTCGGCCTTCACGATGCTGGCCGTGTATTGCGTGTTCGACCCGTTGGTAAGCAGGGAGGTCCCGCCCGTGAGCTTGTCGAAGAGGGCCACCTGGACCACTCCATGCCGGGAGTGGAGGTAGGCGAGGACTCCGTGGAGAGGGT
>DATDHU010000151.1:0-32420 GCA_036521415.1 Acidimicrobiales bacterium
CGGCGTGCGACATCCGGCTGGCCAGCGCTGATGCCACCTTCTCCGTCCGGGAGACGAGGATGGCCATGGTGGCTGACCTCGGTAGCCTCCAACGGCTCCCCCAGATCATCGGCAAGGGCCACGTGGCTGAGCTGGCCTACACCGGCAAGGACATCTCAGCCGCCCGGGCGATACAGATCGGGCTGGTCAACAACGTCGCCTCCGATGTGGAAAGCGTCTGGGCCATGGCCGACGAACTGGCCGGATCGATCGCCGCCAACTCACCGTTGGCCGTCCAGGGCACCAAGGCAGTGCTGGACGCGGGCGAGAACATGACGGTGGCCGAGGGTCTCGACTACGTGGCCACCTGGAACGCAGCCGCCCTCGCCTCGGACGACCTCACCGAGGCAATGACTGCGTTCATGGAGAAGCGGCCGGCCCGCTTCACCGGCACCTGATCCGGAGCCTGGGCCCGAGGGCCTGATCCGGAGCCTGGGCCCGAGGACCGGGCCCGGGAGCAGGCGGGCAGTTCAGTTCTTGCGCCGCCACCAGCGCTTCCGGGACGAGCTCTGCTCGTTGCGCTGCCGCTCGGCTTCTACCTCGGCGAGCACGTCCGGGCCGATGGTGTTGATGATGTCCTCGGCCTGGTCGAGCAAGGTGGCGGCCGCCTCGTCGGGAACGTCGGGCATGTTCTCCATGGGTGGCTCGACGAGCGAGCCGTGCCCCCAACCCACGTCGGCCAGGCGCGGCTCATAGGAAGGGCAGTTGTCAGGGCATTTCCATGGCGCGTCCGGCGCCAGGTCGAGGCTGCAGAACCGGGCCACCTCGCCGGAGGCGTAAGTCCGGCTCTGGAAGTGCTTGCACTCTTCCCGCATCGACATGTTTCTATTCTGCCCCCATTGCCACGGCCTGTCTGGAGCTTCGGGGACGAAGCCCGTCAGCGAGACAGTGCCGCCCTCCCGTCAGCCGACCGAGCCCTCCATCTGCAACTCGATCAGCCTGCTCCACTCGACCGCGTACTCCATCGGGAGGGTCCGGGTGATCGGCTCGATGAACCCGTTCACGATCATTCCCATCGCCTGCGTCTCCGACAGCCCCCGGCTCATCAGGTAGAAGAGCTGGTCATCGCCCACCTTGGAGACGGTCGCCTCATGACCGATCCGGGCATCGCGCTCGCCGACCTCCATGTACGGCTTGGTCTCCGACACGGCCGTGTCATCGAGGAGGAGCGCGTCGCAGCGGACGAAGCTCTTTGCGTTCTTGGCCCCCTCGTCCACATGGACCAGACCCCGGTAGGTGGTGATCCCGGCGTCCTTGGAGATCGACTTGGAGACGATGGTCGAGGTCGTCTCCGGCGCGGCATGGATCATCTTCGCTCCGGCGTCCTGGTGCTGCCCTGCTCCCGCGTAGGCGACCGACAGCACCTCGCCCGAAGCCTTGGGGCCCATCAGGTAGACCGAGGGGTACTTCATGGTGAGCCGGGAACCTATGTTGCCGTCGATCCACTCGACGTGGGCCTCGGCCTCGGCCCGGGCGCGCTTGGTCACCAGGTTGTAGACGTTGTTGGACCAGTTTTGGATGGTGGTGTACGTGATCCGGCTGCCCTGGAGGGCCACCAGCTCCACCACGGCGGAGTGCAACGAGTCACTGGTGTAGACAGGGGCCGAGCACCCCTCGATGTAGTGCACCTGCGAGCCCTCGTCGGCAATGATCAGCGTGCGCTCGAACTGGCCCATGTTCTCGGCGTTGATCCGGAAGTAGGCCTGGAGTGGCTGGTCGACGACCACGCCGGGCGGGACGTAGATGAACGAGCCGCCCGACCATACGGCCGAGTTCAACGCGGCGAACTTGTTGTCGTTGGGCGGGATGATCGTGCCGAAGTACTTTCGGACCAGTTCGGGGTACTCCCGAACCGCCGTGTCCATGTCGCAGAACAGGACGCCCAACGCCTCGAGGTCCTCCCGGTTGCGATGGAACACGACCTCGGACTCGTACTGGGCCGTGACGCCGGCCAGATATTTCCGCTCCGCCTGCGGGATACCCAGCTTCTCGTAGGTGCTCTTGATGGCGTCGGGAAGATCTTCCCAGTCCCCGACCTGCTCGGACGTGGGCTTGATGTAGTAGTAGATGTCCTCGAAGTCGAGATCGGGCATGTTGACGGCAAACCACTCGGCCATGGGGCGCTTGTCGAAGCGCTTCAGGGCACGGAGCCGGAAGTCCCGCATCCAGTCCGGCTCCTTCTTCATCGCCGACATCTCACGCACAATGCTCTCGTTCAGGCCCTTCTTGGGCTTGAAGATGTAGTCCTCTTCGTCGGACCATCCGAGCTTGTATCGCCCGAGGTCGAGATCGGTGGTCGTCATACGTGCTCCAGACAGGCGGCCCGTCGGGGGCGGCCGATTTCTCCTATACCGATAGTAACAACCCTGGGGGCCGAACAAAACACCCTGCTGGGAGGGGCCGCATTCCCGTGCCATCCTGGGTAAATGGCCGAAGAGACTCTGACCGACCGATCAGGACCCATCACTCCTCCGATCCCCGAGCGGCGACCGGTCCGGCTCGAGGCCCACGGGGACGTCCGGATCGACGATTGGTACTGGTTGCGGGACAAGGACGACCCGGAGGTCATCGAGCACCTCCGGGCCGAGAACACGTTCACCGAGACCGCCACCGCCCACACCTCCCAGCTCCAGGCCACCCTGTTCGAGGAGATCGTGGAGCGGATCGAAGAAACCGACCTCTCCGTTCCCGTGCGCAAGGGGCCGTGGCTCTACTACCACCGCACCGTCGAAGGGCAGAGCTATGGCATCCACTGCCGCCGGCCGGCCACCGACGATCTCGGCGCCCCGGGCGACAGCGGCACGTCGGGCGACAGCGGCACGTCGGGCGACAGCGGCACGCCGGGCGACCGGGGGCCCGAGGACCAGGGTCCCGAGGACGGTACACCCGAAGACGAGATCGTCATGCTCGACGAGAACCAACTGGCGACGGGCCATGACTACTTCGCCCTCGGCAATCTGGGCGTCAGCCCAGATCACCGGTGGCTCGCCTACTCGACCGACACCACCGGGGCCGAGCGGTTCACCATGCGCTTCCGGGACCTGCTCACCGGCGAGGAGTCGCCCGAGTCGCTCGATGACACCTCCTACGGCATGGCCTGGGCCAACGACAACGCCACCGTCTTCTTCGTGCGGGTGGACGAGGCCATGCGCCCCTATCAGCTCTGGCGCCACGTCATGGGATCCGACCCCTCAGCGGCCGAGCTGGTCTACGAGGAGGCCGACGACCACTTCTACCTCGGAGTCGGGCGAACCAGGGACGATGAGTACATCCTGTTGGGCCTGGACTCCAAGCTGACCTCCGAGGTCCGGGCCCTGCGGGCCGACGACCCGACCGGCACATTCACAGTGGTGGCGGCCCGCCGTCACGGGGTCGAGTACAGCGTCGACCACGACAGTGGCTCCGCAACCAGGCCGTCCCGGTTCTTGATGGTCACCAACGACGAGGCCGAGGACTTCCGGCTGCTGGAAGCGCCTGATCACGGTGACCCTGGGTTGCAGCGCGAGGCATGGCGTGAGGTCATCCCGCACCGCCCCGGCACCCGTCTGGACGCCGTCGACCCGTTCGCCGATCACCTGGTTGTCTACGAGCGAGAAGAGGGCGAGACCCGCATCCGGGTCATCGACGCCGGGAGCGGGGCCTCCACCCCGATCGGACAGCCGGAGTCGCCCTCCACGGTGTGGGGGGGTGCCAATGCCGAGTACGAATCGGACATCCTCCGCTACGAGTACACGTCGTTGGTGACGCCCCGCTCCGTCTACGACTACGACGTACCCACCGGTTCAGCTCGTTTGCGGAAGCGCCAACCCGTCCTGGGCGGGTTCGACCCGGACAGGTACCGGACCGAGCGGCGATGGGCCACGGCGGACGATGGGACGGAGGTGCCCATGTCGCTCGTGTACCGGCCCGATCGGTGCCCAAGCGACCGGTCGGACGGCAGCCGCCAGGGGCCCCGCTATGCTCCTTGTCTCCTCTATGGTTACGGCTCCTACGAGGCGTCGATGGACCCTTCGTTCTCGTCCCTCCGCCTCAGCCTGCTCGACCGCGGCTTCGTCTTCGCCATCGCGCATGTCCGAGGCGGGGGGGAGATGGGCCGACACTGGTACGAGGAGGGGAAATTCCTGGCCAAGCCGAACACCTTCACCGACTTTCTGGCCTGTGCCCGATCCCTCGTCGCTGACAGGACGACCAGGTCCGACCGCCTGGTCGCCCGGGGCGGCAGTGCCGGCGGCCTGCTCATGGGGGCGGTGGCCAACCTCGCTCCCGAGTTGTTCCGGGCTGTCGTGGCCGAGGTCCCCTTCGTCGACTGCCTGACCACCATCCTCGACGAGACCCTGCCGCTCACCGTCCTCGAGTGGGAGGAGTGGGGCAATCCCGTGGAGGACCCCGAGGTCTACGCAGTGATGAAGTCCTACTCCCCGTATGACAACGTCCGCTCGGTCGACGGGCAGGGCGTGCCCGTCCGCTACCCGGACATCCTGGCCACGGGCGGGCTGTCCGATCCACGTGTCGGCTTCTGGGAGCCGGCCAAGTGGACGGCCAAGCTCCGGACGGCCAACCCCGAGAACCGCATCCTGCTCAAGACCGAGCTCGGGGCGGGCCACGGCGGTCCGTCGGGCCGCTACGACGCCTGGAGGGACGAGGCGTTCGTCTACGCCTTCATCCTCGACGCCGTGGGCATCAGCGGCTGAGCCGAGGCTGCGGGCGGGTCGATCGCTAACCCGTGTTGGCCGTCGATGATGAAGACGGAGACGTCGTTGACGACGAGGTACCCGGAGCGGTCGTGGTGGTCGTGGAGGTGGAGGTGAACGTCGCCTGGAAGGGTACGTTCAATGGGGCAGGCAGGCCGACGGGCACGCCGTTCACGGTGATGCTCGTCCCCGACGCGCCGATGTCGATGGTCATCCCGCCGTTTCCGGGAATGGTCTGGCTGGAGCCCGCCGGGATGGTGCCCTCCCACAAGGTGTCGCCCGAGTCGGTGGACTGCGCCTGGATCCAGCACGGCCCGGTCGAAGTCGCCACCACCAACTGGTAGCTCGAGCTCGGGACCGGGAAGGTGGCGGAGGTGGCGGAGGTAGTGATGGCCGCGATCCGGGCCGGGGCGGTCGTCGGCGTGGTCGACTTCGGTTTGGAGGTGTGAGTGTGAGTCGGAGGATGGGTCGTCGGCGTCGTGCGGGCGGCGGTCGTGGTGTGGGTGACGTGGGTGACCGTGTTCGACGAGCTCTTGCCCGGGCTCTTGTTGTTCCTGTGGCTGCCGACGTAGGCCAGGCCCCCGAAGGCCAGGAGCACGATCACGACCGCCGTGGCCAGGACCCAACGTCGAGGCCGGTGGTTCATGCTCGACAACGCCTGGCGGCGGGCCCGGTCCGACCGGAAGATGGGTGTGTCCTCAGCGGGCACCACCTTCGGCGCCGGCCCGGTTGGCCGGTCGTCGTCGAACACCAGCGGAGTGGCCGGATCGGGGCGGTCACCGCGGTCGGGGGATCGCCCACCGACGCGGGTGCCCGGTGGCGGGTTCCGGCTGGCCAATTCACCAATTGTCCCGAGGGCCGAGTGGTAGTCGTTCACCGAGTGGACCTCGTCATGGCTGGGCCGCCACGTCAGCTTGGCAACGACGGCGCCCGCCACCACCACTACTACCGCTATCAGTGCAACCAACATCACGACCATTCAACCCGACATAGCGGCGCTTGCGCGTGCGGCCGGTTCAAACGCCCCGAAAGGGATTCAAATTGCAGTGATGGAAGTCATCCCTCCGTCGATGACCAGATGGGTGCCGGTCACGAACGAGGCCTCGTCCGAGAGGAGGAATCGGATCGGACGGGCGATCTCCTCCGGCATCGAGATCCGCCTCAACGGAGTTCGTTCTTCGATCGACTGGCGGAACCCGGGTATCTCGAAGGCAGGCAGGAGCATCGGTGTGGCCACTGCGCCCGGGCACACCGCGTTCACGCGCACCCCGTCGGCGGCCATCCGGTGCCCGATCGAACGCATGACTCCGAGCACCCCGCCTTTGGACGCGCAGTAGGCCGTGAGCATCGAGCTCCCGAACAGTCCCTCGATGGATGAGATGAACACCATGGCCGACCCGGGCCCGGCCGCCTGGAACGGCCCGATGAGCGAGCGGGCGATCATCACTCCGGCACGCAGGTTCACATCGAGCACCGAATCCCACAGCACGTCGTCGACGAAGTCCACGGACATCGGACCGCCCACACCGGCGGCGTGGACGAACCCACCGATGGTCCCGAGCGCCCGCACCGACTTCGGCACGGCCGCGGCGATGGCGGCGGAGTCGGCGACATCGATCGCCGTCCACTCTGCCGCCACTCCGGCCGCGTGACAGAGCGACGCCGTCTCCTCGGCCCCCTCGGCGTTGATGTCCCAGATGGCAACCGGTCGGCCGACCTCGGCAAGAGCCAGCGCGGTCGCCCGGCCGATTCCCGAGCCGCCTCCGGTGACGAGGACGCCAGTGCCAGGGGAACCCAAGCGATCGCCGATCGGCGCAGCGCGTCCGGACCGGGCCGACTTCTTCGCCGCCGACTTCTTCGTTGCCGACTTCTTCGCCGCCGACGCCACCGACTTGTTCGTCGCTGCTGATTTGTTTGCCGCTGTGGACCCCGTCGTCGTCGCAGACCGCTTCGCAGCTGACCTCGTGGTCGCTGTCGACGATGCTCGCTTGGCTGTGGGGCTCATCGGCGAAGTCTGGCAGAACGGCTGCCATTGCGGCGGCGGCGATCAGGTTGCCCCAGGCTTGCCTCGAGCCCCCGTCAGAACCGCCGGGCCGGGTCAGGTCCGGGGACGGCCGTGGGGAAGGAGCCCCGGGGCGATGGCGTCCCGGCGCGGGTTGCTCTTGTCCCGATCGGAGACGACCGGGTCGGTCACCCCCCAATCGGCGGCGATGACAGGATCGTCCCAGGCCACCCCCAGCTCGTCGTCCGGGTTGTAGTAGCCGTCGACCAGGTACCACAGGGTCAGGTCGGTGAGCGAGGCAAACCCATGGGCGACCCCGGGCGGGATGAACAGGCCCCGGTCATGGTCGCCGTCGAGGTCGATGCTCAGGGTCGCCCCGTCCGTGGGCGAGCTCGCGCGCAGGTCGTGGAGCACCACCCGGGCCCGGCCCCGCAGGACGTACCAGTAGTCGGCCTGGTGGAGGTGGTAGTGCAGCCCGACCAGGGCGCCGGCCTGCTTCTCCGAGCGGTTGGCCTGGGTCATCTCCCGGCCCAGCGGGAACCAGCTCCGGCGGTAGGTCTCGACGAAGCGCCCCCGCTCGTCGCCATGGGTGTCGGGCTCCACCACGATGACGTCGGCGATGATCTCGGACTCGGCGATCGTGGGCATCGGGCTAGCCCGGGTCTAGCTCGGTCAAGTGGCCGAAGCCGCTTCGGTAGTACACGAGCGGCTCTCCCTCGCCCAGCCCGAGATCGAGCACCTTTCCGATGACCAGCTCGTGGTCGCCGGCGTCGTGCACCAGCTCCAGCTCGCAGTCGATCCATGCCAGCGAGCCCTCGATGATCGGCGCGCCCCCGGTCTCCGCCGAATGCCAGGGCACGCCGACGAACTTGTCGCCTCCGGACACGGCGAAGTTCATGCACACCGCTGACTGGCGAGCGGACAGCACGTTCACGCAGAAGCTTCCCGCCCTAGCGATGCGGGGCCAGCTGGTGGATGTCTTGGCCGGGGCCAACGCCACCAGGGGCGGGTCGAGGGAGAGCGAGACGAAGGTCTGGCACGAGAAGCCCACCGGGGCGCCCTCCTCCAGTGCGGTGACGATGGTGACCCCGGTGGCGAACCGACTCATCGCCTCTTTGAACTGGGTCGTGTTGAACGTCGTTGTCATGACTTCCCCAGGTCGATCGTCCACCCCTCGGAGGCGGCGGTTACATCATCGAGACGGTACTGGGCGGCGAGGCGTCTGGCCTGAGACAGCATGCGATCGATCTCCTTGTCCGTGTGCGACGGGTCGTGGTGGAACAATGACAGCCGACGGGCACCGGCCTCGGCCGCCACATGCACGGCATAGGCCACCGTCGAGTGGCCCCAGTCAGACATGGCGACGAACTCGTCGTCGGTGTACTGGCCATCGTGGATGACCAGGTCGGCACCGTCGCACAGCTCGAGTACCCCCTGGTCGACGGTGCGGCGGTCCAACGGTGCCTGGTGATCGGGCAGGTAGGCCACGGTGCGCCCTGCGGACTCGAGCCGAAAGCCGAGGGTATGCCCGCGATGGGGGATGGACCGCACCGTCACGGTGATCCCCCCCAGTGCGAAGGCACCAGAGCCGTCCAGATCGTGGAAGTTGATCTCACCCCGGAACTCGCCCATGTGAACGGGAAAGAAGGGCGGCTGGACGACCGAGGCGAGTGCGTCCTGCAACGTCGTGCCTTCCTGCGAGGGGCCGTAGACATCGACGACGGCGCCCGGATCTCGCAATGGCGAGAAGAAGGGCAGGCCGAGGATGTGGTCGTAGTGGAGGTGGGTGAGGAGGGCGTTGCCGCGAAGGGGCACGCCTTCCGCCTTCAGCGGGACCTCCATCGCCCGTCCCAGCTCGCGCAGTCCGGTCCCCAGGTCGAGCATGAGCGGCGGCTCTCCCGCCACCTCGACGAGGACGCTCGAGGTGTTCCCCCCGTAGCGACGTTGTTTGTCGCTCGAGCATGGGCACGAGCCCCGGACTCCGAAGTAGGTGATTTTCACCGAGGGTGAGGCTACTCGCCAGCCAGGAAGGAACAGCCCGGGCTATCGTCGCCCGATGGCGCTTCCGACGATCACGGCCAACGGCGTGGAGTTCGCCTACCTGGAGGAAGGCCCCGCCGACGGGCCCCTGGCCCTGTGCCTGCACGGGTTTCCCGACACAGCCCACACCTGGCGGTACCTGCTTCCCCGGCTGGCTGACGCCGGCTACCACGCCGTGGCCCCGTTCCTCCGCGGCTACGCACCCACCTCGATCCCGGCCGACGGCCTCTACGGCACCGGGACCCTGACCCTCGATGCCTGTGCACTGCACCAGGCACTCGGTGGGGACGGCGACGCAGTCATCATCGGTCACGACTGGGGTGCCTTCGCCACCTACGGTGCGGCCGCCTACCAACCTGAGCGATGGCGGCGCGCCGTGACCTCCGCCGTGGCCCCCCAGGCTTCGATGGCCGACGGGTTCTTCAGCTACGACCAGCTCCGGCGGAGCTGGTACGTGTTCTTTTTCCAGACCCCGCTGGCCGAGTACGCCGTCGGCATCGACGACCATGCCTTCATCGACCGCTTGTGGGCCGATTGGTCGCCCGGCTACGACGGGGCCTGGGATACGGCCCGGGTGAAGGAGGCCATCGGCACACCCGAGAACCTCGCCGCGGCCGTCGGCTACTACCGGGCAATGTTTGCCGCACCCTCGGACGCGCCCGAGGTCGTCGCCGCCACGGCAGCCACGGCGGCCATCGCCACCCAGCCGACGCTGTACCTCCACGGGGCGGACGACGGGTGCATGGGGCTCGACAGCATCGGGCCGGTGACCGACTTCCTCGCCCCGGGGTCCACCATGGTGGTGGTAGAAGGCGCCGGTCACTTCCTCCAGGTCGAGAAGCCCGACGAGGTCAACGACCACATCCTGGCCTTCCTCGCCACCTGACCCTCCGACGACCCCGATCCTGCTCGGCCGCGGCCTCAGGCCAGCTCGAGCACGCCGGCACGGCCACGCCGGACGAGGCCCTCGGCCGCCAGCCCGGCCGCCACTCGCTGCGCACGGGTCCCGTCGTCGGGCCATCCCATGACGACCGCCAGGTCCGCCGCCTGAACCGGGCCGTCCCGCAGCGCGGCCACCAGGCGCCCGCGGCCCTGCCGATCGGATCCGTGGAACGCCGACTGGGGCAGCGATACCCCGGCCGAGCCGCGGGCGGGGTCAGGAAGGCGCCGTCCTCCGACCGCCCACCGGCACCGCCGGCGGACCGGGCAGCGATGGCAGGCGGGATCGGGACCGACGCAGACCAGGGCCCCGAGATCGAGGAGGGACTGGCCGAACAACCACCCCTGTCCCGGGGGGACCATGGCGTCCACCACGACCTGTGCCTCCGAGCGACCGAGCGCCCGGCCGGCCACCGCTCGGGACAGGACCCGGCCGGTGTTGGTGTCGACCACCCCGATGTCGGCCTCGAAGGCGAAGACCATCACCGCCCGAGCGGTGTAGGCGCCCACGCCGGGGAGGGCGAGCAGTGCCTCCAAGGTGTCGGGCACGCGGCCGTCATGATCGTTGGCGATGGCCTGGGCCGCGCCGTGGAGGAACCGGGCCCTCCGGTTGTACCCGAGACCGGCCCATGCCCGGAGCACGTCGCCGAGCGGCGCCCGGGCGCAGTCCAATGGCGTCGGGAAGCGGCCCATGAAGCGCTCGAAGACGGGTACGACCCTCCCGACCTGGGTCTGCTGGGCCATCACCTCGCTGACCAGGATGGCCCACGGATCCCGGGTGTGGCGCCAGGGCAGCTCGGGACGCAGCCACCCCGGTTGGGCATCGCCAGCTCCGCCGGCCCCGCTGGACGGGACGCCAGAGCTCCCCCACGCCACGACGGCCCGGCCGAAGGCCCGGAGCCGTTCGGGTCGGTCAGACCCAGACGTCGTCGGCATACGGGCGGCGCCGCGCCGGTGCGGCTGCTCGCTTCCACACCATCAGCTTGCGGCGGAAGAAGCACACCTCGTTGCCGTGTTGATTGAACGCCTTGGTCTCCACGGTGATCACCCCACGGTCGTCACGCGACTTCGACGCCACCCGCTCGATGACCTTCGTCTCGGCGTAGATGGTGTCCCCGTGGAAGGTCGGGAACCGGTGGATCAACGACTCGACCTCGAGGTTGGCGATGCACGACCCACTGACGTCCGGGACGCTCATGCCCAGAGCCAACGAGTAGACCAGGTTGCCCACCACCACGTTCTTACCCTGCACCGTCTCGTGCTCGGCGAACCAGGCATTGATGTGGAGGGGATGGTGGTTCATGGTGATCATGCAAAAGAGATGATCGTCCGCCTCGGTGATCGTCTTCCCCGGCCAGTGCTTGTAGACGTCGCCCGGCTCGAAGTCCTCGAAGTAACGGCCGAAGGGCCGGTCATAGGTCGTCATGGTTGCTCAGCCGGCGACGGCGGCCGGCCGGGTGGTGAAGCCGAGCATCCAGTCGGACTGGGACTCCCCGTCGATCGACATGCGCCAGTTGTAGCGGGTACCCGGGACCAAGGGCAGCGGGCCCAGGTTCACGGCCAGGGCCACGTCGATGGGCGAGCCCTCCGGGATCCCCGGCGGACGGCCGACGGTGAACTCCCCGCGCACCTCCACGGCGTGCTCGCCCTCGGGCGTCTCCACCATCACCGGCTGGCCATCGGCGTCTTCGAGGTAGAGCTCCCAGTGATGGGCCATCTCGGCCTCGTGCCAGCCCACGTCGATCTTGAGAGCGATGGCCGACGGGACCGGATCCGGTCCTGTCATGCTCCACCCGCCACCGAGGATGTAGAGCTTCCCGTCGGCCACCTGGGCCGAGTCACACAACATCAGCATCACCTTCATGGAGCCGAGGCTATCGGCTCGGCCACCTACTCATTGAGCCCCTCGCGACACGCGGGGCCAGAACCCGACCCGGATAGCGTGTTGCCATGCGAGGCCTGAGGGATGACGTCTACCGCCGCCCGCTGGCCACCGCGCTCGATCGGCTGGGTCTCGGCCCGGGCTGGACGTGTGTCGACGTAGGCGCCGGCGGAGGCGACGTGTCGGTGGCCCTGGCCGAGATCGTGGGTCGCGGCGGAAGGGTCTATGCCGTCGACAGCGATCCGGCCGCACGCGACGAGGTCGCCGCCGCCGCGGCAGCTCACAGTCAGGTGCTGGCCATCACCCAGGACGGGGAGGACCTGCGCCTGCCCGAGGCGGTGGATCTGGCCTTTTGCCGGTTCCTGCTCATGCACGTGGTCGACCCGGCCGTGGTGCTCGGGCGCATGGCCGCCGCCGTGCGGCCCGGCGGTTGGGTAGTGGCCCAGGAGCCGATCACCTCAGCCGGCCGGATCGACGGCCACCCGTTCTCGATGCCCGGCGCTCGCCATCCCGACATCGGGGCCATGCTCCCCTCGCTCGCCCGGGACGCCGGGCTCGTCACCGTGGATGCCTGGGCCGAAGCCCCGGCCGGCGTCGGACCGGGCCCGGTGGCCGATTACCTCAAACTGCTCACCGAGGTGGACCCCGGCGATGATCCGGTCGTGCTCCCGCCCTTGGTCACCGTGGTCGCCCAGGCCCCGGGCGGGTAACGGGCGTCGGTATCCTCTTTGAGGTGACCCGCGAACCCCTCCCCTCGCCCGATCTCGGTGCCGCCGCAAGCGCCGTTGCCCTGGCCAACTCCGTCGTCGGCGCCGGCACCGCCGCGCTCGCCGCTGCCGGCGGTCCCGACTCGGCCCAGGTACTGGCCTACGACCTGGCCCACGCCGCCGCCGCCGTCCGGACGGCCGACGCGGTCCTCGGATACGGGGCCCTCGGTGACACCGAGGCCCGGATCGCCAGCGCGTTCGTTGCCGACGCCCTGGCCGACCTGGCCGCTCGGCTGGTGGGCCGGGAGGCACTCTGGGGCGTCACCCCGGCGTGGATGGCCCCGGCGGCCACGTTCGTTTCGACCTTCCGCCAACCCGAGTTCCTCGCCTCGCTGGCCGAGGAGGAGGGCCCCCGGCACCTGGACCCCGACTTCGAGTTGGTCCGGGAGACGTTCCACCGATTCGCCGAGGAGCAGATCCGGCCCCGGGCCGAGCACATCCACCGGGAGAACACCGACATCCCCGAGGAGATCATCGCCGGGATGGCCGAGATGGGCGGCTTCGGCATGTCGGTGCCCGAGGAGTACGGCGGATTCGCCACCGGCGGCGAGAGCGACTACATGGGCATGGTGGTGGCCACCGAGGAGCTGTCGTGGGGCTCCCTCGGCGCCGGTGGCTCGTTGATCACCCGCCCAGAGATCCTCACCCGGGCCCTCGTGTTCGGGGGGACCGAGGCGCAGAAGCAGGAGTGGCTGCCCAAGCTGGCCAGCGCCGAGGTGATGGGGGCCGTGGCCGTGACCGAGCCCGACTTCGGCTCCGACGTGGCCGGCGTGATGACGTCGGCCACCCGGGCCGAAGGTGGTTGGCTGATCAACGGGGTGAAGACCTGGTGCACGTTCGCCGGCCGGGCCGACGTGCTCCTGCTGCTGGCCCGTACCGACCCGGACAGGGCCAAGGCCCACCGAGGGCTCTCGCTGTTCCTGGTGGAAAAGGAGCGCGGCGAGGGCCACGGGTTCCTGTTCACCCAGGAGCCGGGGACCGGGGGCCGGCCCGCCCGGTCGAGCGGGCGGCTCGAGGGCCGGCCCATCGACACCATCGGCTATCGGGGGATGCACTCCTACGAGCTGGCCTTCGAGAACTGGTTCGTCCCCGAGGCCAACCTGGTCGGGGGCGAGGATGGGCTGGGGCGGGGCTTCTATCTCCAGATGCAGGGCTTCGAGAACGGGCGCCTGCAGACGGCGGCCCGGGCCCTCGGGGTCATGCAGGCCGCCTACGAGGCCGCCCTCGAGTACGCCCACAACCGCAGGGTGTTCGGCTCCCCGATCTTCGACTACCAGCTCACCGCGGCCAAGCTGGCCCGCATGGCCGTACTCATCCAGGCCACTCGCCAGTTCTCCTACGAGGTGGCCAGGCTGATGGCCAAGGGGGAGGGGACGCTCGAGGCCTCCATGGTCAAGGCCTACGTGTGCCGCGCCGCCGAGTGGGTGACGCGCGAGGCAGTCCAGATACACGGGGGCATGGGCTACGCCGAGGAGTACCCGGTCAGCCGGTACTTCGTGGATGCCCGCGTGCTCTCCATCTTCGAGGGCGCCGACGAGACCCTGGCCCTCAAGGTCATCGCCCGGGGTCTGTTGAAGCAGGCCGGCTGAAGCCCTCGGCCTGACCGTTCGGATGCACTCGTCACCGACGTTCGAGGAGTTGGTGGCGGAGGGCGCGTCGGTCCCGGTGGAGGGTTGGGACTTCTCCTGGTTCGAGGGTCGGGCCACCGAGGAGCGGCCGTCCTGGGGATACTCGTCGTTGCTGGCCGGACGGATGGCCGACGCCGACGCCGCGCTCGACCTGCAGACCGGCGGTGGTGAGGTGTTGGCCGGTGTCCCCCATCTGCCCCGCCTGGTGGCCGCCACTGAGTCGTGGCCGCCCAACCTGGTTGTGGCGGCGAAGCACTTATACCCGCGGGGTGCATGGGTATTGGCAGCGGCTGAGGGCGGCGATCTGCCCTTCGCGGCGGCGTCGTTCGATCTGGTCGTCAGCCGGCATCCGACGATGACCCGGTGGGACGAGGTGGCGCGGGTCCTGATCCCCGAGGGGACCTACTTGGCCCAGCACATCGGGGCGGGGACGGTCCGGGAGCTCACCGATTTCATGATGGGCCCCCAGCCAGTGAACGAGGCGCGTGCCACCGAACGTGCGGTGGCCGGAGCCGAGGCCGCCGGCCTGGTCGTCGTCGACCTGCGCCACGAGTCACTGCGTGCCGTGTTCTACGACATCGCCGCCGTCGTCCACTTCCTGCGCAAGGTGATCTGGATCGTCCCGGGCTTCACCGTCGACCGCTACCGCGACCGCCTCGCCGACCTGCACGGGCACATGCTGTCCGAGGGTCCGTTCGTAGCCCACGCCCAGCGCTTCCTGATCGAAGCGCGCAAACCCCCTGGGGTCAGCCCGCCGAACGGGTCAGCCCGGCCCGATCACCGCGGGTGACGAACTTGGTCGCCATCTTGCGACTGGCCTCGTCGATCATCTCGTCGCCGAACATGACCGCCCCGGTTCGCTGGTCCTCGGTGGCCTGCCGGTAGGCATCGAGGATGTCCCAGGCCCGGTCGAACTGCTCCTGGGTGGGCGAGTAGACCTCGTTCAGCACTCCGACCTGGTCCGGCGTGAGGGCCCACTTGCCGTCGTAACCGAGCACCCGCGTCCGCTGGGAGAACTCCCGCAGGCTGTCGAGCTCACGGACCTTGAGGAACGGCCCGTCGATGACCTGGAGGCCGTTGGCCCGGCCGGCCATGAGGATCTTGGAGAAGACGTAATTGAAGTGGTCGCCCGGGTACTCGGGGATGGCCACGCCCCCGGTCAGGACGGGCATCTCCATCGAGGCGGCGAAGTCGGCCGGTCCGAAGATGATGGTCTCGAGCCGCGGGGAGGCGGCACAGATCTCCTCCACGTTGATCAGCCCGCCGGTCGTCTCGATCTGGGCCTCGATCCCGATGTGCCCGACGGGGAGTCCGCTCTTCTTCTCCACCTGGGTCAACAACAGGTCGAGGGCGACGACCTCGGCCGCGTTCTGCACCTTGGGGAGCATCACCTCATCGAGGCGCTCGCCGGCGCTCCCCACCACCTCGATGACGTCGCCGTAGGTCCACTCGGTGTCCCAGGCGTTGACCCGCACGCACAGCACCCGGTCGTCCCAGGACAGGTTCTTGATGGCGTCGGCCACTTTGGCCCGGGCGTTCTCCTTCTCCAGGGGCGCGACCGAGTCCTCCAGGTCCAAAAAGCTCATATCGGCGGGCACGGTGGGCGCCTTGGACAGGAACTTCTCGTTCGACCCGGGGGAGGACATGCAGGACCGGCGGGGCAAGTATCGGGATCGCTCTGACATGTCCCCGATGGTAGGGCGCCCGGAGGGGCGAGCCAAGCCCTCCCCGACCGGACGGCCAAGCCACTCCCGTACTGAACTGGGGTGATGCACCAACCCTTACGTTGACGTAAACTTCCTCTATGGCATTTCTTCGGAGCGGAGCGAGCGGGACGGCGTTGGCGGGAGTCGATCGGCCTCCGACCCACCCCGATCGGTACAAGTGGATCGCACTGTCCAACACGACCATGGGCGTGCTCATGGCCACAATCAACTTGTCGATCGTGCTCATCTCGCTGCCCGACATCTTCCGGGGCATCTCCCTCGACCCGCTCGCCCCGGGGAACACCAGCTACCTCCTGTGGATGCTCATGGGCTTCATGGTGGTCACCGCAGTGCTGGTGGTCAGCTTCGGCCGGATCGGTGACATGTTCGGCCGGGTCCGCATGTACAACCTGGGCTTCGCCGTCTTTACCTTCTTCTCGATCCTGCTCTCGGTGGTCTGGCTCCACGGACCGGCTGGCGCGCTCTACCTCATCGGGATGCGGGTGCTGCAGGGTGTGGGCGCCGCCTTGTTGTTGGCCAACTCCAGCGCAATTCTCACCGACGCCTTTCCCTCCGATCAGCGCGGCCTGGCTCTCGGCATCAACCAGGTGGCCGCCATCGCCGGCTCGTTCATCGGGCTGATCCTGGGCGGCCTGCTCGGCCCGGTCGACTGGCGCCTGGTCTTCCTGGTCTCGGTTCCTGTCGGCGTCCTCGGCACCATCTGGGCCTACCTGAAGCTGGAGGAGCGGGGGGAACGACACCCGGCCCGAATCGACTGGTGGGGCAACGTCACCTTCGCCGTCGGGCTGATCGCAGTGCTCACCGGCATCACCTATGGGATCGAGCCCTACGGCGGGCACACCATGGGCTGGACCAACCCGATGGTGCTGGCCGCCCTGTTCGGCGGGGTGGCGGTCCTCTGCGTGTTCGCGGTGATCGAGTCGAAGGTGGCTGATCCCATGTTCCGCATCCCCCTGTTCAAGATCCGGGCCTTCTCCATGGGCAACTTCGCCAACTTCCTGGCCGCGCTGGGCCGGGGCGGGATGATGTTCATCCTGATCATCTGGCTCCAGGGCATCTGGCTGCCCGAGCACGGCTACAGCTTCTCGCAGACCCCGCTGTGGGCCGGCATCTACATGGTCCCGCTGACCGTGGGCTTCCTCGTTGCCGGCCCCGTCTCCGGGTTCCTCTCGGACCGGTTCGGAGCCCGCCCGTTCGCCACCGGCGGGATGATGCTGGCCGCCGTCAGCTTCCTGCTCCTGGAGACCTTGCCGATCGACTTCCCCTACGTGGCCTTCGCCCCCATCCTGTTGTTGAACGGCGTCGCCATGGGGATCTTCGCCTCCCCCAACCGGGCGGGGGTGATGAACGCCCTCCCGCCCGACCAGCGCGGCGCCGGAGCAGGCATGGTCAACACCTTCCAGAACTCGGCCCAGGTCCTCTCGATCGGCATCTTCTTCACGCTGATCATCCTGGGCCTGGCCTCGGAGCTGCCGGGCAGCCTCTACCACGGCCTGGTGGCCCACGGCGTCCCGACCCGGGACGCCCTCCGGGTCTCCCACCTGCCCCCGGTGGGCAGCCTCTTCGCCGCCTTCTTGGGCTACAACCCCATGGAGAAGCTGTTGGGGGTGACGACTCTCCAGCACCTGCCGGCGGCCACTGCCCACTACCTGACCGGGCGGAGCTTCTTCCCCGGCCTGATCGCCGCGCCGTTCAAGAAGGGCCTCAACCTGGCCTTCGACTTCGCCATCGTCAGTTGCCTCCTGGCCGCCGGCGCGTCGGCCCTGCGGGGCGGCAAATACGTCCACGGACAGGACGACGTAGCCGAAAGGGTGGAGGCCGAGCTGGCGAGCAAGGGGCTGGCCGACCCGCAGGCTGAACGCGAGGGTGAAGGTGAAGTTGACGGTGAGAGTGCGGAGGACGGCCTCAGGCAGTCGGGGCGGGATCGGCCTGTAGGTCAGCCGGCGTGAGCTGCTCGGCCAACAGGCGGTCGAACCGGGCGGGATCGCCGCCCACGAAGCGCCGGCACAGGGGCAGGCCCTCGACGTAGCAGGTGAGGTACGCCCGCCACGTGGGGTGGACCAGGAACTCGACCGACTTGGCCGCCCGATCGCGGGACAGCAGGCCCCAGCGGGCAACCTCGTCGATCACCACGTCGGGGTCGGCCCCGTCCTCGTGCAGGCGGAAGGCGGCGTTCTGCCTGACCCCACCGAGCGCCTCGCCGGCCACGGATACTGCGCCGACCACCTCGGTGTCGTAGCGGATGCCCAAGGGGTGCAGGTGCTCGGCCACGGTTGCTTCGGGGTGGCGGCCCATGACCACCTCCAATCCCAGATCGGCCAGTCCCTCGGCCAGGAGGCATTGGGGCGTGCCGACCAGGAAGATCGACTCTTCGAGCCACCGGCGCCGGCGGACCAGGCCCACCTCCTTGCGAGTGTGCTCGGTGTGGTGACCGGGGTAGGCCTCATGGGCCACCAGGTGGGCCAGGCTGGTGGACAGCACCGGCAGATCGGTGTTCACCGCCACCCGGCTCGAGAGGCCGCCCAGGTAGTAGTTGAAGCCCGACCAGGGCTGGTCGGTGACCAACATGAACTCGACGTGCTCGTCCTCGGGCAGCCCGAACAGGGTCGCCGTTCGCGCCCGCAGGTCCTCGGCCAGGGAGTCGATGGCGGGTCGGAGCTTGTCCACCGGGACGGCGTGGGACTCCCGCCACGTCACCAGCCGATCGGCCAACGGCCCCGTGCCGGGCAGGACCTCGTCGAGCTGTCGGTGAGCTTCGAGCAGCTCGTCCTCGGGCATGCGCGTGGGCCGCACCCCGTAACAGGCCTCGACCTCGTCGGCGTAGCCGATGGGATCGCCGTGCAACTTCGACGCAGTGGTGGCCAGCCCGAGCACCTGGGCGCGAAGCCAACGGCGCCGGGCCGGTGCGGCTCCGTTGCCTCCGGTCGTGCCGGCCGAGCCGACCGATCCGGTGCCTTCGGGCGCGTCGAGTGGGGCACCAGCGTCGATGTCGGCCAGCAACGCCCGGGCCTCGGCCATCAGGCGGTCGGGCGAGAACTCCGGCTCGGACTGCACCCGGTCGGCGGATTGAGGCGGCCCGTAGTAGGCGTCGACCAGCCCGTCGATGTGCCGGCCTAGGCGCAGTCCGAGTGTGATGTACCGGTCGACCAGACCGGGTTCGGTCACTACAGGCCGCCCGAACCCGGCGCGGCCATTGCGCCGCCTGAACCAGGCCCGGCCCTCACCGGATCAGCCCCAACGGGATCAGCCCCAACGGGATCGACCACGCCCACGACAGGGTCAGCTCAGCGTTTGGCGGAAGAAGGCCAGCGCCCTGTCCCACAACAGCGCCGCAGCTTTCGCGTTGTAGACCTCGGGCCTGTCCTCGTTGAAGAATGCGTGGCCGACTCCCTCGTAGATGTGGAACGTCGTGTCCGTGCCCGCGTGGTTCAACGTCACTTCGAGCTGGCCGGCGGCTTCCGGGGAGAAGAAGTCGTCGTTCCGACCGAAGTGCCCCTGCACCGGCGCGTTGAGCTTCGAGAAGTCCGGCGTTGCACCTGGCCAAGGGATGAGCCCGTAGGCGGTCACCACCGCGGCCACCGCATCGGGCCGTTGGGTCGCCAACACCAGCGCCAGACCGCCCCCCATGCAAAAGCCGATCACGCCGACGCGCTCCCGGCCGGATCGCCTGGTCAACTCGTCCACCGTCCCGCTCAAGTCCTTGGCCGTGACGTCCATGGACATGGCCATCATCTCCTTGGCCGCGTCTTCCGGTTCGGTCAGGGGCACCGTCGTACCGTGGAACAGGTCCGGGGCCAGAGCAGTGAAGCCCTCAGCGGCAAAGCGGTCACAGGTCCGGGTGATCTGGTCGACCAGGCCCCAGTACTCCTGAATGACGATCACCCCAGGTCCGACGGGGTCGGAGGTGGCTAGATACCCCCGTGCGGTAGATCCATTGCTCGCATATTCGATGATTTCGCCCACAAGAACGACGATATCGTCACCCGACGCGCAACGTCACCTCGGAGACACTGTACGATTTGTTCGGCGTTATTCCTGGTCATGGGGTCAATTTATGGTCGGTGCTTGCGGCTTGTGATCTGATGGACTAAACAGTTGCCCGTTGTGACTGACGTCGATATGCCTTATTCGACGGCGAAGATAGGTGCAAATGAGGTACGTAGGGCGCCCCGCCTGTGGGGCCGTGCGACGCTCGCCCTAGCTATCGTCACAGGGATCACCTGCGTGGTGTCTCTCTCCCCCCGCCCAGCCGGTGCGGACCAACTTTCCGACGCTCAGGCCCAGGCGGCCTCCATCCAGAGCCAGATTCAAGCGACAGGGCAGCGCATCAATACCCTCTCGCAGCAGTACGACGAGGCGACCTACCACCTGCAGCAGATCGACACTCAGATCGGCCAGACTCAGGACCAGATCACTAAGACCCAGAACCAGGTCGAACATGACCAGGCCCAGCTCCGGGCCCAGGCAGTGAACTCGTACGTGGATGCCGGCACCACCTCCGAGGTCACCGACATGTTCAGCTCCGACCAGAACAAGGCCGGCATTCGCTCGGTCTACTCGAACATCGCCGCCGGGAACGTCAACACCACGATCGACAACCTGCACACAGCCCAGGCGCAGCTGCAGACCCAGCAGGACTCCTTGAAGACCCAACAGGGTCAGGCAGCCGCGGCCCAGGCCAGCATCCAAACGGCCTCCGACCAGGCGACCCAACTTGTCGCCCAGCAGAAGAACACGCTGAGCCAGGTCAACAGCCAGGTTGCTGCGCTGATCCAACAGCAACAGCAGGCAGCAGCAGCGGCAGCGGCAGCGGCCTTCCAGCAGAAGCAGGCCGCGGCTCAACAGGCGGCAGCGGCTCAGCAGGCGGCAGCGGCCAAGCCCGCCGCACAGCCACAGGCGGTCAGCCAGTCGAACACGAGCAGTACGAGCGGTGGTGGCTCAACCACGAGCAGCAGCAGCGGTGGCGGCTCGACGACGACGAGTAGCAGCACGAGCAGCGGTGGTGGCGGAGGTGGTGGCTCGAGCAGTAGCAGCGGCGCCGGCGCCAGTGTCCCTGCTCCCTCTTCAGGTGGAGCCGGGGCCGTGGCTGCAGCCGAGAGCCAGATCGGTGTTCCCTACGCATGGGGTGCCGAGAGCCCGGGTGTGGGCTTCGACTGCTCCGGTCTGACTGCGTGGGCGTGGGGCCAGGCCGGCGTGAGCCTGTCGCATTTCTCCGGCGCTCAGTTCGCTGCTTCGGCCCCCGTGCCACTGGCCGACCTCGAGCCCGGTGACCTCCTCTTCTACGGTCCGGGCGGGTCCGACCACGTTGCCATGTACGTCGGGGGCGGACAGATGATCGAAGCGCCCTACACCGGGGCAAGCGTGTGGATCACCGGAGTACGTACCGGGGACGGTTTCGTGGGCGCAGGTCGCCCCTAACGCAAGGCAAACATGGGCAACTCGGCGCACGACCGGTCGAGGCTCAGATCGCAGGACACTCAACCAGTCCACCCCTGACAAGGGGAACCATGTCATCGTGGATGTGGTCTCGAACTCTCAGCCAGGTTGCGAAGGTCTCCATCTTGCCAATGCACCGACCCACCCAGGGGCAATTCAGCATCCCTTCGAGCGACCAGTCGGCATCTGCGCCATCCCGGCGATGGCTCCCCGCCGTTGAGGCCATCCGCGAGAAGGGGGCCCGGCGGTGGACGGGCGCCCTCTTGGCCGCGGCCATCACCACCGGCACGGTCGCCGCTGTCGCCGTCCCCGCCGGATCTGCATCGGCGGACCAGATCTCCGATGCCCAGGCCCAGGCGGACAGTGTCCAGGCTCAGGTCGCAGCCACCGGCCAGCGCATCAACGACCTTTCGCAGCAGTACGACGAGGCCACCTACAAGCTGCAGCAAGTGTCCGCTCAGATCGCCGCCACCCAGGGACAGATCACCCAGACTCACCAACAGGTCACCCGCGATCAGACCCAGCTCCGCCACCAAGCAGTCCAGGCTTACGTGAACGCCGGCACTTCCTCCAACGGGGTCACCGACATGTTCTCGTCGGACAAGAACACCGCCGGCATCCGTTCCGTGTACTCGAACATCGTCGCCGGCGACGTCAACACCACCATCGCCCATCTGCGGACGGCACAATCGCTGCTCCAGGCTCAGCAGGACTCGTTGAACCAGCAACAGGCGCAAGCCACAGCCCAGCAGGCCGACATCGCATCGGCCAGTCGCCAGGCCAACGCGCTCGTAGCCCAGGAGCAGACGGCCCTCACCCAGGCCAAGGCGAATGTGGCAACTCTCGTCCAGCAACAACAGGATGCCAAGGCGCAGGCGGCGGCGGCGGCATTCCAGCAGCAGGTGGCGGCCCAGAAGGCGGCACAGCAACAAGCGGCCCAACAGCAGGTGGTCCCCGCCCAATCTGCTGCAGCCCCCCAGGTGTCGTCACCCTCTCCGACTACCAATAGCTCCTCGACGAACAGCAGCGCTTCGACGAGCACCAGCAGCAGTTCTGCCGGCGGTGGAGGCAGTCCCACCCCGACCCAGGCGGCCACCCCCGCAGTTGCGCCCGCGGCCACCCCCGCCGCTGCGCCCAGCTCTACCAGCGCCAGCAGCCAGAGCAGTGGGGGCGGTACCAGCGGAGGCAGCAGTTCACCGCCGCCTGCCGCCACTTCGGCCCCGTCGGCGGGTGGCGCTGGAGCGGCCGTGGCCGCAGCCCAGAGCCAGCTCGGCGTCCCCTATTCGTGGGGCGCGGAGAGCCCGGGCGTGGCCTTCGACTGCTCGGGGCTCACCGAATGGGCCTGGGGGCAGGCCGGGGTCCAGCTCGACCACTACACGGGCGCCCAGTACGACGAGACCACCCACGTTTCGATCGCGGACATCCAGCCAGGCGACCTGTTGTTCTACGGAGTGAATGCATCGGATCACGTGGCCATGTACATCGGCGGCGGGATGATGGTCGAGGCTCCCTACACCGGGGCGGTCGTCTGGGACACCCCGGTCAGGACCGGGGACGGCTTCTGGGGCGTCGGCCGGCCCTAACGGGCCTCAACCAGACCGAGCCGGGGTGGTTCCCGGTGTTCGCCAGGTGAGTTCATTCCTTGGTTGAGGGTCGGCGATCGACCGCTGAGCGTGGTTGGCCGCCAGGGTGCAAACCGGAGGGCCGGGCGGGCCGCGGACGGGGCCGCATCGGCAGCCGTGATATTGGTTTTGCCCGCCTTTGGGCGAAAAGGGAGAAGTGCGACATCGTTCGTCCGTCGCAATTCGCCAGGAGGCGGGCAAAACCAATATCGGCGGGGAGCCCCGGGCGTCCAGATGCTTACTTGTGGCTGTCAGTCGCCTGGGGACAAATGGCGCTCGTCTCGTCGTCGACGTTCACGGAGAGTGGTGGACCAAGGCATCGATGTCGGCCTCGGCAAGACGTTTCCGGTTGGCATGGCCATCGACCCGCGCCTTGGCCGGCTCCGCCGGCTCCCTATTCCTGGTCGTGCGCGGCCAGAGCGGCCGGGGGAAGCCTTCCTTCCGCTCCTTCGGCCCGTGGTCCCGGGGGTCGGGCGAACCGGTAGGCCAGCGGTTCACGCCCGGCCTGGATGACCAGGGCCCGGCCGGTGTCCTCGCTGGTCAGGCACTGAAAGACCGCGTCGGCCACGGTGGCCGGTCCGATGAGCGGGAACCCCGACCCACTGAGCGCGTTGCGCGCGGTCTCATCGAGCATGTTGGTGTCCACCAGTGAGGGGCAGATGGCGTTCAGGACGATGTTCTGCTCGGCCAGCTGCGGTGCGAGTGCCCGGACCAGGCCCACGACTGCGCTCTTGGTCAGTCCGTAGATGGGATCCGGCGAGTAGCCGATCAGCGCGGCCAGCGAGGCGGTGGCGACGAGCGAGCCGCCGCCACGCTGCCGCAGGACGGGCACCAGCGCCCGGATCCCGAACACGACGCCGTCGATGTTGACCCCGACGGCCCGGCGGTACTGCTCGTCGGTCAGGAGCGAGATGTCCGCCTCCCCCGTCGTCACTCCGGCGTTGAGATGGGCCAGGTCGACGCCCCCGAAACGAGCGACGGTGGCGTCGACGATCGATCCCCACTGATCGGGCTGGCTGACATCGGCCACCACGGACAGTCCGCCGAGCCGGTCGGCCACCTGGTGAGCCGACGCCTCGTCCCGGTCGACCACCACCACCGATGCGCCCGACTCGGCCAGGCGAGAGGCGCTGGCCGCACCGATGCCCGAGCCCGCGCCGGTGACGATCGCCACCTTGCCGGTAAGAACTGCCATGAGTCCCCCTCGTTTCGCTGGATCCACCGATCCGCCGCACCGTCGCCGGGCTGCCTCGACGCCCACCCTACCGGGGGCGTGGGGCATACTGAAGGGGCGCCGGTGGCGGTTGAAGCCGGCCCTCGTCGACCATGAGACCAATCCCCGTCGCCTTCCACATCTGGTTCATCGAGGTCCACACCTACGGCATCGGCTTGGCCCTCACCTTCTGGTTCGGCCTCCGCTACTTCGAGCGCCGTCTCCGGAAGAACGGCTATCCCTCGGAGTGGGTGACCGGAATGTTCATCTGGGTCATCGTGGCCGCCATCGTCGGCGCCCGCCTGTTGAGCGTCCTACCCAACCTGTCCCAGTACCGCAGCGACCCCATGCAGGTCTTCGCCATCTGGCAGGGCGGCCTGTCCTCGTTCGGGGGCCTGATCTTCGCCATCCCCGTGGGCATCATCAGCGCCCGGCGGCGGTGCCCGGAGATCTCGATCGTCCGCCTCCTCGACCTGATCGCCCCGGTGCTGATGGCGGCATGGGGCATCGGGCGGCTCCTGGGCCCGCAGCTGATGGTTCGGGGTGGCGGTCATCCCACGACTGCGTGGTTCGGCATGTACTACGCGGGCGAGGTGGGCAAACGGCTCCCCGTCCCGATCTTCCAGGCCATGGCCGACTTCGCCATCTTCGGGATCCTGCTACTCGTCGAACGGTGGATCCGGAGCCAGGCGCCTCGTAGCCGCCCCGAGGTCGGCGCCGGCGCCGCCAGGGCGACCGGTGCAGCACCGGGCGCACCACTGGCCGCGGGCTCATCGCTCCCGCCGGCGGGCATCGTCATCGGCGTAGGCATGGTGCTGTGGGGCATCGAACGGTTCCTCGACGAGTACCTGTGGCTCACCGATCCCAGCCACCTGGGATTCATCCTGGTCGAGACGGCAGGAATCGCCCTCAGCGTCGCCGGGCTGGTCGTCTTGGCCACCCGGGTGCGGCCCTTCGAGCGCTGGCGGGACGGGGAAGCCAGCGCCGGAAGCCCATCGGTCTCGCCCAAGGACGAGGCAGTCAAGGAAATCCGCACCAGGGACGCCAGTGGAGACGCCAGAGGAACAGCAGCCGAGGTCGACGAACGGGCCGGCATCCAAGGGGCCGACCCGAGCGGGGGCGGCCACAGGGCCGGTGGGACGGCGGTGGTGGCAGACTCCGCTCCGACGCCCTGACCCGGCGGAGGCTCCTCAGGGGTCAACAGGCACACCGGGCGGTTGCCCGGGACAAGAACATGTTCTACCGTTTGCCGGGTCTTGGAGCAGCGGGCCGCATAGTTGCGGCATGCTTCGGCAGGCTTGAGATCAAGTCCAATCAGCGTAGGGAGGACCGCCATGGGTGATTTTGGATTCTGGGCGCTGGCCCACGAGGAGCCCGACCATCTGGCCCTGGTGACGCCGGAGGGAGCCGAGCTCAGCGCGGGCGAGCTCCTGGGTCGGACCAACCAGGTCGTCCACGGCCTCCGGAGCCTGGGCGTCCAGCGGGGCGACGTGGTCGCTACCCTGCTCCCCAACTGCACCGAGAACGTCGAGCTCTACCTGGCTGCGCTCGAGGCCGGTTGGCGCCTGGTGCCGATCAACCACCATCTGGTGGGACCCGAAGTGGCATATATCGTGGCGGACTCGGGGGCCAAGGTGTTCGTCGCCCACGAGCGCTTCGCCGCCGTCGCCACCGAGGCAGCCGACGAGGTCGGGCTGCCTGCCTCGGGCCGCATGGCCGTGGGCGACATCGCCGGCTTCGCCTCGCTCACCGAGCTGCGTGACCGCCAGTCGACCGACGACCCGTCCGATCGCACCATCGGCGACGTCATGAACTACACGTCGGGCACCACCGGCAACCCCAAGGGCATCTTCCGGCCGCTGATCGAGGCCACCCCCGAGGAAGCCGCCCTCGGCCTGTCCGGCATCTTGTTCCTGTTCGGCATCCAGCCCCGGGACGACAACGTGCACATCGTGGGCTCGCCGCTCTACCACACGGCCGTCATGCGCTTCGCCGGCGCGTCCATGCACCTGGGTCACACCATCGTGCTCATGGACAAGTGGACACCGGAGACCATGCTCCAGCTCATCGAGCAGTACCGGGTCACCACCTCCCACATGGTCCCCACCCAGTTCCACCGGCTGCTCACCCTGCCTCAGGATGTCCGTTCGAAGTACGACGTGTCCTCGCTGCGGCACATGATCCATGCCGCCGCCCCTTGCCCAATCGACGTCAAGCACAAGATGATCGAGTGGTGGGGCTCGTGCATCGACGAGTACTACGCCGCCTCCGAGGGCGGGGGCACCTTGGTGACCGCCGACGAGTGGCTGAAGAAGCCGGGCACGGTGGGCCGCGCCTGGCCCATCTCCGAGATCGCCATTTTCGACGACTCGGGGACCCGGGTCGAGGAGCCCGGGGTGGTCGGCACCATCTACATGTCGATGTCCAGTGGAGGATTCGAGTACCACAAGGACAAGGAGAAGACGGAGAAGAACCGCATCGGGAACTTCTTCACCGTGGGCGACGTCGGCGTCATCGACGAGGACGGGTACCTGTTCCTTCGGGACCGCAAGATCGACATGATCATCTCCGGTGGCGCCAACATCTATCCGGCCGAGATCGAGAACGTACTCCTGAGCTTCCCCAACGTGGGGGACGCAGCCGTGTTCGGCATTCCCAACGAGGACTGGGGCGAGGAGGTGAAGGCGGTCGTGGAGCCGGGAGACGGTGTCGCCCCCACGCCCGAATTGGCCGCCGAGATCCTGGCTTATTGCGCCACGAGGTTGGCCAAATTCAAGATCCCGAAGTCCATCGACTTCACCGATTCGATGCCCAGGGACCCGAACGGCAAGCTCTACAAGCGCAAGCTGCGCGATCCCTACTGGGAAGCCAGGGCGGACAAGATCTGAGGAGAGGCGGTCCGGCGGTCGGCTGGCCACCACCGGCTAACGAGCCGGAGCTCGTTACGAGTCAGGTGCCGCCTGCCCTTGCCGCGTTGGCGGCCTTCGCAGCCCGGTAGGCGTCCCGGGCCGAGATCGCCTGGCTGGTCTCCGCCTTGATGGCCGCCACGATGTCCGGATCGGCGACCTCCTCGTTGCCCTCGGCGATGGCCAGCATCATCTCGGGCCGGACGGCGATGAAGATGCCCTCGGCTTCGGCGGTCAGGACGTCGCCGGCAAAGATGGCGCCCCATGTCCTGATCTTGCGCCCGCTCCATCCGAGGCAGCGGGCCTCGATCCGGAGGTCGGTGAGTAGCGGGGTCGGCTTGCGGTACTTGACGGTCAACGTCCCGGTCATGCCCGGGTTGCCGGCGATGATGTTGGTCGCCCCGAGCACCTCGTCGAACAGCTCGGCGATCACGCCCCCGTGCACACAGGTCGGCGGTCCCTCATAGGGATAGCCGAAGTTCACCGTGCCCCGCATTTCCCGCATGCCGCCGTCGGCACCGTCCACCGCCACCAGGGTCACCGGCGGGGCGATCGGGTTGGAGGTACCGATGATCGGACTGTTGGGGAAGAAGTCCATGGGGTCCTGTTCCGGACTCGGGTTCCTCCGTCTGCGAGGCCGGCCGATGGGATCGGAATCGAGCAAGTCGGCCACCGCTTCGACGGCGACCGCCGCCGCGGTGATGGTGTCCCACTCGATAGGGGAGACAGTGGCGTCGATGACCCGCCTGACGGCGGCGGCGAGGCGGTCATTGGGCGACGCAGGTTCCTTGGCCCTGGATGACCCGGCGGGCCCGGGTAGCCGGCGCGACACAGCGCCGTCGGCGCCGGGCGATACAGCGCTCTCGGAGGCGCTGGGCGATGGGGCGTCCTCAGGGGCGCCCTGGGTTCCCACCGCCGTCATCTGCGCAAGAAGTTCGCCGGCCGCTTCTCGGCAAAGGCCTTCGGGCCCTCCTTGGCGTCCTCGGTGGCGAAGATCGGCCACCCCAGCTCCAGCTCGACCTTCAGGCCCTCCTCCTCCGACAGACCCTCGGTGGCCTTCACCGACGCCTTGATGGCCTCGACGGCCAGCGGGCCGTTGGCCCCGATCACCTCGGCGATCTCGAGTGCGTTCTCCAATGCGGTGCCGTCCGGCACCACCCGGCCGATCAGGCCTATCCTCAGCGCCTCCTGGGCCGAGACCTCGCGGGCCGTGAGCAACAGGTCCATGGCCACGGTGAACGGGATCTGTCGTCGCAGGCGAACGGTGGATCCTCCCAGCGGGAACAGCCCACGCTTGGCTTCGAAGACGCCGAACGTGGCCCCTTCGCCAGCTACCCGGATGTCGGTGGCCTGGAGGATCTCGGTGCCACCGGCCACGGCCCAACCCTCGACCGCGGCGATGAGCGGCTTTTTCAGCGAGTAGTGGCGGAGCAGGGCCTTCCAGTGCAGATCGGGATCGTCGGCCATCCGCTGTCTGATCTCGTCTGAACGCTCGCCGCCACCCACCGCTTTGAGGTCCATGCCCGTACAGAAGCTGCCCCCCGCCCCGGTGAGGATGGCGCACCGGATGCTGTCGTCGCCGTCGATCTCGAGCCAGGCGTCGAGCATCCCCACCAACATGGGACCGGAGAGTGCGTTCTTCGCCTCGGGCCGGTTCATGGTGACGATGGCCGTCGACCCCCGGCGCTCGAAGGTCAGGTGTTCGGTTCCGCTCATGATCGCGCCGACCCCGCTAGATCCGCTCGATGACCGTGCCGGTGGCCAAAGCTCCGCCGCAGCACATGGTGACCAGGGCGACCGACTTGTCGGTCCGCTCGAGCTCGTGGAGGGCGGTGGTGATCAGGCGGGCACCGGTGGAGCCGACCGGGTGCCCGAGGGCGATGGCGCCACCGTTCACGTTGACCTTGTCCCAGTCGGCATCGTGGCTCTGGGCCCAGGACATCACCACCGAGGCGAAGGCCTCGTTCACCTCGAACAGCTCGATGTCGGCCATCGTCATACCCGCCTTCTTCAGCACGTCGGCGGTAGCGGCGATCGGGCCGTCGAGGTGGTAGTAGGGATCCGAGCCGACGAGGGTCTGGGCCACGATGCGGGCCCGGGGACGAAATCCATCGGCCCGGGCCCGGTCCTCCGACATCCACAGCACGGCGGCGGCGCCGTCGGAGATCTGTGAGCTGTTGCCGGCGGTGTGCATGCCGTCGGGGAGGACGGGCTTCAGGCCGGCCAGTCCCTCGGACGTGGTGTCCCGAGGGCCCTGATCCTTGTTGACCAGGTTCCGCTCGCCGGTCAGACCCTCCGGACCGACCACCGGCGCCTCTATCGGCACGATCTCACGCTCGAAGCGGCCTTCGGCTACCGCCACCGCCGCCTTCCGCTGCGACTCGAGGCCCAACCAGTCGACGTCGGCCCGGGTAATGCCGTACTTTGTGGCGATGCGCTCGGCCGCGTTGAACTGATCGGGCATATCCCACGGGAAGTCCTGCGGCTTGGACTTGCCCGGGCCGTTCAAGGTGTTAGCGCCGAGACCGACCCGGCTCATCGCCTCCACGCCGCAGGCGATGCCTACCTCGATGGCATCGGCGCTGACCAGGTTGGCCACGAAGTTGTTGGCCTGTTGGGCCGACCCGCATTGGCAGTCGATCGTTGTCGCCGCGGTCTCGTAGGGCAGCCCCTGGCCCAGCCAGGCCGTCCGGGTGACGTTCGACGCCTGCTCGCCGGCCTGGGTGACGCAGCCGCCAACGATCTGCTCCACCGAACCGGGATCGATGCCCGCCCGCTTGACCAGCTCCACCTGGACGTTCCCGAGCAGCTCGGAAGCGTGGAACCCGGACAGCCAGCCGTTGCGCTTGCCGATGGGCGAACGAACTGCTTCCACGATCACTGGTCGTGCCATGACAGATCCCCTTTGAGACGGTGGCAGGGGCGCGCCGCGCCTCCGTGCCCGAGGTACGGGATGGAGTATAGAACTCGTTCTAAGTCGGCACCCGTTCGGCCGGGGATGGCCGGCCTACCCGAGCAGCGATTTGGCGATCACGACCCGCTGCACCTGGTTGGTGCCCTCGTAGATCTGAGTGATCTTGGCGTCGCGCATGAACCGCTCCACCGGGAAATCCTTGGTATAGCCGTACCCGCCCAACAGCTGGACCGCATCGGTCGTGGCCGCCATGGCCGTATCAGAGGCGAAGCACTTGGCCATCGCCCCCACCTTGGTGAGCTCGCCCTCCGGGTCGCCGTTGTCGATCAGCCCGCAGGCCCGGTACACGAGGGTGCGGGCCGCCTCGTTGCGCATGGCCATCTCGGCCAGCATGAACCGCAGTCCCTGCAGATCGGCGATCGGCCGACCGAAGGCCTTCCGTTCCTGCATGTAACCGGCGGCGTAGTCGATGGCGCCCTGGGCGATCCCCACCGCCTGGGCCCCGATGGTCGGGCGGCTCCGGTCGAGGGTGTGCATGGCGATGGTGAACCCCTGTCCCTCGGCCCCGATCAGGTTCTCGCCCGGCACGTGGACCTCGTCGAGGACGACCTCGCCCGTGGGGCTGCCGCAGAGGCCGAGCTTCTTTTCGAGCTTGGGGACCTGCACGCCCCAGTCGGCCTCGACCATGAAGCAGCTGATCCCCCGGTGTCCGGCGTTCGGGTCGGTCTTGGCGAAAACCGTGTAGGTGTCCGAGATGCCCGCGTTGGTGATCCAGTACTTGGTACCGGTCAGCACGTAATGGTCGCCGTCCCTGACCGCTCGGGTCCGCATGGCGGCCACGTCGCTCCCGGCGTCCGCCTCGGACAGGGCGTAGCTGGACTGTGCCTCACCCGAAGCCACGCGGGGGATGTACTTGCGCTTCAGGTCGTCCGACGCCCAGTTGATCACCGGCAACATGCCGAGCTTGGACACCAGCATGGTCACCGAGGTCGAGGCGCACACCCGCGCCAACTCCTCGGCCATGATGGCCTGGGTGACGTGATCGGCTCCTGCTCCGCCGTACTCGCTCGGCATGCCGAGGGACGGGAGCTCGAGCTCTATGCAGGCGTCGACCGACTTCTGTGGGTATGACGAGTCCCGGTCGGCCTCGGCCGAGTTGGGAGCGATCCGTTCCTCGGCGAACCGCCGGAGGGTGTCCCGGAACTGCCGGTGGGTATCGCTGATGGAGAAGGTGGACGTGTCCATGACCCCAAGCTACCCACCGGGCATCCTGTCCCGGTTCGGGCCCAGACGACCGCGTTACCCGCTCGGGGAGCCCAGGTGGTCGAGCAAGAGGGCATTCAGCGTCTCGGCCGCCTCGTCGGGGATCCAGTGGCTGACCCCCTCGAGCACCTCGAAGCGGTAGGGGCCGCTGACCCATGAGGCCGTGTCTTCCGCCGCCCGCCGACCGAGGGCGATGTCCTCGCTGGACCAGACGTACATCGTGGGCATGCCCACGATTCCCACACCACGGACTGTCTCGGCGTCCATGGCTCGGTACCAGTTGAGCCCGGCCGTCAGGACACCGGGAACGGTCATCGCCTCGACATAGGCCTCGGCCTTGTCGGCGCTGAGGCCGGCGCCCAGGTACATCTGGCGGAGCCCCTCACCGGATCCGTCCTCGCCCAAGAGGATCTCCTCGGCCGTTCCGTCCTGCCGGAAGAGCCCGATATAGGAGGATCGTTGCGCCTGGTCGCCGTCGGCGTTGGCAATGGCTGCTCCCATCGCTGTCGGGTGCGGCGTGGACACCGAGGTCAACGTCCGGATCCGCTCGGGGTGGCGGGCGGCCACCACCCAGGCCAGGTAGCCGCCCCAGTCGTGACCGACCAGATGGAACGTGTCCATCCCCCTCCGGTCGGCGATCGCCAACGTATCGGCGACGAGATGGGCAACGGCGTAGTCGGCGACCCCTGACGGCCGGGCGCCGGCCGAGTAGCCACGCTGATCGGGAGCCACCACCCTGTAGCCGGCTTCGCCGAGGGCCGACAGTTCGTCCTGCCAGCACAGAGACGTCTGGGGGAAGCCATGGAGCAGGAGTACGGGCTGCCCGTCCGCTGGGCCGGCCATCCGGGCGGTGAAGGTGAGGCCGTTGGCGTCGATGTCGACGATCTCGATGTCCATACCCAGCCCCTACTTCCTAGACCCCTGCTTCCGAGAAGAGAACCACGAAGAGCCCCGACCGTTCGGAGGAGTGCGGCCCTCGAGGTCAGTCCCCGGCCGCCGCGGTGGCGGTTGGCGCGGCCTCAACCGGCGCGGCCTCAACCGGCGTCGGCCTCAACCGGTGCGGCCTCAACCGGTGCGGGCCCAGCCGGCGCCTCCAGCAGGCGCCGCCAGTCCTTCAGACCGGACCGTACCTGGTCCGGAGTGAGCCGCAGCGTGTCCTCCCGGACCCGGTCGGCGATGGCCCGCTGGGACTCGTAGTGGTGCGAAGCCGACCGGAAGAGCGGCGTCCGCTCGGCAACCAGATCAGGTGGGGCGTCGCCCAGGAACCCCCACAGGGTGAAGGCGAAGGTCAAATCGTGGATGGACGGTGCCCGTCCGAACCGCGCCGCCCGGCGCATGCCTACCGCGGTTG
>DATDHU010000152.1:0-14915 GCA_036521415.1 Acidimicrobiales bacterium
GGCGCTCGCGGTGGACGGCGGCTACACGGCGGGCCGCGATCACGGCGTCACGGCGCAGTTGGGACTGTCGGGTCCCGAGGGCTGAGGGTTCCGCGCCTCTGGAACTACGCCCCTCTGGAACTACGCAACCTTGGGACCAAGCGGGGAGTAGCAGAGGGCGGGCGAATCGTCCGGGTCAGGAGGCGACGGCCCGCTGGCGGAGGACCTCGAGGGCCCGGTCTGCGTGCGAGTTGAACGAGAGCTCGGAGCGCACGACCTCGAGGACGCGCTGGTCGGTGCCGATGACGAAGGTGGCGCGCTTGTTCTTCCCCATGATGGTGAATGACCGCTTGACGCCGAACAGGTCGGCCACCGATGAGTCGGAGTCCGACAACAGCGGGTAGTCGAAATCGTGCTTGTCGGCGAACTGCTTCTGCTTGTCCACGGGATCGGCACTGATCCCGACTCGCTGTGCGCCCACGGCATCGAACTCGGCCTTGAGGTCCCGGAAGTGGCAGCTCTCCTTGGTGCAGCCATAGGTCATGGCGGCCGGGTAGAAGAAGAGGACCACCGGCCCGTTTTTCAGGAGCTCGCTGAGGCGCCGGGGTGTCCCCGTCTGGTCGGGGAGCTCGAAGTCGGGTACTGCGTCACCAGTGTTCATGGGGTGGAGCTTAGGAGGGAGAGGCCCAGCCAGGTGGCCTGCTGGTCGATTGCCGCCGTGCCCCCTCTGGATCTCATGCCTGACCCGTGCCTGACGAGTGCGTGAGTCTGCTGCCTTGTCGCCTCGCCGGATCGCCACCTGAACGTAAGCCATTGCACATGTCCATGTGATCGATTTCACAAATGGCGGAAGTGAACAATCTCATAAGGGAGGGCCCAATTGTGGCGTCCTTATCAGGGTTTACGCAGAGGTCATCTGAGGGTATGAAACGCATGACAACGAGCGGAAGGTGATCGATAGCGACGCCTGGCGGGCATCGGTCACCTGCGATCAAGGGGGTTTCATGCCACCGGAATCAGCAGCGACGGGACAGTTCAAGGTCCAAGAGGGTCCGGTTCCGACCGAGCCGAGCGTGTACCGAACCGCAGACCCGGCCCCGTTGGGACTCGCGGCCTTCGCCATGACCACGTTCGCCCTGAGCCTGTCGAACGCCGATATCTGGGGCCAGGCCGCGGCCTCGGCACTGGCCTTGGCTTTGGTTTACGGCGGGGGGGTGCAGTTGCTCGCCGGCATGTGGGAGTTCACCCGGAAGAACACGTTCGGGGCGCTCGCATTCTCCTCGTTCGGCGGGTTCTGGATCTCGTACTACGTCTTCGTGAAGTTCGTGGTCAGCGGGCTCCGGCCGGCCGACGCATCCGTCGCCGTGGGCGTCTTCCTGCTCGGGTGGGCCATTTTCACCTTCTACATGATCGTGCCTTCGTTGCGGGTGAGCGCTGCCGTAGCTGCGGTGTTCATCTTGTTGACTGCCACCTTCGTGCTCTTGACCATCGGGGAGTTCCGACTCCAGGAGACGGTGACCAAGTGGGGCGGCTACATCGGCCTGGCCACCGCCGGTGTCGCCTGGTATGCGTCCTTCGCCGGCGTGGTCAACGAGACCTTCCGGAAGGTCATCATCCCCACGGTGCCCCTCGCTCCCCGGCCGCTGGCCGTGGCCCCGCCCGTCGCCCCGACTCCTGGCGTTGGGGTATGACACTGGGGTAGGGATGGCAGCCGTCACGCGGCGGCAGACGACCGAAAGGGACGAGGCATGAGTGATTCCGGGCAACAGGATCAGGGGCTTTCGGCACTGCTGCACGAGGGTCGCCGTTTCGAACCGCCCGCGGAGCTCGCCGCCCAGGCCAACGCCCAGCCGGGGATCTATGACGAGGCCGACGCCGACCCCGTTGCCTGGTGGGAGCGCCAGGCCCGAGCGCTCGAGTGGGCCGAACCGTGGAGCGAGGTACTCGATTGGAAGGTCCCCTTCGCCAAGTGGTTCGTCGGGGGCAAGCTGAACGCCTCGGTCAACTGCGTGGACCGCCACGTGGCCGCGGGAAAAGGGGACAAGGTCGCCTTCCACTGGGTCGGGGAGCCCGACGGTGACACCCGGGAGATCACCTACGCGGCCTTGCAGGACATGGTCTGTCAGGCGTCCAACGCCCTGGTCGAGTTGGGCGTGGAGGCCGGGGACCGGGTCTGCATCTACATGCCGATGATCCCCGAGGCGGTCGTGGCCATGCTGGCCTGCGCTCGTCTCGGTGCCCCCCACATGGTGACCTTCGGCGGCTTCTCGTCCGAGGCGCTGGCCAGTCGGATCCTCGATGGGGATGCCCGCTTCGTGATCACCGCCGACGGCGGGTACCGGCGCGGCTCCCAAGCGGCGCTGAAGCCCAACGTGGATGAGGCCCTGGCCCAGTGCCCGGCTGTGCGCACGGTCCTGGTCGTTCGCCGGACCGGCCAGGATGTGGCCTGGCAGGACGGCCGGGACCTCTGGTGGCACGACGTGGTCGACCGCCAGCCTACCGAGCACGAGCCCGAGTTCTTCGACGCCGAACAACCGCTGTACATCATGTACACCAGCGGGACGACGGCCAAGCCGAAGGGCATCCTCCACACCACCGGGGGCTACCTCACCCACTGTGCCACCACCCATCGCCTCATCTTCGACGTGAAGCCGGACACAGACATCTTCTGGACGGCGGCCGACATCGGCTGGGTCACCGGGCACAGCTACATCGTCTACGGCCCGCTGGCCAACGGGGTCACCTCGATGATGTACGAGGGGACTCCCGATGCCGGGGGGCGGGACCGCTGGTGGAAGATCGTCGAGGATTACAAGGTCACCATCCTCTACACCGCGCCCACCACCATCAGGACCTTCATGAAGTGGGGGGAGGAGCACCCGTCCGGACACGACCTGTCCAGCCTGCGGCTCCTCGGTTCGGTGGGGGAGCCCATCAACCCCGAGGCGTGGATGTGGTACCGGAAGTTCATCGGCGGCGACCGGTGCCCCATCGTGGACACCTGGTGGCAGACCGAGACGGGCGGGATCATGATCACGCCGCTGCCCGGCATCACCGCCACCAAGCCGGGGGCGGCCATGCGCCCGTTCCCGGGCATCAGCGCCGATGTGGTCGACGAGAGCGGGAAGTCGGTCGGGAACGACGCCGGCGGTTACCTGGTGCTCGATCGCCCCTGGCCGGGGATGCTCCGGGGGATCTGGGGCGACCCGAAGCGCTATGAGGAGACCTACTGGTCGCGCTACCCCGGTCGTTACTTCGCCGGGGACGGGGCCAAGCGGGACGAGGACGGCGACCTGTGGCTGCTCGGCCGGGTCGACGACGTGATGAACATCTCCGGGCACCGCATCTCCACCACCGAGGTGGAGCACGCCCTGGTCGGCTTCCCCCGGGTGGCCGAGGCCGCCGTGGTCGGGGCCAGTGACGAGACCACCGGTCAGGCCATCGTGGCCTTCGTCACCGTGAAGGGCGAGGTGTCAGAGGCCGAGAACGAGGGTGGCGCGCTGGTGGCCGACCTCAGAGACCACGTAGCCAAGGCCATCGGGCCCATCGCCAAGCCACGCCAGATCATCCTGACGCCCGACCTGCCCAAGACCCGGAGCGGGAAGATCATGCGGCGCCTGTTGAAGGACGTGGCCGAGCACCGGGAGCTGGGTGACGTGACCACCCTGTTGGACCCGACGGTGGTGAACCTCATCGACGAGCAGATGCAGGCGGGCGCGGCCGAGGCCGAGTGAGCCCACGATGTTGCTCAAGGCATAAACCACGGAGCCACGATCACCAACGATGTCGACCGCCTGAAGGCGTTCTATTTAGGATGTCTTCGATGCGGAGGTCCTCCACGACGATGCGGAGCTTCCCGAAGGGAAGGGCCCCCGACTCACGATCAGCAATGTCGGTGGCTGGGCTGAGCTCAACGTGTTCCATATCGAGGGCAACACGGAGGCCGATCGCCAGACCCCGATGTTCGGGCGCGGTCGCATCGACCACCTCGCCCTACAGGCCGCCTCGATCGAGGCATTCGAGACCATCCGGGATCGCCTCATTGCCCGGGGAGCAGCAGACGCATTCGTCACCGATTTCGGGCCGATGCTCGGCGTCTTCTTCCGCGATCCCGACGGGCTGGAGTGCGAGGTGTGTGTCGAGAATCCCGATCGGGTCCCAGACGTCTACAACCCCCCGGGGACAAAGGCCGCCCGCTACTCGTAGCCTCAGGTGGTGTCCCAGCGGTCGAGTGCCTCCCGGGTGGCGGTGGAGCCGAGCAGCCGCCGAAAGGCGTCGTCCTCGCGTGAGCGCGCCTGGCGCACAGCGTCGAGATGGGGAGCGCGCATTAGGGCCTTGATCTCGGTGACGGCCTCGGCTGGGTAGGCAGCCACCCGTTTGGCCAGGGCCAGCGACTGCTCGACGACCGTGCCCGGAGGACAGGTCCGCAACGCTATGCCCATGTCGACGGCCTCGTCTGCCGCGATCCATTCCGAGCACAAGAGCACCCTGGCCGCCTGCTGCCAGCCCATGCGGGCCGGGAAGAGGTAGCTGCTGCCCGCCTCGGGTGGGACGCCGAGCTCGGCGAAGGGAACCCGCAACCGGGCTCCCTCATCGATGAGGACGATGTCGCAGTGCCCGAGCATGGTGAAGCCCAGGCCGACACCGACCCCGTTGACTGCGGCGAACAGCGGTTTCGGGCAACTCTGCAGGGTGTCGAGCAGCCGGGGAAAGCCGTGGCCGGTGTCAGCCGGTGCCCGGCCGGCCGCCATCTCGGCCATCTCCCGTAGGTCCTGACCGGCACTGAAGGCGGCACCCCGCCCGGTCAGGACGACGGCATGGATCGAGTTGTCGCCGCCTGCCTCGTCGACCGCGTCGGCCACGGCGCGGTACATGGCCACGTTGAACGCGTTGCGCGCCGCGGGCCGGTTGAAGGCAACCAACCGGACCCCGTCGGCATCCTCCGTCTCGATCACCGGCCTGCGCCGGTCAGTCGGCCAGCCCGAGGACCCGGAGTGCGTTCGTGCGGAGGAACTTGGGCCAGACGTCGTCCTTGAACCCGACGTGGGGCATCTCGGTCATGATCCGTTCGATGGACAGGCCCATGGGGAAGTAGCCGGCGTAGATGACCTTGTCGGCCCCCCGCGTGTTGGCAAAGTCGATGATGTGCTTGTTGTAGTACTTGGGGGCGAAGGCACTGGTCGAGTAGTGGAGACCGGGCCACTTCAACATCAGCTTCACGGCCAGCTCCGTCCACGGCTCGCAGCCGTGGCGGGTGACGAAGACGAGGTCGGGGAAGTCGTACATGACCTCGTCGATCAGCTCCACCTTCTGCACGGCGAACTTGAGCCGGGGGCCGGGGACACCGGCGCAGCAGAAGATGGGAATACCCAGCTCGACGCACTTGGCGTAGATGGGATACATCTTCTTGTCGTTGATGGCCACCTGGGGATAGGTCCCGGCCGGGAAGGCGCCGACGGACCGGATGCCCCACTTCTCGTAGGCGCGGGTCATGGCCTTGATCCCGTCCATGCCGTCATTGGGGTCGACCGAAAGCGACGGGATGAAGCGGTCAGGGTAGCGGCGGATCGCCTCTTGGCCCTTGCCGTCGCCGTCGTCCACGCCGATCATGCCCTTGTCGATGCCCCACCGGTCCATCTCCCGGAGCGTGACGGCAATGGGGTCGTCCGAGTCGGTGAGCCCCTTTTCCGGCACGTCCTTGAACATGTACTCGGCCGGGAAGGCGAATTCCTCTTTGGACTGCTTGTCTTTGGTCTGGTCGGTGATGAAGCGGTAGACGGCCTTCATGTCCTTGTGCGGGAAGCTGATCATCGTGTCGATCGCCCCTACGTCGGTTGGCATGCTCATGGTCGGTGCTCTCCCTCTCGGTTCGGCGCCTATGCTAGAACACGTTTCGATTTACCGGCGCCTCGGTCACGACCGGCGGGTTGGGATCCGATTGGCTGCGCTGACCACTGCGCCCAGTGACGCGTCGAGGGTGCTCGAGTCCATGCCCACTCCCCACCAGGTGGTCCCGTCGGACTCCTCGGCCTCGACGTAGGCCACGGCGGAGGCCCCGCTCCCGGCGGTGAGAGCGTGCTGGCTGTAGTCCTTGACCTCGAACTGGACTCCCAGTTCGGTCCGCATGCCGGCGACCAGGGCATCGATTGGGCCGTTACCCTCGCCGGCCACGGTCTTGTGCTGGCCGTCCACGAGAAGCTGGGCCACCACGGTGGTCCGCTGCTCCTTGGTGGTGACCTCGCTGCTGAGCAGCAGGATCCCCTCCTCGCCGGGGAGATAGGTACGGGAGAAGACGTCCCACATCTCGTCGGGGTGGATCACCGTGCCGCTGGCCTCCGTGGCGACCTGGACCTCCTTGGAGAACTCGATCTGCAGGCTGCGGGGGAGATCGAGGCCGTGCTCGGCGTCCATGACGTACGCCACGCCGCCCTTGCCCGACTGGCTGTTGACCTGGATGATGGCCTCGTAGGTCCGTCCGGTGTGCTTGGGGTCGATGGGAAGGTAGGGCACCTCCCACTGCTTGTAGTCGGTACCGATAGCGGCCATCCCCTTCTTGATAGCGTCCTGGTGCGACCCGGAGAACGCCGTGTAGACCAGGTCCCCGGCGTAGGGGTGCCGAGGGTGGACGGGCATGCGGGTGGCGTACTCGGCCACCCGGCGCACCCGCTCGATGTCGCTGAAATCGAGGGTCGGATCGATGCCTTGGGAGAAGAGGTTCATGGCTAGGGTGACGATGTCCACGTTGCCGGTCCGCTCTCCGTTCCCGAACAGCGTCCCCTCGACCCGGTCGGCCCCCGCCAGTACGGCGAGCTCGGCGGCGGCCACGGCCGTGCCCCGGTCGTTGTGGGGATGCAGGCTCAAGATGACCGAGTCACGATTGGCGATGTTGGTGCTGCACCACTCGATGACGTCGGCGTAGACGTTGGGCGTGTACATCTCCACCGTGGCGGGCAGGTTGATGATGATGGGGCGCTCGGGCGTCGGCTCGATGACCTCCATGACCGCTTCGCAGATCTCGATGGCGAACTCGGGCTCGGTGCCGGTGAAGCTCTCGGGCGAGTACTCGTAGCGGATGTCGGTGTCGGGGATGGTCGCCTCGAACTTCTTGCACAGCCGGGCGGCATTGACGGCGATGTCGACGATCCCGGCCTTGTCCAGCCCGAAGACGACGCGGCGTTGCAGCTCCGATGTCGAGTTGTAGAAGTGCACGATGGCCTGACGGGCCCCGGCCAGCGATTGATAGGTCCGCTCGATCAGTTCCTCGCGGCATTGCACCAGGACCTGGATGATCACGTCGTCGGGGACGAGATCTTCCTCGATGATCTGGCGCTGGAAGTCGTAGTCGGTCTGGGAGGCCGACGGGAACCCCACCTCGATGTCCTTGAACCCTACGGCGACCAACGTCTCGAACAGCTTGAGCTTGCGCTCGGAGTCCATGGGGTCGACCAGGGCCTGGTTGCCGTCCCGCAGGTCGACGCTGGCCCAGTAGGGCGCCCGGGTGAACTGGCGATCGGGCCATGTGCGCTCGGGGAGCCGCAAGGGCACGTGCGAGTGGTAGAGCCCGAAGGGCATCGGGGAGACGTCGCAGGGGAGGGCGAGGCGAGGCTGCTCGGTGGCCCTCGTGGCTGCTCGCTGCTCTGTGCTCATCGTCGTGCTCCCTTGCTCTTCGACCTCCGGCCCGTCCCTTGGCCGCCACCTGAGTTCGCCCAATAAAAAACCTCCTGGCCGAGTCGGCACAGGAGGTTGCGAGCGAACGCTATGTGGCGTTCGCCGTCAGGTAAGGAGGAGGCTCGAAGTCGGTTTTCCGTACATGTCCGATTCATAGTGCCAGCCCAGGCCGCCAACGTCAAGGTCCACGGGTTGGGCAAGAGCCCGGGAACGAGCCGCGTGCCGAGGCGGGAACCGGCCGTTCCCCGAGGCGGGAGCGCTGTCGGGCATGGCTACTGTGAGCCTGTGCGGCTGACCGAGGGCGAGGCCCGAGAGCGCTTTGGCCGGGGCCGGGTCGCCCGGCTGGCCACAGCTGACGCAGCCGGTTCTCCCCACCTGGTGCCCTTTACCTTCGCGCTCGACGGCGACATGATCGTGCTGGCCGTCGACCACAAGCCCAAGTCCTCCCGGCCGCTCCGGCGGGTCACCAACATCGCCGAGAACCCCCGGGTATCGGCACTGGTCGATCACTACGAAGACGAATGGCCGAACCTGTGGTGGGCCCGAGCCGACGGCCTCGCTGAGGTCTGGGAGGACCCCGAACGCTGCTCGACGCCCATCCGTCTGCTGCAGGCCAAGTACCGGCAATACCGGGAGCACCCACCGAGCGGCCCTGTGGTCGCCATCATGGTGGAACGCTGGAGCGGGTGGTCGTACTCAGGATGACCCGACGAGCCTGAGCCTCGGAGCCCCCGCCGGGCCCTCCAGTCTGAGCCCGGGGGCACCCGCCGCCAGCGCCCCGCGGCTCCTGCCGCCTGCGTATCCGAGCTGGCGCCTACCATTGGCCGGTGCCCACGCGCCGAGGATGGCTGACCGCAGTGGCTCTGCTCGTACTCCCGGCGGTGGCAGTGAGCGCCTGCGCTAGCACGTCGGCGACGGCCACCCACCGGCCGTCCTCGACGAAGCCGGTACCCGTTCCGTCACCCACAACCACGGCGGTGCGCCCGACGACCACCGTGCCCCCCACTGCGCCAACGACCACTGTGCCTCCCACCACGACCACCTCGGCTCCGCCCCTCGTGCCGTTGGCCACCCCCGGCCCGCTGAACCCTCTGGTCACCCCACCGCTGCCCGGTGAAGGCCAATGGCAGCAGGCCGGGCGGCCAGTTGACGGGGTGTCGGCGGTGTACGAGACGAACCTGCGGGCCGAGGGCAACGTGTCGGTCGCCGGAGTTGCCTGGATGGACACCAAGCTCTTGAAGGGCAACCTCTACTCGGGGAGCATCAGCCCGGGCGACGGGCCCTGGACCTACACGGCGCCCATCCTGCCTGCTGCCGCCCAGACCCTGGTGTGCGTGTTCAACGGGGGATTCCAGATGAAGGACGCCCAGGGTGGCTACTTCACCGAAGGTCGGATGATCGTCCCGCTGGTGTCGGGAGCGGCGTCGTTGGTGATCAGCCAGGACGGGACGGTCACGGTGGGCGAGTGGGGCCGGGATATGACCATGACCCCCGACGTCCTGGCCGTTCGCCAGAACCTCACGTTGCTGGTCGACGGCGGAGCGCCCGTGCCCGGCCTCGACCCCTCCGATACGTCGGTGTGGGGATCCTCCCTCGGCGGGGTGCCGCAGGTCTACCGCTCGGGTGCCGGGATCACCGCCGACGGCGCCCTGGTCTACGTGTCGGGCCCAAGCCTCAACGTCCCCCAGCTGGCCGACCTGTTGGTACGAGCGGGCGCGGTCCGGGCCATGGAGCTCGATATCAATCCGGCATGGGACACGTTCGTGGCCTACAACCCGCCGGGCAACGGCCCCGCCGCACCCGACAACGGCACCGAGCTCTTGGCGAGCATGGCCGGCGGTCCCGACCGGTTCTTCGAAGCGTCATGGGCCCGCGACTTCATCACGATGTCGACCCGGTAGGGATCGGCCCGGCTCGGTCCGTCAAGGGACGAGCACGGCCTTGCCCACGACCGACCGGTCGATGAGGCTGGCCATCACACCCGCCGCCTCGACCAAGGGGAACTCGTTCGGCGCCGTCGGGTGCAGCCGACCGTCGTTCACCATGTCGGCAAGTTGGGTCAGCACGTGCTGGTTGCCATCGGGATCGCGGATCATCCAGCCGCCCCAGTCGACGCCCACCACCGTCCGGTTGTTCAGCAGCACCTGGTTGAGTGGGATGGTGGGGATGGGCCCGGCGGCAAAGCCGATGACGCAGAACCGGCCGAAGGGCCGCAGGGCTCGGAGCGCCGGCTCGCTGTGGGACCCGCCCACCGGGTCCACCACCACGTCGACGCCCCCGTCCGACAGTGCCCTGGCCCGTGCCTTGAGGTCCTCGTGCTCGTAGGCGATGGTCGACTCGGCGCCCATGGCCCGCGCCGCCTCGAGCTTCTCGTCGGTCGACGCCGCCGCAATGACCCGGGCACCCAGCGCACGGGCTACGTCGATGACGGCCAGGCCCACGCCACCGCCGGCCCCGAGGACGAGGACGTACTCGCCCTTGGCCACCGAGGTACGTCGGGTCAAGGCGAACAGCGCCGTGCCGTAGCTCTGGATGAGCGCCGCCGCCTGGGCGTAGGTCAGGCCCTCGGGCTTGGGCAGCACCGAGAGCGCCGGGACGGCGATCTGTTCGGCGAAGGCCCCGAGCCCCGAGAACACCACCACCCGGTCCCCCCTTTTCACGCCGGTCACTCCGGCACCGAGGGAGATGACTTCACCGGCCAGCTCACTGCCGGGTACGAACGGGGTGGTGGGCTTGATCTGGTAGCGGCCCTGGCACATCAGTCCATCCACGTAGTTCACCCCCGCTGCGTGTACCTGCACCACCACCTGGCCCGTTGCGGGGACCGGGGGCTCGCGGTCTTCGACGAGCAGGTTCTCCAAGGGCCCGAGCTCCGGGCAGACGACGGTGCGCATGGCGGTCAACGTACGGGGTGATCGATCAGGAGGACAAACGGTAGACGTCCATGCCGAACCTAGGACGGGACCCCATCCGGTCCGGTGAGGGCCTCGTTCCATTCCAGTATGCGGTAGCCGCGAACGACTCCGTGCACGACGAAAGGGTCGTCGCGAGCGAAGTCCTCGGCGGCCTGCCGGGTCGAGAAGATGGCCATTGCCCCCTGGTCTTGGGGGTTCGAGAAGGTGCCGACCATGAGCAGTTCACCACGGGCATGAAACTCTCCATACCGGGCGGCGTGGGCGGCAAAATGGGCCGGCGCCTTTGCAGCCACCTCGTCTGCCGATTCGTAGAACAAGACATATTTCATGGTCGATCTATCTCTTTCATGGTTGGTATGCCGCCGATGACGAAGGACGAAAGGCTGACAGCGTATGTGATCCAAGCCAAGGCTCTCGCCGGCCGGCTCTCACCGACTCCGGCCCTGCTCACGCGCGTGCGAAGTGTGGCGAGCGTGCGCCGTGTGATGGGTGACGTGTCAGACGGTCTGGGCGGCCGCTCAGATGTCTCGGGCTGCCGGCAGCAGCGCCTGCGCCGCCCATTCGATGAACCCGTCCTGTTGATCGCCGCCAATCTGCAGCAGAGCCAGGTGGGTGAACCCGGCCTCTTTGAACTGGCGGACCCCTTCCAGATGCCGATCCAGGTCCGGGCCGCAGGCGATCGACTCGACGATGTCGTCCTCGGTGACGTACTGGGAGGCTGCGGCAAAGGCGGCGGTGCCCGGGAGCTCGGCGTTCAACTTCCAACCCCCGCCGAACCACCGGAACTGCTCGAGGGCCCGCCGCCGGGCCACACCTTCGTCGCGGTCCCACGACAGGGCCAACTGCCCGTAGCGGGGCTTGCCCGCACCGCCGGCCGCCTCGAAGCCGGCGCAGAGGTCGGACTTGGGTTCGGTGGCGATGAGCACATCGGCCAGTTCGCCGGCCAGCTGCACCGAGTCTGAGCCCGACACGGCGATCCCCAACGGAGGGAGGTCGTCGGGCAGGTCCCATACCCTGACCGAGTCGAAGACGTAGTGCCGTCCTTGGTACCGGACGTATCCCCCCTCCCACAGCGCCCGGATGATCTCGACCGCCTCCCGCAGCATGTCGTGCCGATCGTCTGCGCTGGGCCAGCCCCCACCGACCACGTGTTCGTTGAGATTCTCACCTGCTCCCAGCCCCAGCGAGAACCGGCCGTGGGACAAGAGCTGCATGGTGGCGGCCTTTTGGGCGATCACCGTCGGGTGGTAGCGGCGGGTCGGGCAGGTGACGAAGGTCATGAGGGGGATGCGCGAGGTGGCCTGGGCCGCGGCGCCGAGTACCGACCAGGCGTAGGGGGAGTGGCCCTGCTCGTCGAGCCAGGGAAAGTAGTGATCGGAGATGACCGAGAAGTCGAACCCAGCCCGTTCGGCGGCCACCACGGCAGTGACCAGTTCGTTCGGCCCGCTCTGCTCGCACATCATCGTGTAGCCGATTTCCATTGGTGCTCCTTCGCTCCTCATGCCGCTCCCGGTGCTCAGTCGCCGACGGGATGTCCGGGCTCGAGGTCCCCGGCATCGGACACAGTGAACTCGCCGGGGTGGGTCCCGTAACCGCCGGCAACTGGAGTGACCAGGCAGGCCTCGTGGTCGCCCCCGTCGAAGCGGTCGATGATCGACCCCTCGAACCAGGCTGCGCACTCCGACAGCACGGGCGAGCCGGTGACCCCGTCGGTCCAGGCCACCTGACCGAACTTGTCCGTCGTGTCACCCGTCTCCTCGCCGAACACCGAGGCCAGGTCGTGCTGGTCCGCGCCCAGGAGGTGGAGGGCCAGGCTACCCGACTTCCGGGACACCTCCCAGGTGTGGTTGTCCTTGGAGATGCAGACCAGGTAGCGAGGCGGCCGCATGCTGCACTGGGTCGCGAACCCGACCAGACAACCACTGCGCTCGTCGGCGGAGGCCACGGTGACGACAAAGAGCGGGTAGTCCGAACGATCGACCATCGGGGCGATTGCTGCAGCGGCATCCATCGGAGCGGTCACTCGTATCGGGTACCCGCTATCGGTGACTCCGACACCTCCGGGCGTGGCGACCGCCCCTTCGTTCTCACAATGGTCGGAAAAGTTTTACGGGCCCGTGACGCGGGCGACGCGTCGCGTTCATGTGCGCGGGAACAAGATTTGGGACCCAACCCTCAGAGAGGAGCCAACTTGATGTCTCGACTGTTCCGCCGCGTGTTACGACGCCCCGAATTACACCGCCCGGTGTTCCGCCGGCTACTGATTGCCGCCATCGGTATCGCAGTTCTCGGTGCACTGGTCCCGATCACCGTGGCCAGCGGCGATCAATCGCCGGCTTCGAATGGCATGGGCTTTGGCCCACCGTCCGGACAGCCTGTCCGCGCCGCGCTGCCACCCGGGAGGATCAACCACATCCTGGTCATCGACCTGGAGAACGAGGGCTTCTCTACTACCTGGGGCCCCGGTTCACCGGCGACGTTTCTGAACGGAACGCTCCGCAAGCAGGGAGAGCTCATCGACAACTACTACGCCACCGGTCACGACAGCCTGGACAACTACATCTCCCAGGTCTCCGGCCAGGCTCCGACGAATATGACCAAGGCCGACTGTTCCGGCGGCTCGGGCACGGTGTTCGTGAACGTGTCGCCGGGGACCGACGATCCGTTCCCCGCGACGAACCCGGGTCAGGTCGACGGCGACGGATGCATCTACCCGGCGCCGACGGCCACGAGCAACGGCGCCCCGACGATCGCCGATCAGCTCGATGCGGCCTACCCTCCCAACCCGACCACCCACGTTGCCGCGTGGCGTGAGTACGCCGGGGACATGGGGAACGACCCCAGCCGGGATGGTGGTACGCCCGACCCGACGGGAGGAACGGACTGTGCACACCCGACGGTGGGGGGTGCCGACAACGCCGAGGGGGCGACGATGACGGACCAGTACGCCAATCGCCATAATCCGTTCATCTACTTCCACTCGATCATCGACAACCAGTTCGTGTGCAGTGCCAACGAGGTACCGCTCGGGACTTTGCAAGGAAACGGCACGCCGGCACCGACCGGCCACCTGGTCAGTGACCTGTCCAACCCGGACACCACCCCGATGTTCGGGTTCGTCACCCCGAACACGTGTGACGACGGACACGACGACCCGTGCGTCGGGCTCAACGACAACGGCACGCACGCCGGGGGCTTGGTCGCAGCCGACGCCTGGTTGCAGCACTGGATGCCGACCATCTTGAGCTCGCCGGCGTACCGGCAGGGCAGCATGCTCGTCGTCGTCACCTTCGACGAGGCAGAGACGTCGGCCGGCGATCCTCCGGCGACGAGCTCCTGCTGCTACGAGCAGGCGGGACCGAACACGGTGGCCCCGGGAGACGACTCGTCGACCGCCCCCACGAACTCGGCACCGGGTGGTGGCAAGGTGGGCGCCCTGCTCCTCGACTCCAGGCACATCGATCCCGGGTCCGAGGACACCACCGGCTCCTACAACCACTACTCGGCTCTGCGCAGCTATGAGGACCTGCTCGGTCTGACCAGTGGTGGGTCGGACGGGTTCGGGCACGTGGGATTCGCCGCAGCCCCGGGGCTCGCCCCCTTTGGCCGGGACGTCTTCAGCCGAGGCAACGATCAGTGACCTGACGTCGACCTGACGTCGCATGGTGATGGTCTCGGGCCTGCCGTCGCGGGCCCGAGACCGTCACGGCGGGGCGGTGAGCTCCTACTCAATCCCCCCGGCCTGCCCGGCCGGGTTCGGGAACCGGGAAGCCCGCTCGGGCGACCAGCTGCTCGCTGACCCGCCACAGCCGATCGGCATCGGGCAGCGAGCGGGCACGCCGGGACATCCGGCCGGGCTCGCCCCGGACGTAGTAGCCACCCGAGGCCTGCTCGAGCTCGGGTGCGGTGGCCACGTGGATGCTGGTGATGGCGCCCGCCTGCGGGGAGATCTCGAAGGGCCGGAACACCTGGTTGCCCATCCGCACGATGCCACGCAGGTCGCCGTCCATCCCGAAGCCGCTCCGCACCGGGCCGGGATGGACGGCATTGGCGGTGACACCGGTACCGTCGAGCCGTGCGGCCAGCGCCCGGGTGAAGAGGATGTTGGCCAACTTGGACTGGGCATAGGCGCCGACCGAGGTGTAATGGCGTCGCGCGTTGAGGTCGTCCCACCGCATGCCCAATACGGCGCCGTGGTGGATCACCGAGGTGACGTTGACGATGCGGCTGGGAGCTGATGCCTGCAGCCGATCCATGAAACGGAGCGTTAGTGCGAAATGGCCAAGGTGGTTGACGGCGAAGGTCTGCTCGAAGCCCTGCACCGACTCCTCGCGCTTCGACCAGATGCCGCCT
>DATDHU010000153.1:0-2810 GCA_036521415.1 Acidimicrobiales bacterium
GCCTTCGACGGCCTGTTGATCTGGAGGCGGGCGTTCGGCGCCTACCGGTTGGCCCGCCGGTCGGCCCGATGAAGATACCGGCCCTACGCCCTCGCCCTATCGGACCCCCGGAACAGGGCACCGCGTTCGTCCCAATCGCCGAGGAGGCCCACAACGAAGCGCCGCCGGCCACCGTCGACCCCGACCGGTCGCTCCCATGGCTCCGACGGGCGCTCCCGGTGATGCGGGCGCACAAGGGCATCTTCATCACCTCCCTCACTCTCTCCTTCCTCGGCCTTGTGCTGCAGGTTCAGATCCCCAACCTGTTGAACCACGCCATCGACAACTCGATCCAGCACCACACCGTGCCACTCAGCCATTACGTGTGGTGGATCGTCGGCCTCGGGCTGCTCGGTGGTGTCATGGGGTATGTCGCCCGGCTGTTCCTGTTCGAGACGGCCTACGACATCGAGTACGACCTCCGGAACATCATCTACGAGCACCTCACCAAGATGTCGTTCTCCTTCTACGACCGGGTGCAGTCCGGGCAGCTGATCTCCCGGGCCAACTCCGACATCCGCTCGGTGCAGATGTACATGACCTTCGCACCGCTCATCCTGGTGCAGTGTTCGATCGCCCTCGTCGCCTTCATCTTCATGCTGTCGATCAACGTGCCCTTGGCCTTCATTGCCATGGCCACCATGCCCTTCGTGTACATCACCGGCGTCAGGATGCGACGGTCGATGTTCCCGGTCTCGTGGATCATCCAGGCCCGGCTGGCCGAGGTGGCCACCATCGTCGACGAGAACGTCAACGGGGTGCGGGTCGTCAAGTCCTTCGCCGCCGAGCAACAGCAGCTCGGGTCGCTGTCGGGCGCGGCCAAGCGGGTGCAGTGGGGCTACATAAAAGACGCTGACCTGCGGGCCCGCTTCACGCCGCTGGTCCAGAACCTTCCCCAGCTGGGCCTGGCCCTGGTTCTGCTGTTCGGGGGCTACATGGTGATCCATGGGCAGCTGGGCATCGGCGCCATCCTGGCCTTCAACGCCTATCTCCTGATGCTCCAGGCCCCGTTCATGATGCTCGGCATGCTCATCATGATGGGCCAACGGGCGGCGGCCTCGGCCGAGCGCATCTACGAGATCATCGACGAGCAGCCCACGGTGACGGACAGTCCCGATGCGGTGGACCTGGTTGATTGCCAGGGAGACGTTCGGTTCAGCCACGTGGACTTCGCCTACGACAGCGAGGCAGAGCGGTTGGTGCTCGCCGACTTCGACCTCCATATAGAGCCGGGGGAGACGGTGGCCCTGGTCGGTCGCACCGGGGGCGGCAAGTCGACCGTGGCCCGGTTGTTGTCCCGCTTCTACGACGTGAAGCACGGCTCGGTCCGGATCGACGGGCACGACGTGCGCGACCTGACCCTGGCCAGCCTCCGTGCCAACGTCGGCGTGGTGCTCGACGAGCCCTTCCTCTTTTCCGTCTCGGTGCGGGACAACATTGCCTATGGCCGGCCCTCGGCATCCCTGGATGAGGTGGTGGCCGCAGCCAAGGCCGCCGGCGCCCACGAGTTCATCAGCCACCTGGCCGACGGCTACGAGACCGTGGTGGGCGAGCGCGGCTACACCCTGTCGGGTGGCCAGCGCCAACGCATCGCCATTGCCCGCACTCTGCTGGTGAACCCTCCCATCTTGGTCCTCGATGACGCCACGAGTGCCATCGACGTCCAGGTGGAGCAAATGATCCACGCCAGCCTGGCCGTCCAGATGCGGGGACGCACGACCCTGATCGTCGCCCACCGCCTGTCGACGATCTCGCTGGCCGATCGGGTGGTCCTGCTCGACCAGCAGAAGATCGTGGCGGACGGGACCCACGCCGAATTGCTCGAGTCGACCCCCTTGTACGCCGAGGTGCTGGCCCAGGCCGCCGACTTCGAGCGGGAAGCCGACCAGTCCGAGCACGACGGCGAGGGACAGGCCGACGGGGACCAGGGGGGCCAACTTTCCGACCTGCTCCAGGCGGTTCGGGGCGGTGACCCCTCATGAGCTGGGGCGGCGGCATGGCCGGGGGTTTCGGGGGCGCCCCGGGCGGGTTCGGTCGGCCGGCGGCGCCGGGGCTCCCCTTCGCCGGGATCCCCTCCGAGCTGCAGGATGGTGTCGACCGCCTGCTCGCCTCCGAGCCGGAGCACGCCGAGCCCGACATGGTGTTCACACAGAACGGTTCGGAAGAGGACCTCCGCCGGCTCTCCCTGTGGCGCCTGCTGACCAAGTACCCGGGCATGCTGGCCCTGGCGGGACTACTCGTCGTGGTCATCTCGATCGCGGCCCAGACCGGTCCGAAGCTCACCGAGATCGCCATCAACGACGGGATGTTTCCACACAAGAACTTTGCCGTCGTGGCCGCCATGGCCCTCGCCTACCTGGTCTTCATCGTGATCACGTCCACCGCCCAGCGCTTCCAGGTGCAGGTGACCGGCCGGTTGGCCGCCTGGGTGATGAACGACCTCCGCGTCAAGGTCTTCGCCCACCTGCAACGCCTGTCCCTCGGGTTCTTCACCGAGGAGAAGGCCGGGGTGGTGATGAGCCGCATGACCAGCGACATCGAGAACCTTCAGCAGCTCCTCCAGGACGGGCTCTCCCAGCTGGCCATCCAAGGGCTGACCATGGTGGTCATCACCATCATCCTGTTCACGACCGATGTGCGCCTGGCCGCCATCACCGTCGTCCTCATCATCCCGGCGCTGGTGGCCTCCTCGCTCTGGTTCAAGCGTGCCTCCGAACGGGGATACGACCGGGTGCGCGACGGGATCGCCAACGTGCTCGCCGACCTGTCCG
>DATDHU010000154.1:0-84566 GCA_036521415.1 Acidimicrobiales bacterium
GCGGCCCGCCGTGTAGCCGCCGTCCACCGCGAGCGCCGCCCCGGTGACGAAGGAGGCGTCATCCGAGATGAGGAAGGCGGCGGCGGCGGCGATCTCGTCCGCTCGCCCCAGGCGCCGGAGCGCGTGCTCCTCGATGAGTGCTGCTCTCGTCTGCTCCATACCCGGAAGGTCGAAGATCGCTTCGGCCATCGGGGTATCGACGAAGCCGGGACAGATGGCATTGACCCGGATGCCCCGGCCCCCGTAGTCGATGGCCATGTTCTTGGTCAGCAACACCACGCCGCCCTTGGAGGCGTTGTAGGAACTCCCACCGGCGGTGCCCTCCAGGCCCTCGATGCTGGCCACGGTGACGACGGACCCACGCGACCCCCCGACGGCGGGCTGCTGGAGCATCTGCCCGATGACGTGCTTGGCCATCAGAAACGTTCCCGTCAGGTTGACGGAGATGATCCGTTGCCACTCGTCCTGCCCGAGCGAGTGCACCGGTCCCCCGCCAGCTACTCCGGCCGCGTTCACCATGCCGTCGATCCGCCCCAGGCCGGTGACCGTTGTCGTGACCAGCTTGACCACCGAGGGCTCGTCTCCCACGTCCACGTGGTGGAACGACCACGACCTGCCCAACGAGGGCTCCGGGGCCCGCTCAGCCAGGTCGGCGCCCACCACCGTCGCCCCCTCCTCCAACAGCCGCAGCGCACAGGCCCGGCCAATTCCCGAAGCCGCCCCCGTCACGATTACTACCTTTTTCGTCAGACCCCGCATGTGTTCTCCCCGTATCCCGCTGGCGGATCCTGCTCGACCCGCTTCTCGACCCGCCTTCTCTACATCTGATAGTTACTGTACAATTGCATAACCTTTACATCCACAAGGAAGACCTACTCACGAACAACCGGCTGAGGCCAGCGGACACCGGGGCCAGCCGCACCGATGGGCGAACCATGACCCCATACGCTGAAGAACAGGTGCAGTCCGCATGGTCGGCAGTCGATGTCCCGGTCGACACCACCGTCGGCATCCAGGCGACGACCGAGGAACGCATCCTGGCCGCCGCCGAGCAGTGCGTCACTCGGCTGGGCATCCGCCGCACCTCCATGACGGACGTGGCCGCCCAAGCCGGTGTCTCCCGGGGAGCGGTCTACTTCTACTTCAGTGACAAGGCGAACTTGGTCGACGCGGTGATGGCCCGTATAGCCGGCCACTTCGTGGCCAGTAGCGAGCAAGCCGTGCGATCCCGGGCCACATTGGCCGAACAGGTTGCCGAAGCGGCCGTCTTCATCCGGAGGTCGGCCGGGGAACGTGTGCCCATGCGCCAGCTCCCCGCCGATGGCGAGAGGCTCCTGGCCACTTTGCTGACGGCGAGCAGCAGACACCTGACCGACGAGTGGGTGGACTTCTGGCTCCCGTTCCTGCACGACGCCGAGTGCCGGGGCGAGATCCGCTCCGGGATCGACCACCGAGAAGCAGGCGAGTGGATCGTCCGTCTGCTCATGTCTTTCGCGGTGGTGCCGGCAGTGACCTTCGACGCCGACGATCTCGAGTCGGTGAGGAGATTCGTCCGAACGTATGCGGTTGCCGGCTTCGCCGGGGATCCGCCAGACCGGAAGGGACCAATGCCATGAAGTTCGCACTTTTTTACGAGATACCGGTACCTCGGCCCTGGGAGCTGAACAGCGAGCTCACCGCCTACCAGAACACGCTGGCAGAGGCGGTGGCGGGCGACAAGGCCGGATGGGATGCGTTCTGGACGGTCGAGCACCACTTCCTCGAGGAGTACTCCCACTGTTCCAACCCCGAGGTGCTCTACGGCGCCATTGCCGGGCTGACCGAACGAATCCGGTTGGGATACGGGGTCCGGTTGATGCCCAAGCCCTACAACCACCCGGTTCGCACGGCCGAGTCGGTTGCCGTGCTCGATCTGATTTCGAACGGACGCGTCGACTTCGGGACGGGCCGATCGGCCACCCGCGCCGAGCTCGAGGGATTCGGGCTCGATCCGGCAGAAACCCGCGACATGTGGCGCGAGGCGATCGAGCACGTCGTCGGTTGCTGGACCAACGAGGAGTACGAGTTCGCCGGCACCCATTGGCAGATGCCCAAGCGCCGGGTGCAGCCCAAGCCGCTCCAGCAGCCCCATCCGCCCATCTGGGGGGCGACGACCAGCGAGGACGGCCACCGGCAGGTGGGCGAGCTGGGCCTGGGTCTGTGCTCGTTCGCCGTCGGGGTCTCACCCGATGAGGTCAAGAAGAAGGTGGACATCTACCGGGCCGCCTCGGCCGCCTGCACCAAGCCCCTGGGGTCCTACGTGCACAACGAAGCCGCCACTTTCACCATGGCCCTCTGCTCTCCGGACCGTGACCGGGCCATCGAGCTCGCCCGGGAGTCCTTCGAGTGGTACCCGAAGACCGGTGCCCGCCAGATCGCCACGGTCACCGACTGGATGGCGGAACGGCAGCAGTCCCTCGGCTCCTACTCCTACGCGGCAGACATGAAGTCGCATGCAGACGACGGTTCGCTGGACCTTCTCAGCCTCGAGTACCTGATCGCTACCGACGCCTGCGTGCTGGGCACGCCCGACGAATGCCTCGAAGCCTGCCGCAAGTACGAGGCAGCCGGCATCGACTTGTTGCTCTGCCTGGTCAATCCGTACAAGATCCCCCATGAGGCGGTGATGGAGACCATCGAGCTGATGGGCACCTACGTGCTCCCGAAGTTCCGGGACTGAGCGCTCCGGGGCGACGCGCCACGAACAGGGGCCGGCGCCACGGAGGTACCCCCACACCCCTCTCGGCAATATCCTGCAGGCATGTACTTGTTCTCGGTGTTCCTGGGCGGGCCCATCGCCGCCGGTCGGATGGGTGAGGACCACGAGGTGGTCTTCGTCGTCGCTTCCGGGCCCGAGGAAGCCAAGGGCTTGGCCCGATCGAAGTGGCGGGGCAAGGGCAGGGCCCACATCGACGCCGTGCAGCGCATCGACCAGGTCGACGGGTACCGGCTCACGCTCACGCCGAATACGGGTGAGGACGGCGACCGGACCGAGCTCGAGGACTGTAACTGACTCCGAGCCCTCCCGGTTGATCCCGGGCCTCCCGGCCATCGAGCGCGGGCGCCCTACAATCGGACCGTGGAGATACCGATCGCCTGCACGCTCGAAGCCGGCGCCGCCCAGCAGCGAGTCGACCGCTGGCGCCAGGTTCTCTCCGTGGCCGTGGCTCGGACCGAGCGGGTGACACCGGGCCGTCTCTCCTGTGGGCTGAAGGCGGATATGGCCGACCTGCAGGCGCTCGTGTCCTTGGCCCAGGAGGAGAAGGCCTGTTGCCCGTTCTTCAGCTTCTCCCTCGAGATCGAGGCCGACAGCGTCGCCCTGGTGGTCGAAGTCCCCGACGACGCCGTCACCGTTCTCGACCAGTTCGCCGCGCTCACCGGCCCGGCCTGACCTGCCGGTGGCAGTCATCGTCCAGGGCATTTGTGCCCGTGACCCGGGCCTTCGGGGCGGTCGAGGCCGTGTGGACGTTGGTGGCCTTTGTCCCTATGGCCAGATCCCACCGTCGGTCGCCACGCCGACAGGGACAGGAATTCGTATGACGAATGGAGCACCCGTCACCCGGGTACGCTCATGGCGACCAGTACTCATCCGGGGAGGGGAAGGCTCATGCCTGAAGCGTTCGACGCAGTGGATGGGACGGTGGGCGATGCCGGTACCGACGAGAGCGGCTTCACCGACGAGGAGCTGACCACACTGGCGCTGTCGGCCGAGCCCGGCACCCCATTCGATCGGGATGCAGTCCCGCTCGCCGTGTACCTGGGGCAGGCTCCCGGGCTCCTCCCCGAGTGGTACATGCCCTCGACGATGGCGCGGGCCCGGACGCGGTGGCGCCTCCCCGTGGTGATGACCATCGTCGGCGCCTTTCTCATTATCGAGGCGTTGGGATTGTGCAGCACCTACGGGACGCTCGGCCTGGCCTGAGCCGTGGCCCGCACCCAGGCCTGAGCGCCCATCTGCACCGCGTCCCACGGGCTCCCAAAGGGCGGCGCGTAGGACAAGTCCAGGTCGCTCATTTCGTCCACGGTCATCGAGTGGAAGATGGCGGTTGCTGCGATGTCGATGCGCTTGGCCACCTCGGCGTGCCGATGCCCGAACAGTTGGACGCCGAGGAGTCGCCCTGACCGACGGTCGCCGGTGACGCGCATGGTGATCCGGTGGCTCCCGGGATAGTAGGCCTTGTGGTCGTCGCCTTCGAACTCGACCGTGATCGGGTCGAAGCCCGCCGACCGGGCCTCGGGGTCTCGCAGCCCGGTCCGGGCAACGGCCTGGTCGAAGACCTTGACCACCTGGGTGCCGACACTGCCGGCGAACTCCGCTGCACCGCCCAGGGCATTCTCGGCGGCGACGCGCCCCTGCTTGTGTGCCGTGGTGCCAAGCGGGAGATACGTCTGGCCGAGCAGCCGATGATGGGTGACGACGCAGTCACCGGCGGCGAACAGGCTGGGCCGATTGGTACGCATCCCCCGGTCGACGACGATCGCCCGGCTGGCCCCGAGGGCAACGCCTGCCGTCTCGGCCAGGACGGTATCCGGTCGGACGCCTACAACCACGAGGACGAGGTCGGCGACCATCGTCGCCTCGCTGCCATCGGCGTGCATGCCGCCAACTACGAGTCGCCCGGTGGACCCCTGGGGGGCCCGGGACACCGAGCGGACCGTGGTCCCACAGCGCACGTCGACGCCGTGCTCGGTCAGCTCGGCGTGGACGAATGCCCCGAGATGCGGGTCGACGGTAGGCAGGACCTCGGGGAGTGCTTCGACCTGGGTGACCGAGAGGCCCCGGGCCACCAGGGCCTCAGCCATCTCCAGGCCGATGTAGCCCGCCCCCACGATCAACGCGCTGGCTGGAGCCGTTTCCTCCACGGTGGCCATGAGGGCGAAGGTATCGCCCATCGAGTGGAGCATGTGCACTCCATCTGACCCATCGAGGGCATCGGGACCGAACAGGCCGGCGATGCGGGGCCGGACGGGAACAGCACCGGTGCCGACGACCAGGGCGTCGTAGGTAAGCGCGTGCTCGGTGCCCTCGAGGTCGGTGACGAGTACCTTGTCGGTAGCGGGGTCGATCATCGTCGCTCTGGTGTCCAGCCTCAGGTTCATGCCGGTGGCCTCGAGGTCGGCCAGGGTCCGATGGGCCAGGTTCTCCCAGTGGGTGACCTCGCCGGACACGTAATAGGGAATGCCGCAGATGGAGAAATTGGGGAAGGAGTCGGCGACCACGACGGTGACATCGGTGCCGGGATCGAGCTCACGGGCTCGCACGGCGGCACTGATCCCGGCATCACTGCCTCCGACGACGACGAGCTGCATTGCCTATCCCTTCTCGGGTCACGATGGGTTCACGTCGCGATGGGTGGGGTCGCGATGGGTGGGAGCTCTGCATCGAACCGGCCGGGTTCGTCGCCCCCCGGTGCGTTGCCCGCCGGCCGGTCGCCCGGATCACCGCCGGCCACCGCCGCCTCGCCACGGTCGGAGACATGGTGGGGGAAGACGATGTCTGAAGCATCGGCCGGGGTGACATCGGGGTAGAGCGTCTTGATGACGAGGATGGCCGCCACGGCTCCTACCACTTGGGCGCCGATGAAGACGGGTGCGGACGACGGAGCAATGCCGGCAAACGTATTGGAGAACATGCGACCAACCGTGATGGCCGGGTTGGCAAAGCTGGTGGAGCTGGTGAAGAAGTACGCGGCCCCGATATAGGCCCCCACTGCGGCCGGTGCGCTCCTGCTGCGACCGGAGCGAGCGAGGGCGAAGATCACGAGGAGCAAGCCCAGGGTGGCGACGATCTCCGAGAGGAAGTGCGGACCGGTGGCCCGGTGGTGGGTCGAGATGCTGACGGCCGCCTTGGCGAACATGATGTTGGCCACCACCGCACCGCCGACGCACCCTGCCACCTGGGCCGGTAGGTAGGCCGCGGCGTCCGGCCAGGCCAGTCCGCCGAAGGCGGCGTCGACGAAGGAGACCACCGGGTTGAAGTGGGCCCCGGACACGCCGCCGAACATCAAGATGACTGCGAACAACCCGGCCGCAGTGGCAGCGGCGTTCTCGAAGAGCTGGAGTCCGACGTTCCCGGGCGAGAGCTGTTGGGCGGCGATCCCCGAGCCGATCACGATGGCGGCCAGGAACGCACTGCCCAGAAACTCGGCCACCAGGCGACGCCACAGGGCCGGCTCCTGCATCGGTCGCAGCCTGATTCCCTCGTCTCCTGCTCTCTGCCCGTTGCTCAGCAGCAGGACGAAGCGGGCCCGGTGGCGGCGAGATCTGGCCGGGAGGCACAGCACGCGGCACCGCTTGGTTCGGCCGTCCGCAGCTCCCCGGCCGGCATCTCGGCGTCGGAGAGCACGGTATAGATCTCCCAGGGATCACCGCCGGGGCCATCCACCCACACCTTGTCCTGGACGGCGAAACAGCAGGTCACCTGGTCCTCGGTCGCCGTGGGCAGTTCCACTGCGGTGAGCCGGGCCTGCGCCGCGGCCACCTCGGCCGACGATGCCACCTCGACACCGAGGTGATTGAGGGAACCGGGCGCCTGCGTTGCGTCTTCGATGAGGACCAGCTTGAGCGGAGGGTCGGTGATGGCGAAGTTGGCATAGCCGGGGTGGATCTTGGCCGGTCCGGTGGCAAACAGCTTCGAATAGAACTCGACGGCCTCGTCGAGGTCGGAGACGTTGAGGGCCAGTTGCACTCGGGACATGGAACGCTCCTGTAGATTGATGGTCATCGATTGGTCAGTTTGGCCGATAGATTGATGACTGTCAATAGGAGAGCCCCATGGCCGCAGGGACATCCACCCGGCTTGCCGTTACCCCCATCGACGAGCCGTGCTGCGCACCGCTGACCGCCGCGCCCCTCTCGGAATCGGATGCCGAGGGCCTCGCCCCCGTGCTCGCCGCCCTCGGCGACCCGACCCGGCTGCGGCTGCTGTCCCTCGTCGCGTCCGAGAACGAGGTGTGCAGCTGCAACCTGGAGGCACCGCTCGGACGGTCACAGCCGACCGTCTCGCATCACACCCGCGTCCTGGCCGAGGCCGGGCTCATCGTCGGTGAGAAGCGGGGGCGGTGGATGTGGTGGAAGGTGGTGCCCGACCGCCTGGCCACCGTCCGGCGACTGCTGGGCGGTCGTTGAGCTGCACTCGGCATCAGTCGGCCGACGCGTCCTCCTGCCCGGCGGTCAGGAGTAGCTCGTAGACGGGATTGATCACAGCCAGTCGGCCGTTGTGCTTGCCGATCATCCCCTCCGCCCTGAGCTGGGTTCCCGGCTCGATCCCGGGCACGGCTCGGCGACCGAGGAACACCAGGTTCAGCGCGCCGGTGTCGTCGACGATGGTGCACTCGAGCGCCACCGCTCCCGACCACGGCTGCACCCGCACCGACCGCACCCGCCCGGCGACCACCGTGCGCTTGCGGTAGGTCAGCTCTCCGAGGGGCGTGGCCCCGGCCACCTCGATCAGCCGCTTGGCATGGTCCGACCGGCGAGGGCCGGTCACCGGTTTCACCTTGGTCGACATGCGCCCTTGGGCCAAGAGCTTCGAGCGGCGTTTGACCAGGCCGGTCACATCGAAGGGGGCGATGGTGGCGCTCACGTGGGGCAGCGTGCTCACCGCGGTGACGATACGGTCGGCAGTGTGGCTGTGCAGGAAGCGATTGGCCACCCCTCGGTAGAGCCGCCGGGGAAGGATCAACATGACCTCGGTCTCACCGTCGGCAGCCAGGCTGGCCGCCATCTCGGTGGCGGCGCGGGACAACCGACGGTCCGGACATTCGATGAGCTCGAGGGCCAGGTCCCCCATGCCCAGTTGCCGCCATTGCCTGGCAATGTCGTCGGCGTGGGCCGTGTCGATCACGAAGTGGACGGCCCGGACCTCTCCCGACGGGGTGAAAGACCGGGCCAGCTGCAACGCCCTGGTCGTGGCCAGATCCAAGCTGTCCACCAGCACTAGGGCCACGCTGTGACGGAGGGCGTGGGTTTCGGTCACCGCAGTGGCCCCCGAGGCGTCCTGGACCAGCACCTGCTTCTCTTCCTCGTAGCGGCGATGGGTGCGGGTGAGGAAGAACACGATGAGCGGAATGGCCACCACGATCAGCCATGCGCCGTTGGTGAACTCGGTGACGATGAAGATGAGGGTCACCACCGCGCTCAGCACGAAGGCGGAGGCGCTGACGATGAGGTTCTGGCGCCGCTTCGGTCCCGGATGGGTGACGAAGTACTTGGTCATGCCGGCACCGGCCATGGTGAAGCCGGTGAACACGGTGCAGGCGTACAGCGGGATCAGGTCGGCAACCCGGGCCCGGGTCACCACCAACAGCACGATGGAGACGACGGTGAGGGCTGCGATCCCGTTCGAGTACACCAACCGGTGACCACGGGTGGTGAGGGGCCGGGGTAGGTATGCGTCCTGAGCGATGTAGCTGACCAACAGCGGGAACCCGTTGTAACTGGTGTTGGCGCCGAGGATGAGGATGAGCGCGGTGGAGAACTGGAGGGAGTAATAGCCGACGTTGGAGGCGCCACCGGTCCCGAACACGGCCCGGCCGATCTGGGAGAGCACGGTCGGCGTGCCGTTCAGGTACGGGACGGCATGGGTCAGCTGGGCGAAGACCGACACCGACAGGAACATGGCCCCGAGGATGGAGGCCATGAGGACCAGCGTGGTCCGGGCGTTGCGGACCTGTGGAGGCTTGAACACGGTCACTGCGTTGGAGATGGCCTCCATGCCGGTCATGGCCGAGCCGCCGTTGGCAAAGGCCTTCAAGAAGATGAACAGGGATGCCCCCAACAGCAAGCCGCTGCCGGCCGTCCCCGCCGGGACGTGGCCCGGGGCGTTCAGGGGATAGTGGTGGAGGTGCCCGGTAATGGCCAGCCGGGTCAGCCCGACCACCACCAGGACGGCCATGGAGGCGAGGAACCAATAGGTGGGGAAAGCAAAGACCCGGCCCGCTTCGCGAATGCCCCGAAGGTTCCCGTAGGCGATGAGCAGCACGAACCCCACCGCCATCTCCACCGGGTAGGGAGACAGCACGGGGAAGGCAGAGGTGACGGCGTCCACGCCGGCGGCCACCGAGACGGCCACGGTGAGCACATAGCTCAATAGCAGGGCGGCACCGGGTATCTGGGCCACCGAGTACCCGAAGTTGTCCCGGCTGACCACATAGGAGCCGCCCGAGACCGGGTATGTCTTCACCACCTGGCGGTACAGAAGGCACACGACCCCGAGGACGAGCAGCAACAAGGCGGTGATGGGCGTGATGAGCGAGAAGGCGGCCACACCCGCCGCCGGTATCAGGACCCGCAGGATGGACTCTGTCCCGTACGCGCACGACGACATGACGTCAGATGAGAGGACGGCCAGCGCCGTTGGCTTCCCCAGCCGCTCGCTGTGGAGGTCCTCGCTCACGATCGGAGGACCGAGGAGCAGTCGCTTCAGCCGGTAGCCCGGCGCCTCGGGCAGCTCGGGGCTCTGGCTCGACGACGGTGCCTGCGGTGCGTGCAGCCAACGAGGTCCGGCGTCCAATTCGCGTTCGACTTCAGACCTCCTCTGATCGAGCCCTGCGCCTTAACCATGCAAGACGCCCCGGGCCGGATAGGACCTTACCTCGCTGTCCCGGGCCATCCCGAAGCCGCCGTGGGCCCGGACTAGCGTCGCGGCCGTGCCCGATCCCTATGCCGCCTTCGAGACGCTGACCTTCGACCGGAGCGAGCCCGCTGTGCTCCAGATCGTGCTCGACGGTCCCAACCTCAACGCCGTCGGGCCGAAGACCCACCGGGAGCTGGCCGACGTCTGGTTGGCCGTCGACCGGGACCCGGCAGTGCGGGTCGCGGTCATCCGGGCCGCCGGCCGCGGCTTCTCGGCCGGCGGGAGCTTTGAGCTCCTCGAGCAGCTGACCACCGACTACGCCGTCCGAACCCGGGTGATGCGTGAGGCGCGCGACATCGTGCTCAACGTCATCAATTGCTCCAAGCCGATCATCTCGGCCATCCACGGCCCTGCCGTCGGCGCCGGGCTGGCCGTCGGGATGCTGGCCGACATCTCCATCGTCTCCCGCTCGGCCACCATCATCGACGGGCACACCCGCCTGGGCGTGGCCGCCGGGGACCACGCAGCGATCTGCTGGCCCATCCTGTGCGGCATGGCCAAGGCCAAGTACTACCTATTGACCTGCGAGGCGCTCAGCGGCGAGGAGGCCGAGCGGATCGGGCTCGTGTCGATGTGCGTGGACGACGAGGAAGTCCTCACCCGGGCCCTGGCGGTGGCCCGAGCCCTGGCCGACGGCGGTCAGAGCGGCATCCGTTGGACCAAACATGTCATGAACAACTGGTACCGGATGCTGGGGCCCGTCTTCGACGCCTCGTTGGCCTACGAATTTTACGGCTTCGGGGGCCCCGATGCCGCCGAGGGCCTGGCCTCCCACCGTGAGCGACGCGACCCGCACTTCAGCGGCCCGACCAGCGAATGAAGTGCACGAGGGTCAGTGATCTGAGAGAGAACCCGGTACCACCTGCAACAGGACGGCGTCGTCCGCCGTGGCCACCTCGGGTCGGCTGACCCGGGCCAGCGCGTCGAGCGCGGTGGCGCACAATCCGGGGCCGTCCAGTCCCAACTGGGACAGGATGTCGGCGGGATGGCCGTGGGGCACATAGGCCACCGGCACCCCCCGAGCCACCAGGGCGGGGCCGTCGGTGCCGGACCGGCCGGCCAGCGCAGAGGCCACCAGGGCGCCGACGCCACCCTCGATCACCCCGTCCTCCGCGGTGAGCACGACACTGTGTCGCCAGGCATCGTCGATCATGCGCGGGTCCAACGGAGAGGCCACGCGCACGTCCCACACGGTGGCGTCCACGCCCACGGCAGCCAGGAGCTCGGCCGCCTGCTCGCACGCCGCCACCTGCTTCCCCACGCCGAGCAGGCAGACGTCTGCTCCTCCACGAATGCGCCGCCCGGTCACGCCGCTCCCGGTGACCGGTCCCCGGGCCGCCTCGGTCTTGGGCCAGCGAATGGCGACCGGCCCTGAGGTGATGGCCAAGGCCTCATGGAGCATGACGGCCACCTCGTCGTAGTTGGCCGGTGCGAAGACCGTCATCCCCGGCACCTTGGTGAGGAGGGCGAGGTCGAGCAAGCCGTGGTGGCTGGGCCCGTCCTCGCCGGTCACGCCGGCTCGATCGATGCAGAAGATCACCGGCAGCCGGTGCAGGCCCACGTCGTAGTAGACCTGGTCCCAGGCCCGGTTGAGGAAGGTCGAGTAGATGGCCACAACTGGTCGGAGCCCGCCCATGGCCATGCCCGCCGCCGCGGTCACCGCGTGCTGCTCGGCGATGCCCACATCGAAGAAGCGGTCGGGGTAGCGGTCGCGGAAGGGAGCAAGACCGGTGGGCCCGGGCATCGCCGCAGTGAGGGCGACCACCTCGGGCCGGGCCTCGGCCTCGGCCAACAGAGCGGCCGTGAAGGCGTGGGTGTAGCTGGGACCGGCGCCGGGCTTCTGGGTGGCGATTCCGGTGGCCGGGTCGAACGGGCCGATGTCGTGCAGGCACTTGTCCTCGTCGTCCTCGGCCGGTGCGTACCCGCGCCCCTTGGTGGTGTGGACGTGGAGCACCACCGGCCCCGGACGACCGGCCACGGCGCGCAGCGCGCACTCCAGCCGGGCGATGTCATGGCCGTCCACCGGGCCCTCGTAGGACAGGCCGAGCGCCTCGAAGAAGGGGGCCACCAACGCCGCGTTGTCGCCGGCGTGTCCACCAGGGTGGGCAACAGCGTCGCGGCCAGGTTCAGGGTGGGCACGGCCGGCGGTCGACAGCCGGGAAACGGTCGGGGCGTAAGACCGTCCGTTGTCATTCACGATGATCACCACGGGCGTGCCCGTCATGCCGATGTTGTTCAGCGCCTCGTAGGCCAGCCCGCCGGTGAGGGCACCATCGCCGACCACGGCGATCACCGGACGGTCGTCGCCGCACAGCCGCCGGGCCCGGGCCAACCCGTAGGCGTAGGACAGCGCGGTGGAGGCATGGCTGTTCTCCACCAGGTCGTGGTCCGACTCGAGCCGGTTTGGATAGCCCGACAGGCCGCCTCGTTGGCGCAACTGGCCGAAGGCGCCAACCCGTCCGGTCACCAGCTTGTGCACGTAGGCCTGATGGCCGGTGTCCCAGACCAGGGCGTCTGCAGGTGAGTCGAAGACCCGGTGCAGGGCCAGGGTCAGCTCGACGATGCCGAGGTTGGAGCCGAGGTGGCCCCCGGTCTCGGCCACCGAGTCGACCAGGAACCGCCGGATGGTGGCAGCCAGCTGCTCGAGCTCGGGGCCGTCCATGGCCCGTAGGGAGGCGAGGTCGAGCCGGTCGAGCAGGTCACCGCACGGCTCCGCCGGATCGACAAGGGCCACGCCCTCGTCGACAACAGTCGGCGCGTCAGCGGCAACGGTGCTCATGGTCACCGGGATCAATGGGTGTTGACGAGGGCTCGTAGGGATTGGCGCAAGGAGTCCATGCTGGCGATCACCGACGTGGGCTCGTACCCACAGTGGGCCATGCAGTTGGCACAGCGCGGGTCCTTTCCCCGGCCGTAGGCGTCCCAGTCGGTCGTCTCCACCAGCTCCTTGTAGCTGGTGGCATAGCCGTCGGACATCAGGTAGCAGGGGCGCTGCCAGCCCAGAACCGAGTAGCTGGGGATCCCCCAGGCGGTGCAGGAGAACTCCTGCTTGCCCTCGAGGAAGTCCAGGAACAGGGGCGAATGGTTAAGGCGCCACTTCTTGCGCTTCCCGTCGAAGGCGTCCCGGAACAGCTTCCGGGTCTGGTCGACACCGAGGAAGTGCTCCTGGTCGGGGGCCTTCTCGTAGGCGTAGGCGGGTGAGATCATCATGGCGTCGACCTTGAGGTCGTCGTTCAAGAAGTCGAGAACGTCCCGGACGGTCTTGGGCGAGTCGGTATTGAAGAACGTGGAGTTGGTCGTCACCCGGAAGCCCTTCTCCTTCGCCTCCCGGATGGCCGCCACCGCCTCGTCGAACACTCCCTCCCGGTCGACGGCGGCGTCGTGGCGCTCCTTCATGCCGTCGATGTGCACGACCCAGGAGAAGAAGTGCGACGGCGCGAAGCGCTCCAGGCGGCGCCGGAGCAGCACGGCGTTGGTGCACAGGTAGACGTACACCTTGCGGCGGATGAGCTCGGCCACGATGCGCTCCATGTCCGGGTGGAGGAGAGGCTCACCCCCGGCGATGGAGACCATGGGCGTCCCGGTCTCCTCCACTGCTTGGAGGATGTCCTCCATCGACAGCCGCTTCCTGAGGATGTCGGTGGGATGCTGGATCTTTCCGCAACCCGGGCACGAGAGGTTGCATGCGAACAGTGGCTCGATCTCCACGATGAAGGGATAGTGCTTGACGCCCTTCAGCTTCTGCCGGAGCAGATGGGATCCGATCTTCATGTTCTGTCGGAGAGGTATGGGCATTAGCGCACCGCCTGAGGTAGAGAGAAATGGGCACTTTCTTCCGTGGTCCGATGCTCGGTGACGACCACCGGACCGAGGTCCGAGACGCTGTCGATCACGCGTTGGACTAGGAATTCCGGAGCAGACGCACCGGCGGTGATGCCGACGGTCTCCACGCCGTCGAACCAGCTCAACCGGAGGTGCGTCTCGTCTTCGATCAGCTCGGTCCGGCAACCCTCGCGCCTGGCCACCTCGACCAGACGGGCCGTGTTGGACGAATTGGCCGAACCGACCACCAAGAGCAGGTCGCAGAGGTCGACCATGCCCCGCACCGCGTCCTGGCGGTTCTGGGTGGCGTAACAGATGTCGTTGGAGTTGGGGCCGTGCAGGTCGGGGAACCGGTTGCGCAGGGCGGCGATGATCTCGGCCGTCTCGTCGGTGGCCAGGGTGGTCTGGGTGAGGTAGGCCACCTCGGCACCGGGCTCGATGTCGAGGGCGGCCACGTCCGCCGGTCGCTCGACCAGGGCCATGGGCGCCTCGCCCAGCGTGCCGGCGATCTCCTCGTGACCCTCGTGGCCGATCAGGACGATCTGGTAGTCGTGGGAGGCAAAGCGGCGGGCCTCGTGGTGGACCTTGGTCACCAGCGGGCAGGTGGCGTCGATGACCGACAGGTCGCTGCGGCGGCCCGCCTCCTCGCGGACCTTAGGCGAGACGCCGTGGGCGGCGAGGACGACGACGGCCCCGGCCGGCACCTCGTCGAGCTCCTCCACGAAGATCGCCCCCTTCCCCTCTAGGTCGGCGACGACATGGCTGTTGTGCACGATCTGCCGGCGGACGTAGACCGGCGAGCCGAAGCGTTCGATGGCCCGCTCCACGATCTCGATGGCCCGCTCGACGCCGGCACAGAACGAGCGCGGCGCGGCGAGCACGACGTGGTGCCGGCCGACAGCGCCGGCCCAGCGTTCCAGCGAGGGTCGCACCCGCATCAAGGTGGCGAGGGCCCGCATCCCGCCGACCGCCATGTCGGCCAGGCCACCCTCGGCCGTGTCCGAGATGGCGCGCACAACGGCTACGGGCTGGTCGAGCGGGAGCTGATCGACCAACCAGGCCGACTCCATGTCCACCGCGATGGCGCCGGTAGCGGCGAGAGCCGCCCTCGACGCATCCCGGACGAGGTGGAGTGAGGACACGATCGGCCCGGTACGGACGTCAAGGCCCTTCTGGCGGAGGTCGTCGGCGATCCGCTCGGCCCCGGGAAGCGACCGGACGATGCTCCCGTCGACGGTGCGCACCTCGGTCGCCACCACCAGTTGCCCGAGCGGCAGATCGGGATCCAACCCACCGGCCACGCCGACGAGGGCGATGGCCTGCGAGGAGGGCGAGGCGGCCAGCCTCGCCCCCGAAGCGGTCGCCTTGGCCCGGCCCATCCCGATGCGGGGCACGGCCCCGCCGACAGCCATGGCCTCGATGCGTAGCGGCGACACGACGGTGAGGTCAGCCATGGGTCCGCTCCGCAACGGCGCCGCCGGTCTTCCCGCCAAGGTGGCGGCTCTCCTGACCCACGCCAAGGTGGCGGCTGTCTTGCCTACCGCCAAGGTGGCGGCTGTCCTGCCTACCGCCAAGGTGGCGGCCGAGGGCCATCACCGGGAAGATCAGGCGGTACAGGTGGTAGTTGATGTAGAAGTCCCCAGGGAAGCCGGTGCCGGTGAACCAGGGCTCGTCCCAGGTCCCGTCGTCTCGCTGGGTGCCGACCAGGAACTCGATGCCGGCGTCGGCGGACGTCCCCTGGCGCCCGGCGGCGAGGAGGGCGAGGAGGGCCCAGGCCGTCTGGGAGGCGGTCGAGGTCCCTTGCCCGCCCAGGCTCGGGTCTCGGTAGGAGCGGAGGTCCTCACCCCAGCCACCGTCGTGGTTCTGATGGGACTCGAGCCACCGGACCGCCTTGGCCAGAGCCGGGTGCTCGGGCCCGATGCCCGCCGCGGTGAGGGCCGGTACCACGGCCCCGGTGCCGTAGACGTAGTTGGCTCCCCAGCGACCGAACCAGGAGCCGTCGGCCTCCTGCGCGTCGAGCAGCCACTGGACGCCGCGGTCCATGGCCGGACCGCGGCGGCCCAGCACGGCCAGCATCTCGACCACGTGGGCGGTGACGTCCGCGCTCGGTGGGTCGATGAGCTCACCGAAGTCGCAGAAGGGGAGCTCCTCGCACAGGCCGCGGGTGTTGTCGGCGTCGAAGGCACCCCAGCCACCGTCGCGGCACTGCATCCCCTCGATCCAGGCCACGGCCCGGTCGATGGCCCCTTCGGCGGAGACGTCGCAGTGCCGGAGGGCCAGCACCACCTCGGCCGTGTCGTCGATGTCGGGGTAATGGTCGTTGGCGAACTCGAACGCCCACCCGCCGGGAGCGAGACGGGGCCGCCGGATGCTCCAGTCCCCCCTGATGGTGACCTCCTGGCCCAACAGCCAGGCGCCGGCCTCTCGCATGCCCTGGTCGGTGGGCAACGTGCCCGCATCGGCCAACCCGATGACGGCCAGGGCCGTGTCCCACACCGGTGACTGACAGGCCTCGAGGCGACGGCCGGCCTCGTCCTCGATGGTGAAGCCGTCCAGCCCGTCCAGGCCGGCGCGCATGACGGGATGATCGAGCGGGTAGCCCTGTAGATGCAGCGCCATGAGCGAATAGACCCAGGGAGGCTGGATCCCGCCCCAGGATCCGTCAGCCTCTTGGCGCTGCACGATCCATCGCTCGGCCCGCTGCAGTGCCAGCTTGCGCAGCACGGAGACGGGCCGGCGCTCGTAGACGTGGAGCAATCGGTCGAGCCGCTCGAAGCGCCTCCCCCACCGGCTGGTGGGCCTGTGCGGGGGCAGTGTCCCGGTCCGGAGCTCGTCGATGGTCACCGGGATGGGGCGAACAGGTCGGTGGGCACTGATCACGGTTAGGGCGGCGACCGTCTGACGGGCCCAGCAACCAAAGTCGTAGATGTTGAGGGGCACCGACGGCGGGAGGAGCATGAGCTCGGGCGGCATGACCGGGAGGTCCTCCCACGACCAGAGCCCGAACAGCGCCATCCAGATCCGGGTGAAGACCCGGCTGGCCTCCAGGCCGCCGGAATGGCGGACGAATCCCGCGGCCCGGGCCATGTGTGGCGCGTCGACTCCGTCGCCGGCCAGTCGGAGGGCCACGTAGGCCTCGATGGTGGTGGAGAGGTCCGGCGGGCCTCCGTGGAAGGTGGCCCAGGTCCCGTCGTCGCGCTGGCGGGAGCGGATCCACGTCGCCGTCCTCTGCGTCTGGTCATCGGTGCGGATCCCGAGGAACTGGCGCAACAGGAGGTCTTCCGCCTCCATGGTGACGTTCGTCTCGAGCTCACCTTTCCACCAGCCGTCGGGATCCTGCAGCCGGCCCAGTGCGCCGACGGCGCGGGTGAGCGCTTCGCCCGCGGTCCGGTCGAGGCGGTGCCCGTCGGTGCCCGTGGCTTCGGCGTCAGGCGCCCGGTCGAAGACCGAGGAGCTGGTGGTGGCGGTCATCGGTCGCGCTCGGTCACGAACTGGGCGATGGCCTCCAACTGGGAGCGGGGGCCGGGGAGGAGGTCGGCCCGGTCCAGAGACGTGAGCGCCGCGTCCAGGTGGGACTCGGCGATGCCCATGGCCTCGTCGCGAGCGCCGCTCTCCTCGATGAGCCGGGCGGCCTCGATGACGTCGTCTCCCGCCAGCGGGCGACCGAGCAGTGCGGCGAGCTCGGGACGCCGACCGTCGACGCGGGCCAGTGCGGTGACGACCGGGAGGGTCATCTTGTGCTGGACCAGATCGTTGCCGGCCGGCTTACCGGTCTGGCTCGGCTCGCCCCAGATCCCCAGCACGTCGTCGATGGCCTGGAAGGCGATGCCCACGTTGCGGCCGAAGTCGGCTAGGGCGGCCACGGTGGGGTCGGGGGCACCGACCAGCAGGGCGCCGAGCGACGAGGCACAGGACAACAGGGCCCCTGTCTTCCCGGTGGCCATGCGCAGGCACTCCTCCACAGTCACCGAGGCTCGGGTCTCGAAGGCCATGTCGTCGGCCTGGCCGGCGATCATCTCCTGGGTGGCCGTGGTCAGGGCGGCCGTGGCCCGCACCCGCTCGGGGGTGGGATCGTCGAGCAGCACCTGGGTAGCCAGCGCGGCCAATGCATCCCCGGCGATGATGGCCGAGCCGATCCCGAACTGGGCCCAGACGGTCGGGCGATGACGCCGGTCGCGGTCCTCGTCGATGATGTCGTCGTGGAGCAGCGAGAAGTTGTGGACCAGCTCGATGGCCACGGCTCCGGGGATGCCCGTCTCCTCGGTGCCGCCGGCCGCCGCCGCCGAAACCAGCACCAGTGCGGCCCGGACCCGCTTGCCCCCGCCGGCCAGGTGATGGCGGACTGGCTCGGCCAGCTCGGGGCTGAGGCGGTCGACAGCCGCATCGAGAGCCGGAGTGACGAGCGCGGCGGCGCGCCCCAGGGACTCGGGGAGGAGTGCGGGAACCGTCGTTGCCGGAGAGGCGGTCATTGTGGGACTCCTTCGAGCCTGGGGGCCGGGACTCCTTGGAGATGGAGGGGCGGGTTGTCGCGTTCGCTGCTCTGCTCGCTGCCGGCCTCGGCCAGGGCCACCGCCGCAGCCGACTGCCCGCTGCGCACCGCCCCCTCCATGGTCGCCGGCCAACCCGTGTCGCACCAGGCGCCAGCCAGCGCCAGGCCTCGGAGGCCGGTCCGCGAGGAGGGCCGCAATGCGGCCGTCCCAGGAACAGCGCGGAAGGTGGCTGCGCGCTCGCGGCTGACCGTGCCGTCGACAAGGCGAGCGTGGCGGGCCGCCGGGAGCAGTTCGTCGAGAGCCTGGCGGAACGAGCGCACTAGGTCCTCGGGGCGCTGGCCGATGACGGCATCGGCCCCTGACAACGAGATGGCCAGGCACTGCCCTTGAGCCAGGCCGGACGAGGCCGTGCGGTCGAACAGGAACTGGATCGGGGTGCCCATGCCGGCGGCCATGGGGAGGTCGGTCACCCGGCGATCGAGGACCAGGTGCACGTTGACGATGGGCGAGGTGCCCAGTCCGTCGACGGCGGGCAGGACGCCCTTTGGAACGAGGGCAGCGGTCACCTCGGGCGGTGTGGCGACGATCACCGAATCAGCGCGCACCGGGCCGTCGGGAGTGGCGACGGTCCAGCTGCCGTCAGTGGCGCGGGAGACCCCCTCGACCCGGGACCCGAGCCGCACGTCGACGCCGGACGCCGACAGAGCCCGCGACCCGTTCTCGGCGTGCAGCTGCCGCAGGGGTACCTGGGACCACCCGATGTCACCGCCGTCGGCGCTGTCGAGCAGGCCGGTGCGGAAGACCTTGACCGCCAAGGCCAGGGACGCCTCGGCGGCGGGCACATTGACCGTGGGAAGGGTGATGAGGTCCCACAGACGCTCGACGGCCCTGGCGCTCTGCCCGTGATCGGCCAGCCACCGCCCGAAGGTGATGCGGTCGAGTGCGGGGTCGTGAGGGTCGAGGCGGCGCATGGCCAGGACGGCGCGCCCCAGCCCGGCCCGTTCCCCCACACTGAGGAAGCGGTAGCGGGCCAACGAACCGGCGAGGTGGAAGGGGGCGGGCAGGTCGGTGCGGGTGATGGACGCGGTGATCCCCCCCGGCGCCAGGACGGGCACCTCGAGCCGGGGCTGGAGCGACACCTCGCCCGTGGCCCCGATGCGTTCCAGGAATCCGCGGTAGGCGGTGCAGCACCGCATGAAGACGTGCTGGCCGTTGTCGAACCAGAGACCGTTGCGGCGGAACGACCAGGTGAGCCCGCCCAACCGGGAGCGCCGCTCGAAGACGACGACGTCGGCCCCCCCGTCGACGGCGGCCAGTGCAGCACTGACGCCGGCCAGTCCCCCTCCGATGACCGCTATGCGCGGGCAGGTCACGGAGTGCCACCGGAGATGCTGCGCAGGGCGATGTACCCCTTCTCCCATGCCGGCAGCGACACCCGCCCGCGGGTCACGGCGATCGGGTCCCGCTCGATGCGAGCCAGCAGGCGGCGATAGATGCCGGCCATGGCCGAGACACAGGCGCGGCTCCTCCGGTCGAGCAGTGGGAGCAGCCGGAGCCCTCGATCGAACCACTCACGCGCCCGCACGCACTCGAAGGCCACGAGGTCAGCCACGGCCGACGGCGGCCCGCTCAGGTCGGGCGGGCAGCCCACCGCTTCTGCGTCCTCGGTCGGCAGGTAGACGCGACCACGCTCGCCGTCCTCGATGATGTCCCGGAGGATGTTGGTCAGCTGGAGGGCCACGCCGAGGTCGTCGGCCAGCGGGTTGGCTACGGTCACGTCGTCCACCCCGAAGATGGCGAGTGACAGGCGGCCCACCGAGCCGGCTACCCGGCGGCAGTAGCCCACCAGGTCGTCGATGGTGGCGTACTCCGCCCCCCCGACGTCCATGACACAGCCGTCGATCAACTCGCCGAACGCAGCCATGGGCAAGCCGTAGCGCGCCGCGGCATGGGCGACACCGGCGAGCACCGGGTCGTCGGTCTCGGCCGAGACGGGCTCCAGGTCCTTGCGGACGGCGGCCAGCTCCTCGAGACGCTGGGCGGCGGGCGCGTCGCCGTCGCCGATGTCGTCAATCCTCCTGGCCAGGGCGTAGACAGCCGACAGGGCGTGCCGCTCGGGCTCTTTGAGCAGGCGGATGCCGTAGGCGAAGTTCTTGGCCTCACGACGGGTGATGGCCTCGCACTCGAGATAGGCGGCATCGGCATTCATGCGGCGGCCCCACCTTCGGATGATGGGAAACGGCTCGATGTCGCGGCCTGGTCTGCCGACGCGGTTTGGTCAGGTCCGCCTTGTTCGGGCGATGCGAAGAGGGTGGTCGCCAGGCGGGCCACGATCCCGAGGGGCCGGGGCTTGCACCGCGTGCCCAAGACGTCGTACCCGGCGCGCTGGATTGCATCGAGGGCGGCTTCGCCGCCGCCCACGAAACCGGCGACCGCGGCGCGCGGTTGCCAGGGCAGGCCTCCGCTCAAGGGCCGACCCGCGGCCAGGCGACGGCGCGCCCGGTTGACGTGTACCGCCACCAGGCGTTGGAGCGAGGGGCCGGCACGGGGGGCCAACAACTGGTCCTCAGTGACCCCGAAGGCCGCCCGGTCACGGGCCGGGAGATAGATCCTGCCGCGGATCGCGTCTTCGCCGATGTCTTGGAGGTGCTCTGTCAGCTGCAGCCCGATGCACACCTCGTCGGACAGCGCGACCCGAGCCGGTGTGCTAGCGCCGAACACCAAGAGCACCAACTGGCCGACCGGAACGGCCGAGAGCCGGCAGTAGTCGGCCAGCTCCTCGATCGTCTCGTAACGCCGGACCGTCTGGTCGACCCGGTTGGCTTCGATCAGGGCGCGAAAGGGATCGAGGGGCAGGCTCAGTTCGGACAAGGTCGGCATCAGCCGCACGAGGATGGGATGGGTGGCCGTTCCCTCGTTGGCCCGCTCGAGCTCGGACTCGAGCCAGTCGAGCTGGGCCGGGCGGTCGCCTTCGACCTCGTCGCCGATGTCGTCGGCCAAGCGGGCGAACCCGTAGATGGCCATCAAGTGGGAGCGCACCCGGCGGGGGAGGAAGAACGAGGCGACGGGGAAGTTCTCCGAGCGGGCCTGACCCAGGATCGCGTCGGCATCAAGGTCTGGGATCGATGGTGAAACTCCTAGGGAGGATGGCACGTTTGACCGGACCTTCGTATAACAATGGTGACCAGCGGTTCGCCACTGTTATACATCGGGATCGCCAGGGGCCCAACATCCCACCCGAACAGGGCTATTGCCCGTTCCGTATGGTTTGGCCCCGACCCAGATCGGGCCAGCTGAGAACGCCTGTTCTACCGCATTCCCATCGAGACCCGGAAGAGTCGCAACAAGGCGTTGTCCGCCACCCGCCGTCCGGCGCTCAGGGCGGCGTGGCCCTTGGCCCGGAGGTGGGGCGACACCCGTCCGGCGATTCCCTCGGTGATCCCCGAGGCGATGCCGGCGACGTCGGTCTCCCCCCGAAGCTCGCGCGTCATGATCTCGAGGTACAGGGGAACGAAGGGCTTGAGCAGCGTGGCCAGCTCGGCCACTGCCTTCGTCTCGCTCATCGGCTCGTTGAGCGTGTCGAGCCCTTCACCCACGGCATCCACAGTTGAGAGGGCGGCGGCCAGGAAGATGTCGTGCTTCGAATCGAAGTAACGGTAGAACGAGCCCTTGGCGATGCCGGCCGCCTCGCAGATCTGGCCGACGTTCACCGTCGCGTAGCCCTCAGAGGCGAACGCCTGACGCGCCGCAGCCAGCAGCCGGGCCGCGGGAAGGGATGGCTCTGACCGGACGAGGTAGGTGGTCACGATCTGGTCCCACATCTCGACCGAGTAGGGCTCGGTTCGTTCGACGGCCAGTAGCTCGGGCAAGAGCTCGCCGATGGACGGAAGGGACAGTCGCCACCGGTCCCGGAGCAACCGGATCAGCTTGAGCGCCTCGACGTGCCGCTCGTCATAAAGGAACCGCTTCGACTCGACAGCGGTGGGCTCGGGCACCAGGCCCAGCCGGCGATAGTGGTGGATGCTGGGCACCGGGACCCCTGATCGGTCCGCCAGCTCGGCCACGGTGAGTAGGGCCGTGACGTCGCCGACCGGTCCGGTCGATGCGGTGCTGTCCCCGATGGCCGGCCCGCCCGGGGCGGCATACCCCTCGGGGCTCTCGAGTGCTGACCCGTCGACTGCCCCGGCGGCTGACGCGTCGCCACGCCCGGCGGCTGACCCGTCGGCATCCGCGGTCACCGACCTGACGATTGACCGGGTGGCCGCCAACCCATCGGGAGCCGGGGGCGACGATCGCAGTTGATTCCGACGCTTACGGGTCATCGCCCTCCTTGCTCGTGGTCATGGTAGCCCTCACGTGGGCCACCAACCTGTTCGCGGCCGGTGAGGTTCAATTGGTCTCACCAAGTCGTCCGGCGCCGCTGGGTCCTACCCGGATCGCAGGTCGAAGCTAACCGGGCGTGGACCACGAACAGGGGTCAGCCCGTCCGCCCGCACCTCGCCAAGGCTCCGTACGGTTCACCCGATCCCCTAGGATGACCAGGCGATCGAGTCTCATGGGGGTGTGTTCGTGGGGATTGACGGCGTGGCTCCCTCGAGAGTGGTCGGGGCCGCGGTCGGGCTGGCCCTGGCCGCCAACTATGTGCCGAGCACGGTCACGCTCGGGCAGTGGAGCCCGCTCCGTTCCCTCCCCCGCGACCTCTGTCGATGGCGCGGACCGAAGGGGAGAAAGGTGGCGCTCACATTCGACGACGGCCCCAACCCACACACCACCCCACACCTGCTCGATCGGCTCGACCAGTTGGGTCTTCGCGCCACCTTCTTCTGCGTGGGCTCGCTCGTCGAGCGCGACGGGGACGTCGTCGGCGAGATCGCCCGCCGTGGCCACCAGGTGGAGACCCACGGCTATCGGCACGAACACCATCTCCTCCGGTCTCCGCAGTGGATCGTCAAGGACCTGCGACGGGCCATCGAGGTCATGGCCGGGTGCGGCCATCCCTCGTCGTGGTACCGGCCGTCCTACGGCCAAGCGACCGGCGCCACGCTGGTCGTCGCCCGGGCCCTCGGACTGCGGACGGTGCTGTGGTCGTCGTGGGGACGGGAGTGGGCCACCAACGACCCGAACGAGGTAGCCGAGCGCGTCACCAGCCGGCTCGGCGGTGGGGCGATCATCCTGCTCCACGACAACGACGAGCTGGGCTCTCCGGGCATGTGGCGCGTCGGCCATGCAGCCTTGCCCCGGTTGGCCGCCGAGCTCGAACGCCGGGAGCTGGTTGCCGTCACACTTGACGAGCTGGTCCCAAACCGCCGGTCGGAGGCACGCGAAGCCGCTGGTATCGAAGTCGGCGCATAGCCGTTCCGAGCACCGCCTACCCGCTCGGGTCCGCTGGTCACGAGTCAGAGGGGTCGCTACGAGACAGTGGCACCGTCGATGGGCAGCACCACGCCCGACAGGTAGTCGGACTCCGCGCTGGCCAGGAAACCCACGACCTTGGCACAGTCCTCCGTACTGGCCGGGCGGCCGATGGCGTTCATGGCGTTGATCGAGACCAAGGTGTCGGATTCCATGGACTCGAAGGCCATGGCCAGGCGCCCGGTGGCCACGTACCCGGGTGCGATGCAGTTGACGGTGATGCCCGAGGACCCGAGGTCCTGGGCCAGGTACCGGGTGTACATGGCGATGCCGGCCTTGGCCACGCCGTAGTGGGCATAGGCACCTTGCCTTCCGCCCCGGAGTCCCGAGATGCTGGCCACCGTCACGATCTTCCCCGATCCCTGGCGCTTGAGGAGCGGGGCCACGGCTACACAGGTGTTGACCGTGCCGTACAGGTTCTTTTTCATCACGGCATCGAACTCGTCCAGATCGAGCTCGGACGCCCGCCCCTCGAACGGTGAGCCCAGACCTCCGCCGGCGTTGCAGACGACGATGTCGAGCCCTGACCAGGCCTCCTCGACGGTGGCCACCGCCTGTCGCATGGCGTCGGGATCGGTGACGTCCGTCTCGAGGGCCAGGGCACGCCGGCCGAAAGCCAGGATCTCCTCGGCGGTGGTGTCCGCGGTCATGAGCACCGCCTCTGACTCATACTCACGGTACGAGTGCAGGTCGATATCGAGCACGGCGATATCGGCACCCAGCTTGGCCAGGTGCAGGGCGTAGGCCCGTCCCAGCCCCCGCGCCGCGCCGGTCACCAGCGCAGTCTTTCCTTCGAGCGTCATGGCTCCCCTGTCTTTGCGTCGTTCATCGGCGCCCCCATGTTGGTCGCGCCGGACGGAGGCGCACCATTCCTCGGCATGAGCATCCCGCGGGACGAGCGTGCGCCCGTCATGCACGGCTTGCATGGCCAGCGAGTCGCCGTACTCGCCGACCCGGAGGGGGCCCGGGCTTATGACAGAGCCGTAGAACCGGGTGTCGCCGAACGTGAACACGGCCCCGTCGGAGGTGGCCATCGCATATCCAAGATCGGACGGACTCCGCGCCAACGTGAGCACCGAGCGGTCGAGACCGATCCCGCCCATGGAGCCGAAGTAGGTGGCGTCTCCGTAGCTGAAGACCCCGCCGTCGTTGGCCACCAACCAATAGCCACGACCGTCGGAGGTCGTTGCCATGCCGACCACGGGCTGGTTCAAAGGCTGGCCCCCGAGAGAGCCGGAGAAGGTGGCGTCCCCGAAGGTGAAGATCCCACCGTCCGAAGCCACCAGCCAGTACCCACGGCCATCCGCGGTGGCGGCCATGCCGACGACCGGCTTGTTCAACGAATGGCCGCCCATCGAGCTGTGGAACCCTGCGTCGCCGAAGGCGAAGACGCCGCCGTCAGCGGCCACCTCCCAGTAGCCATGGCCATCCGGAGTCGACGCCATGCCCACGATGGGGCGTCGAGGCGCTGGCCGCCCATTGAGCCGTGGAATCGCGCATCGCCGAAAGCGAAGAGGCCCCCGTCCGCCGCGATCAGCTAGTACCCGCCGCCGTCGGGGGTAACGGCCATGCCGACGACGGGCCGGTTGAGGGGGTGCCCGGCCATGGAGCCGTAGAAGCTGGCGTCGCCGAAGCTGAACACCTCACCGTCAGAGGCGGCGAGCCAGTAACCCTTCCCATTGGGGGTCGAGGACATGCCGACCACGGGGTCACCCGGAGCCAAGACCTGGGCTTCGTGCCCTCGAGCCTCGCTGACCCAGGTAGTTCGGGCATGCGCCGGCCGGCTCCTCGGGACGGCGATGGCGGGAGCGGCGAGGGTCGCAGTGAGGGCGAGCACTGCCCCGACCAGACACACGGAGCGGTGGTGCAGAACACCGGCAACCCGTCCACCCCTGCCCAAAGCCCCCCCGGTGTCCACTGGGAACCCCCCTTGACGACGCGAGACTCCATCCCACCCAGCAGGTTCAGTTCTCAGTTCAGGCGGTGACCGGCGCCTCCGGGTGGTGAGTTTGGTCTACCCAGATTTTGGTTACATGTACCCGGTTTTTGGAATTCTCAAAAGAGCGCCAACAGCAAACACTTGGATGAGTTCACAGGTGATGAGCGTGGCCCGTCTTGGTGGGTTCTGGCGAGAATCGCAACCAGTTCTATGCGGCGGCCGGCTCCTCGGGGCGGCGGCGGGAGCGCCGCAGCGTCGCGGTGACGGCCAACACGACCACGGCCAACACACCGACCGGTGGCGCAGGACACCAGCAACTCGTCCACCCCTGCTCAAGGCCGCCCTCATGTCCACTCGGAGCCCCCTTTGACGACGCCGGTTTGAACGACGCCGGGCCTCCACCCCGGCAGTTACCTCCTGGTTCAGACGCTGACCGGTGCCTCCTGCCCGTACAGCACGTCGCCGTCGTCGGCCAGGTCGTAGTACTCGACCCCTTCGGTCACGTGGGCTTCGTCGCCGGCCAGGGCCACCGCCACCTTCTGCGCGCTGTTGCGCAGGATGTCGAAGACGATCTCCACGACCTCGGCCGGGTCGAAGTACGTGCGCACCTGGACCACCAGCTCGGGGGTGATCTCGGCCGGTTGGGTGATGACGGCGTCGGTGAGCCGGAGGGCCACCTTGTGGCGCTCGGTGAGGTCGGTCGTCTCATACCAGTCGATCTTGGTGAACATCGACTCATCGGCCCCCGCCCTGATGGCCTGCACCGAGCGCGTCGACTGGCAGATACGGCAGTTGTGCTGGCGCGCCCCTCGAAGCCGGACCAGCTCGGTGGTGACCGGGTCGAGCTGATCCATGCGGGCGATGGTCTTCATCAGGTCATCGAACCGCTCCCCTACGTCGGTTGCGGCCGGGCGGTCACGACCGGCGACCGCGCCGACCTGTCGCACGTCGAAGAGCCGGGCGATGGTCAGTTCCATCCGCCGCTCGTAGTCGAAGGCATACAGCCCGATGACGAAGCCACCCAGCTCGTCGGGCGGCAGCTGGCCGCTCAGGGCACCCCGGTCGGCGTCTCCGATGCCGGCCACATCGATCACGAACCGCTCGGTGAAATCCAGGACCACGCGCTCGGTCTCGGTGAACAGCGGTGACGTCGGCCATTCGGCCAGGGCCACCATTTTGTCGGCGGGCAGCCGGGGCGCGCCCTTCGGCCGGCGATCGCCGGACTCCGGGTCCCGCAAGAGCATGGCGATGCGGTTCCGCGCTAGCTCGAGCAGCTCGGGGTTGGCGGCGCCCCACACGCAGTCGCTCAATGCAGTCAGGGCGAGCAGGGGCTCAGGGGCCAGGCGGGGCCTGGGGTCCTCGCCCGTGGTCAAGGTGATCCAGTCCATGTCTCATAGTGTTTCAGGATTGGCCGCGCCTGGCTGGCCGGGCGGCCGACGGGACTCGATGGATCGACAGGCTCGACGTGTCGAGGGCCGTGCGCGGCGCAAGTTGTTCGACCGCCGCAGGATTGACAACCCGACCGTATTTCAATACAGTCCGTCTTGATTCTAAATCCACAGAAACGACGATCCGGGGAGACGATCCATGGCCAGGCTCGATCGGAAATGGTGGACCTTGATCGCCGTGTGCACGGCGATCTTCATGCTGTTGCTGGACATCACCGTGGTCAACGTGGCCCTGCCCGACATCCAGCGGTCGCTGCACTCGTCGTTCAGTGACCTTCAGTGGGTGGTGGACGCCTACGCGTTGACCCTGGCCGCCTTCTTGCTCACCGCCGGGGTCGTCGGCGACATGTTCGGGCGGCGAGAGGTATTCGCCATCGGGCTCGGGGTGTTCTCGGTGGCCTCGCTGGTGTGCGGGCTGTCGACCACGTCGTTGATGCTGAACCTGTCCCGAGCCGTGCAAGGGGTGGGCGGCGCCATCATGTTCGCCACCTCACTGGCCCTCATCGCCCAGGCCTTCCAAGGGAAGGACCGAGGGACGGCATTCGGGATCTTCGGCGCCGTCACTGGTGGCGCGGTGGCCGTCGGCCCGCTGGTCGGCGGGGCGATCACCAGCGGCATCGGCTGGCGTTGGATCTTCTTCGTCAACGTGCCCATCGGGGTCGGGGCCATCATCATCACGCTGGCCCGAATCCAAGAGTCGCGGGACCCCAACACCAGGCGGATCGACTGGATCGGCTTCGTCACCTTCTCGGGCTCGCTCTTCATGCTGGTGTTCGCCTTGGTCCGCGGGAACACGGCCGGGTGGGGAAGCGCCCAGATCGTCGGCTTGCTGATCGGAGCGGGCATCCTCATGGCCGTCTTCTTGGTGGCCGAGCTCCGCCTACGCGACCCGATGCTCGACCTCGCCTTGTTCCGGCGACCGGCCATGATCGGCATCTCGGGAGCGGCTTTCACCCTTTCGGCCTCCATCTTCGCCCTGTTCTTGTACCTGACGCTGTTCATCCAGGACGACCTCGGCTACGGGCCGCTCGCCGCCGGGGTCAGGTTCCTCCCCCTCACCCTCCTTGCCTTCATCGTGGCTCCGGTGGCGGGCAAGCTCACCGTCCGGTTCCCGGCGCGCTACATGCTGGGCATCGGCCTCCTGTTGGTTGCCGGCGGCTGCCTGTTGATGGCCACCATTCAGCCCACCTCGCAATGGACGGTGCTGCTCCCCGGGTTCATCCTGGCCGGTGCTGGCATCGGGATGATCAATCCCGTGCTTGCCTCGTCGGCGGTGGCCGTGGTGCCACCGGAGCGCAGCGGCATGGCCTCGGGGATCAACTCCACGTTCCGGCAGGTGGGCATAGCCACCGGTATCGCCGGGCTGGGCGCCGTCTTCCAGAGCGACATCCGGACCAAGGTGACCGACTCCCTGTTGAGCACGCCGGCCGGGCAGCAGGTGGCGGCCCAGCACGGCGCACAGCTGGGCCCGGCCCTCACCGCCGGTCAGGTACAGCAAGCAGTGGCCGGGCTCCCCCCCGCTCAGGCCCACGCCCTCAGTACGGCGTACCACACCGGCTTCGCCAGCTCCCTCAATTTGTTGATGGTGATCGGCGCCATCATCGCCTTCGTCGGCGCCGTCGGGTCCTTCATCCTGGTCCGCCAGCGGGACTTCATCTCCGGCCATCAACCGGAGCAGGGGGCGCCTGGAGGACCGGGGCCGCCCAAAGAAGTCGAGCCGGCTCCGGTGGTGGCATGAGCGGCGCCCTGTCTGCGTCGGCCGCGGGAGAGGCCCTCGAGCCGGGGTCGCCCTCGGGCGAAGGGCCACAACCGGCGGCCCTCGGCGCCGCTGGGTCCCGGACGACCCGGACGACCCGGGCCCCCGGACGCCCCCGCGACCAGCGGGCCAGCCGGGCCATCACTGAGGCTGCCATCCGGCAGCTCGACGACGCCGGGTACTCGGCCATGTCGATGGAGAGCGTGGCCAGCGAAGCCGGAGTCGCCCGGGCCACCGTCTACCGCCGCTACCGCGACAAGGCCGACCTCATCACCAGCGCCATCGCTGACCACGCTGCGTCGATCCCGTCCGGGCCGTCCGAGGACCCGAAGGCTGATCTCTGCCGCTTCCTGATCGATTTCGACCATCGCTTTGCCGCCTGGGGCATGGGCGTACTCGGGTCCCTGATGACCAATCGGGACAACCCCGGTGCCCTGGACCTGCATCGCCAACGGGTCATTGCTCCCCGACTGGCCTACGGGCGACGCCTCTTGGAGCAAGCCCAGGCCAACGGGGAGCTCCGGTCCGACGCCGACCTCGATCTCGCCTTCCAGATGTTGTCCGGTTCGGTGTTCCAGCGGCGGGTGGCCGGGATGGTCAGCACCCCCGGTTGGGCGGCGCGAGCGGTGGACGCCATCTGGAACGGGATGGGCCCAGGGCCGCGCCCAGGCCCCGTCCCGGTCAGGACCGGCGGCCGAGGTGCTCAGCGAAGAAGGCCATGAGACGATCGCCGGCGTCGGTGGCTGCCGCTTCGTCATAGTTCTCCGACCCGTCGCGGAAGAAGCCGTGGCCGGCACCTGGGTAGACGATCGTGTCGGGATGGTGGGCCTGGACCCGCTCGATTGCCTCGGTGGGGATGTACTCGTCGCTCCCCCCGAAGAAGAGCAGCGTCGGACAACGCGGCTCGCCCAGCTCGTCGGCGATGCCGGCACCGTAGAAGCCCACGGCGGCGTCGAAGCCGGTGCCGTGGACGGCCGAGTGGTAGGTCAGGCGGCCGCCCATGCAAAAGCCGGTGACGCCGACCTTGTCGGCGCCCATGGTCCGCAGGCGGGCCGCGGCCTCGTCGATGTCCCCTTGTGTCCGCTCCGGTTCGAGCGAGCCCATCAAGGTGGCGAAGTCAGCCCCCTCGGTACCACCGGCCCGGAAGAACAGGTCGGGGGCGATGGCGCCATAGCCCGCAGTGGCCAGGCGCTGGCAGACCCGGAGCAACTGGGGCGAGATGCCGTTTCCCTCGTGGATGACCACGACCCCGGGCCATGGCGGGTCGGCGGCAGGGAGGGACACGAAATAGGGCAGTGCGATATCGGGCATGGCGACACTCTTGCACCCGGGGCCGCGGGCGCGCCCGGGTGCACTTGAACGAGGTGGCCTCCGCCCTCGGCGCCGGCCCGAGCCGCCTGTCCTTGAGTTGACATCTGGTTGCGGTTGACATCTGGTTGCGATAGGCTGCGGGCGTGAACGAGGTCGCCACCCTGATTCAGCTGCCCCCAGCCGAAGCGGCCAGCCGGATCCTGGCCGGAGCCGACCGGTCGTGGGCCCGTCGCTTCGTCGACGAAGTGGACCGCCAGCAGGCGACAGGTCGGCTCCAGCACCTGACCAGCCGGTGGCAGATCTCCAACGCCGCCGCGGCAGAGATCTTCGGCGTCTCACGGCAGGCGTTCTCGAAGTGGCTGACCAAGGGGCCCCCTGCCGGCCGGGAAGGCGCCATCGCCGATCTCGATGCGGCCACCGAGCTACTCGAGCGCTACCTGCGCCCCGAGCGCATCCCCGCCGTGGTCAGGCGCGAGGCGCCGGCCCTAGATGGGCGGTCCCTCCTGCAGCTGGCCCGGACGGCCCCGAGTGCCGAGGTCCTCGAGGCGGTGCGGACCATGTTCGACCTCCGCCGCGTCCAGCCGTGACGGGCCCGATCGCCGTCCTGCGGCTCCCCGACGACCACACCTGGCTGCGGGTCGCCGACACCGGCTGGTCCGATCCACTGGACCCGGCCTGGGCGTCACCGCTCGGGGGACGCCGGAATCCCCCGGCCTCGTTCCCCGTCTTGTACCTCAACGAGGACCTCACGACCGCACGGGCCCAACTACACACGCTGTTGCGTTCCTGGCCGGCCAACCCGGAGGACCTGCGGGGTGACGCCCCGTACGTGCTCATCCTGGTCGGCCTGCCCCGTCGGCAACCGGTCGCCGACGCCCTCAGCGATGACGGCCTGAGCTCGCTCGGTCTTCCCACCTCGTATCCCTTCGACGCCCACGGCGCAACCGTTCCCCACCGGATCTGCCAGCGGGTCGCGACCAGCGTCCACGATGCGGGACTCCGGGGTGTTTGGTGTCGGTCGGCGGCGACGACCGACGGTACGGGCCGCGAACTGGCTTGGTTCCCGAGCAGTTCTCGTTCTCGCGCTCGGGCAGTGGGACGCCCCCTCCCGTTTGCCCAATGGTGGACGGCGGAGTCAGTCGCCGGGTAGTTGCTGTCCGACTGAGGTTGATCGACGGCGCCCGACGGCGCCAATGGGGCCGACTATGAGTCCTGCCGTCGGCCGGCCGACGGTGGGCCGGGACTGTCGACGGTGGGCGTGCCGTCTGCCGGCCTGGTCTGGAACACCGGCCAGCAAACCTCGATCCGGTGCTTGGACTCATCCTCGGTGTGGGTGAAGGTGACCAGGTAGTTCTCGCGGATAGGGCCCTCGACACCCAGCTCCCGCTCGGCCACGTAGGTGCCGAGGAGGCCGTAGGTCCGGTCCAACTCGTGGAACGAGCCCTCGTGAACGGTGATGGCCAGCTCGGCCGCGGGGAGGTCGAAGGGCGCCGCTCGACCCGTTGGGCCGATCCCGGCGGCCACGGGCACGGGCACGAACGCCGTGACGTCGCCCTCTTCGAGCTCGAAGAGCTCGTTGGGGTAGAGCGCGCCGCCCGGCCCGGCCGGCTCGACACCGGCGGCGGCAAGGACTCTGTACAGCTCCTCGAATGCGCCCACCCACCAATCTTCGAGACCCTCCATGGTCACCGGCTCGGTGATGGCCAGGGTTGGGGTCACGGGCACCGACCGGTACTCGACGGCGATAGGCGTCGTCGGCCGTTCGAGCAGGGCCCGCAGCGATGCCACCGTCGACTGGGTCTGCGACAACTGCGACTCCATCCGCTCCAGGTGGGCCACCACCACCTCGTTGCGCGAGCCCACGTCGGGCGCATCGAGGACCGCCTTCACCTCCTCCAGCGGCATGCCCATGTCTCGGAAGCGCCGGATGACCTGCGCCACCGGCACCTGCGACGCGTCGTAGAGGCGGTACCCGCTGGCTCCGTCGACTTGGGCCGGCTCCAGCAGCCCGACGTCGTGATAGTGCCGGAGCGCCTTGACGCTCAGGTGGGTCATGCGGGAGAAGTCGCCGATCGTCACCAGTACGTCCATGCGCTCGATTGTGGACCCTCCCGCGACGGGAATGTCAAGAACGAAGCAAAGACCTGGCCCAGCGCTCACGTTCATCGGTCCCCCTGGGCCGCCCGTGGCCGGGGCAGCAGACGGGTCAGGACCGCGACGGCCAGGAAGAGCAGGGCGAGCTGCGCCACACTGAGCTCGAAGGCCCGTTGATAGCCGCTGGGCACCGCGCCGAAGAAGATCACGCCGGTCACGGCCACGCCCAAGGAGTTGCCGACCTGTTGCATGGTGGACAAGGCACTGGAGACGGCGCCGGCCCGTTGGGCGTCGGCGTGGGCGAGGACCGTCGTGGTCAGCGCGGTGATGCACAGACCCATGCCCAACCCGACCAATACCAGGCCGGGGGCGAGCCACCCGATCGATCCCAGCCCGTCACCGTGGACCACGGCGAGCAACACCAGGTCCCCGATCGCCATCGTGACCGCCCCGACGGCGATGAGCGAACGGCCGAACCGGAGGGTGAGTGCGGGAGCCCGGAACGAGGTGGCCAGGTAGGCCAGGGCCAGGATCGAAAACACCAGCCCGGCGTCGAGGGCGTCGAGCCCCCGGCCCTTTTGCAAGTAGAGGGCGAGCACCAAGAAGAAGGAGGCCTGGCCGCACCAAAACGTCAGCTGCGTCGCCAGGCCGGCCGCCAGGGCCCGCTGCCAGAACAGGGCCGGATCGAAGAGCGGCGCCCCGCCTCGTCGTGACAACCGGCGCTGGTGGAGCACGAAGAGGCCGAACACGACGGGAGCCGCCCCGAGGCTGATCCACGTCCAGACCGGCCAGTGGAGCTGAGTCCCCTCGACAAGTGGGAGTACGAGGGCGGTGAGGCCCAGGATGGCCAGCCCATTCCCTCCGAGGTCGAACCGGCTGGCCCGCTGAACACGTGACTCGGGGACGAGCCGTCGGGTGAGAGCCAGCGCGACGAGGCCTATCGGGATGTTGATCAAGAACACCGTCCGCCAACCCCAGCCGAAGAGATCGGCCTGGATCAGGATTCCCCCGAGGAGCTGGCCCCCGGCGGCGGCAACACCCATGACCATGCCGTAGATAGTGATGGCCCGGACCCGGGACGGGCCCGGGTAGGCGACCCCGATGATGGCCAAGACGTTCGGGCTGATCAGCGCGGCGGCGATCCCCTGAGCAAGCCGGGCCACCACCAGCACGGTGGAGTCTGGAGCCAATCCGCAGACTGCGGACGCGGCCACGAAGAGGGCGAGCCCGGCGGCGAACGTGCGCCGGCGCCCGACCATGTCGCCGAACCGGCCGGCGGCGATCAGAAAAACGGCGAAGGTGAGGCCGTAGCCGGCGACCACCCACTCGATGGCGCTGGGGCCGGCATGCAGCTCGGCCTGCATCGACGGGAGGGCGACGTTCACGATGAAAAAGTCGAGGACGATCATGAACACACCGCACATGAGCACCGGCAACGGTGACGGCGAGGGTGACGATGACGGCGATCTTCCCGCTAGCGGAATCCGCCGGGATCGGGGGGCGGTCGATGGAGCTGTCGTTGGGATATCGAGTTGGGTCATGACTCGATCGTCCGCCCTCCCGTCGCGGGAGGGTCAAGCCACTCTGGCCAACTCCTGCCAGTTGCAGATCAGTCCGGGGAGTCGAGGCGATGAGAGGAGGCACTGCGAGCGAAGACGGCCGCCGCGACCAGGACGGCGGCAGCCACGAGGACGAGAGGCCACGTGGCGCGTTGGTGGAGGAAAAGGGCAGCGCCGCCGAGGGCGCCGACCAACATGGCCGCCACCGCCGTTGTCCTTCGCCCTACCTTCGGATTAGTCCCGCCCGCCAACGACGAGTCGGCGGCCAAGCCGGTCAACGTCATGGTGAGCACTGTCGTCGTCACATCGGGGACGGCCAGCCGACGGATAGTGGAGTTCCGTACGCCCATGGCGAAGGCGAGGAAGGCGATGACCGTGTAGCGCACCCATCCCGATCCGATGACGCCGCCGGCGGTGGCGGATACGGCCGCCGCCCCGCCGGACAGGATCCCCTCGATCACCATGGCGACGATGAGCCAACGGCGTCGTGAGGCGATGTGGAGAGTGATGCGGCCGGCACAGAGGGCTCCTACGAGGAAGGACCCCAACGAGGCAAGGCTGGCCGGGATCGAAAACCCGGGCGCGCCAGCAGCGGCGAACCCGAGCAGCACCACGTTCCCGGTCATGTTGGCGGTGAAGACGTGCCCCAGGCCCAGGTAGCTGACGGCGTCGACCATGCCGCTCACCACCGTGAGCACGGTCAGCGTGCCGAGCAACATCGAGGATTGCCCGGACTCCGTGGCCATGTCGACCTCCTCCACATCCTGCTGGCACGGGACTGGCGGCAACCCGTTGGCTCGAATTATTGCCGAGCCGGAAAGGTCGGGCCGGAGCTGGCAAGTTCGACTGAGGCCCGAGACAGGGATGCGGTGGGATGGAACAGTCAACGGTGGTGACAGACAAGAGGACAGCTCGTGGTTGAAGCCTGTGCCAGGGCGAGACTTCGCCGCTCTATGGCACCGGCTCTATGGCACCGGCTCTACGGCACCGGCTCTATGGCACGGGTTCGAGGATGACCACGGGGATTTGACGGGTCGTATTCTGCTCGTACTCGGCAAACCCTGGGGCTGCGGCCTTCTGCGCCGACCAGATCGGCTCGCGCTCGGCCGCGTCCGCAACCCGGCTCGTCACACGCACTGTCTCTGTGCCCACCTCGATGGTGGTTTGTGGGTTGGCCACCAGGTTGTGGAACCAGTCGGGGTTGGTGTCCGCTCCTCCCTTTGAGCCGAAGATGGCATAGCCCTTGTCCAACGGCTGATAGACCAGCGGGTTGACCCGCTCGGTACCGGACTTGGCCCCAACGTGGTGCAAGAGGAGTACATTCGAGCCCTCGAAGGGACCTCCCACCTTTCCCTCGTTGGCCCGGAACTCGTTGATGATCCCGGTGTTGAAATCAGACATCGTGTTGTCAGACACAGCCTTGGCCCTCCGCGTTCATCGCTGCTCGGCTCATCCCTGCGCACTTCATCGATCCACCGTTCCCGCTGCCGGGTTCAGGCCCGGTTCGCTCATACCCGCTCGTTCAAGCACCACCAGGCCCTACCACGGCATCCCGGCGCCCCCGTTGGGCCGGAGGATCTGGCCCGTGACGAAGCTCGCCGCGTCCGATACCAGGTACAGGATGGCGAAGGCGATGTCGGTGGGCATCCCAACCCGGGCCAGGGGGGCCATGTTCGTCGCCCAGTCCACGTAGGCCTGGTACCTGGCCGCATCGACCTCCCCGGATTCGTCGACGAAGTGGGAACGGGAGAAGTTTGAGAGGATCACCCCGGGAGCGAGGGCATTGGCCCGGATCCCGTGGGCCGCTCCCTCGGCGGCCAACGCCTTGGTCAGCTGAGCCACGGCGGCCTTGGTCATTGCATAGGTGGACATGGTCGGAGCCGGGCTGTCGATCGCTCCCGACGATATGTTCACGATGTGCCCAGAGCCTTGCCGGATCATGGCCCGCATGGCGGCCTGGCTGCCGTAGAACACGCCTCGCAGGTTGACGTCGAACACGCGATCGAATTCCTCATCGGTGACGTCCACCACCGGCCCATCGCTCCGAACTCCGGCAATGTTTCCCATGATGTCGATGCGCCCGTAGTCGGCAACGGCCCGTTCCACCAGGCTGTCGACGTCGGATCGCCGGACCACATCCATGTGTACGGCGACCGCCGTCCCGCCTCGACCGGCGATCTCCTTGGCTGTCGTCTCGACGCCGGGCCCATCGATGTCGCCGAGCACCACCGTGGCGCCCGCCCCAGCGAAGACCAACGCCGTCGCCTTGCCGATGCCGCTGGCTGCCCCGGTCAGGACCGCCACTCGTCCGTCCAGGCTGAAGGCCTGAGCCGGTGTCACGTCGTCCGACAATGCGTCCACAGCGACCCCCGTATCGTGCGCCTCGGCCACCGCGCCTCGGCTTGTCTTGCGACAGTTTGGCTACAGACGGGCCGGTGCGTCAATCCTGCCCGTCGGCAGTTCGATCACCTATCCCCATGCAGGGTCGGAGATAGCGTGTCGGCAATCACGCGTGTTCACACGGCGGGCCATCAGTCCACTTGCATCGATGCAGCATGTTGTTGGTGTGCACATCCGGTCGATGAATAGGCCCGACCACCGGAGGTGCACCAATGTCCACTCTCAAGCGCTGGCAGACCCCCGCCAGCCTCAGCCTGGTTCTGGCTGCGGCCATCATCCTCGTCCTGGCAATCGGTTACCGAGCCGATACCCAACCGGCGAGCAAAGCGACCCTCGCCTTGACGACCTCGACGCCAGCTACGTGCCCGAGTACAACGCCGGCCGCTCCCGTCGTCGCCGCGGCACCGGTGGCTCCGGCTGCGCCTGCGGCATCCTCGAATCCTCCTCCGGCATCCTCGAATGGTGCCAACTCCGCCACGCTGGCTGGCGTGTCGGGCAACGACATCCTCTCGGCGGTCGGCTCCAACAACCAGGCCCAGGGGAGCGATGGCGGCTTCGGCGACATCGGCATGCAGTTCCAGAACGTCAACATCAATGCTCCCATCACCAATGTCCACATCTCGGGAACCGGCAACAACACCAACGTCAACGTGTCCAACGGCGACCCAGCGATCACCTCGCCACCGACGCCGGCTACCACGACCCCGCCGGCCACGACCCCGCCGACCACCCCTGTGACGCCCGCATCGCCCACCACTCCGGCTGATCCCAGCCCCGCGACCACGCCCAGCGCGTCGGCACCGACTACGGCGACCACGACTTCATCGCCAGTGCCTGTCACTGGGTCGTCCGGCTCGGATGCGACTCCGGCGCCTGTGCCGATCTCGCCTGCACCATGAGGAGTCACGGGAGTTGGGTACCAATCGTTCGGACCCCCTGACGACATAGTCGGATCAGCGGCGCGTCGAGCGCCGGTGAGTTGCACCGTGGCCGCGGGGGATCCGGCACGGCCGCTGCCTACGGCCTGGCCGGCTCTCGCCTACTGTCCCACAGCGTGGGCACCGACGACATGGACGAGGACGTGGCGCTCGGCTCGACCGAAAGGGGTCTGACTGGCTCGAGCAACACGGCCGAAGGCCCCAGCAACACGGCCGAAGGCCTGAACAACACGGCCGAAGGCGGCGAGCAGGAGAACGACCAGGACGGCGCTCATCTGCCACTTCGGGAGGCACTGGCTGCCCGCGTGCTCCGAGTGGGCACCCTACGGCTCGAGACCAAGCTCCTCCTCGGGGCGGTGGTGGCCCAATTGATCGTGGCGGCCATCTTGGTATCGGTCCGCAATGCGCAGCTGCCGACCATCCAGAGCGACAACTTCGCCCATACGACGGCCACCATGCCGATCCTGGTCTTCGTGGCCTGCGTCGTCTTCTCCTCGGCCGCATGGGGGCTCATCCTGGCCGGGGCATTCCGGGCGGGTTGGGAAGTCCGGCTCACCGTGGTGGGTTTCTTCTTGTGGGCGATGCTGAGCGAGCACGACGTGCTCGATCATGTGAGCGCCCCCGCGGTCTTCGTCTGTTGTCTCCTGTTGGCCGCCGTCGTGGCCACAGCCGTGGCCACCTGGTTCCCCGAGAGTGCGGGGGGACACCGGGACGTGCCCAACGGCGAGCCCAGCGGGCGGTGGCGGATCCGCCGCCGGCTGCTTCCTCCACTGCTGGTGCTGGCCGTCGGCGCCATCTACCTGACGGCGTGGTTGGCCAACCAATCGGCCGGTCACGTCGACGTCTTCACCGACGATGTGGCCGATCAGCTAGCCAGGATCCAGTACATACTCATAGCGGTGCTCGTGCTGGCCGGCTCCGAGTTCGGGAGCTGGTCCGACTTCGTCGCCCATCGAGTAGTGCGCCGCATCCGTTCTCTCACCCGCGAGTGGCTCTTCGGTGGCATCGTCGTCGTCGCCGCCGGCGCCATCCTCTGGAACGGCGTACGGGCCTCCATGCGCAACAACGGTGGCGACCTGGCCCCCGAGCTCCTTCTGGCCGCCCTGGTGGCCGCGGTGGTGGCGGTTCTCTACCTGGCAGCCAAGCCTCGGGACAAGTGGCCTGGCCATCTACCCTTCGCCGTCCTCGCCGTCGCGGCTGCAGCCGACTCGACCGTGGGATACGTCGCAGAACGACAGTTCGACCACTCCGACCCTCTGCTCGTCGACAAGGTCTACGGCGTCTCGGCCACCTTCTGGATCGTCTCGGCCGTGGTCGCCCTACTCGCGCTCGTCATCCTGCGCGGCCGCCTACCGGGGCCGTGGGTAGCCGCCGGGTGCCTAGTTGTCCTCGTCGGCGCAGTGGACGGATTGACTGAGCTCGATGATATCGGAGTGGTCGTCCATCCCTTCGGGCTCACGTCGTCGGGTCGCGCCGGTCACCTCGTGACCAACGCGCCCTATCTCGGCATTGAGGGCTTGAAGTCGGTGGCGGCCATGGCCGTGATCGCGGTCGTGGTCTACGCCCTGGCCACCGGGGCCATGCACCGGCTGATCGTTCCCGTCTCCCTGCTCATCACCCTCACCGTCAGCCTTGAGCTCCTCACCTGGATCGATCTGCTCTTCGGAAAGACCACCGATACGACCGGACGCGTCGCCCTGTTCGCCGGTGTCGTGTTGGTGGTGGCGCTGGTGTGGGAGCTGGCGTCGTCGGGCGAAGGGTTGACCAACTTGCATTCTCGACAGTTCCCCCGCGAGTCCCGAGTCATGCTCTACGGCGCCTACATCCTGCTGGTCAGCGCAGCGGTCCTTTTCTTCTCGAGCCTGCACGATGCGGAATCGGCCACGTTGCTCGAGTCGCAGTTCGACGCCGAGCAGTGGGTGCGCGAGGGCATCCTTTTCCTCGGCGTGCCCCTCGTCATCACCTTGTTCCTGATCGGCATGCAGCGGTGGCGGCGCCAGTCACCGGTCCTCGGGCATCACCCCGGCGCCGACCTCGGCCGAGGCAAGCTCCCCGACCTCCAGTAGACCCGACCCGACGTCCTCGCCCAGCGGGTGGGCGGAGTGGACGTACTTCCCACCCCGCAGCCACGAGGCCAAAGCGGCGATGAAGGTGGTGGCCGCAGCAAAGTCGAAGGCCAGGCGCAGGCCGTTCTGGAACGATGGCGAGATCAGTCGGGGGAAGAAGTTGTGCCCGGTCAGGTAAGCGGCACGGGCCGGGCCCAGGCTGACCAGGACGTGGTGCGGGATCTCGGTCTGGATGGGGTTGTAGCCCAAAAAGGCGGCAAAGAGACTCCCGATTGGCGGCAAATGCGACAGGTGCTGTGCCTGGTCCGCGGGTACGCCTTGGGCGACCAACCCCTGGTAGAGGTGGGCCGGTAGCGACGAGGCCAGCCCCAGCGTGACGATCGAGAAGAAGACGCCTATGGAAAGCACCTGGGCCGAGTTCATGAATGTGGCGTTCATCCCCGCGCCGGCGCCCCGCTGGTCGGGGGGAAGGCTGTTCATCACCGCGGTCTGGTTGGGAGCGAAGAAGAGGCCGGAGAAGAGCGAGAAGAACAAGATGATGGCGGCGAAGGGCAGGTAACTGAAGTCCATCGGCAGCGTCTCCAGCAGCAGGTAGCAAATGCCGGCGCCGACCAACCCGATGGTGGCGATTCCCCGGGCGCCGTAGCGGTCGGCCACGATGCCGGAGATCGGGCCGGTGATCAGGAACCCGACGGTGAGCGGGATCATGTAAATGCCGGCCCACAACGGGGTCTGGGCGAAGTCGTATCCGTGCTGGGGCAGCCAGATCCCCTGCAGCCAGATGATCAGCATGAACTGCAGGCCGCCCCGACCCATGGCCGACAGCATCGAGGCCACCACGCCGGCGGTGAAGGCCCGGATGCGGAACAGGTGGAGCTGGAACATAGGGTTGGCCACCCGCTGCTCGATCATGACGAAGGCGACCAAGGTGGCGATGCCACCGATCACGGTGCCGAGGACGAAGGGGCTCGTCCAACCCATGGTGTGGCCGCCGTAGGGCTGGATCCCGTAGACGATCCCGGTCAGCACGGCGACCAACCCGACGGCAAAGGTGATGTTGCCCGCCCAGTCGATCGAGCTCTTGACCCGGACGCCGTTGTCCCGCAGCTTCAGGTAGGCCCAGATGGTCCCCAACAGCCCGAAGGGCACCGACACCAAGAAGACGAGTCGCCATTCGACCGGGGCGAGGATACCGCCGAGGATGAGACCGAGGAACGAACCGGTGACCAGAGCCACCCCGTTAATCCCCATGGCCTTGCCCCGTTCGTCCTCGGGGAAGGCGTCGGTGATGATGGCGCTGGAGTTGGCGAACAGGAATGCCCCGCCGACCCCCTGGCCGATGCGCATCAGGATGATCCACAGCGCCGCAGCCGGCCCGGTCATCCAGGTGACCGACAGGAGTATGGAGAAAAAGGTGAAGACGGCAAAGCCGAGGTTGTACATCCGCACTCGCCCGTACATATCCCCAACCCGGCCGAAGCTGACGACCAGCACCGCCGTCACCAACATGAAACCGATGAGGATCCACAGGAAGTACGACGTGTTGCCCGGAGCCAGCGGCTGTAGGTCGATGCCCCGGAAGATGTCGGGTAACGAGATCAGCAGAATGGACGTGTTGATGGTGACCATGAGGATGCCCAGGGTGGTGTTGGACAGGGCAATCCACTTGTAACGGTCCTGGCGGGGGTTGGTGGCTAGAGCATCGAGGCCATCGGTCATGAGGCGGAGCGACCGTTGTCCGCCGGCGTACCGGTCGCCGACGATGGTCCCCCACTAAGTCTGTCCCCCATCACGACGATGCAACCGTTCCGGTCATCACGATGATGCCACCGTTCCGGCCTTGGACGTGTTCGATGCAGTGGGCTTCGGGTGGATGACGAGCAGGGCGCCCGACCAACGGTGGAGCAGGCGCACCGAGACCGATCCATGAGCCAGGCCTCCCAGCGCGCCATGACGCCTCCCGGCCACGACAATGGTGTCGGCCTCGAGGCCGGCGGCGACCCGCATCAGCTCGGAAGCCGGGTCTCCCTCTCCCACCTCGAATCGCCAGCGCACACCGCTCGGGTCGAGGATGGCGATGCACTGGGCCTCGGCCAGCGCCTGGTCGCCATCCAGCGCGTCCTGCACCGCTCCGGCGCTGAGCCCTCCGGTGGCCAGCACGCCGACCCCGGCGAAGGAGACATGGCGGACGAACAGCACGACCAGTTGGCGCCCGCTCGCCCTGGCGATCGCCCCCGCCTCTTCGACTGCCAGCCGGCTCGTCTCCGACCCGTCGGTTCCAACCACGATCGGTCCACGCATCTCGGCCTCCTCCCTCCAGCCTCGACCCCTACCCACGGAAACTAGATGTACGATACAGCTAGATGGACAAAGTCTATCGGGTGGCGGGCGCGTAGGAAATTTGAGCCGCGAACGGAATGGAACCGAGCGAGGGTTGTGAACATGGAGCAGGCGGCCGACTCGATCAGCATCATCGAGATGGAGCTCATGACGCTGGTGCGCCAACTCGACACACTCGGGCGAAAGGGCTCGCTCTACGACCAGGTCGATCGGGCCGGCTACCTGGCCCTGCGCACGCTCGAGCGGCTCGGGCCCATCCGCACCAACGCCCTGGCCGAAGCGCTCCACCTCGATGCGTCGACGGTCACCCGGCAGGTGACGGCGCTTGTGGCCGGTGGGTTCGTCGCCCGCCGACCCGATCCGGCTGATGGGCGCTCATCCACCCTGGCGCTCACGGCAGGGGGCCGGCGGATCATGCGCGCCGTCGAGAAAGAGCGGCGGCGCATGCTCAACGAGATGTTCTGCGATTGGTCCGAGAACGACCGGCGCGACCTCGGCCGGGTCCTGACCAAGCTCAACGTCTCGCTCATCGAGCGGGTGGCAATGTTGCGGGAGCAGGGCTCGCCGGCTCCCAGCGGCGACTGACCAGGAGCACCGTTGCCACCCCCGGAGCGAACAATCACCCAAAGAGCGAACAATCAGATGTCGCCGAGCCTCAGGCCGACGCACCCGAGCCGGCATTGGCCACTGTCCGAGCCAGGATGCCCAGTGTGGCCCGCAGCGCCCCTTCCGAGATGACCGGGAAGATCCCAGCGTCGCGGTAGGCCGGATCGATGGACGACCAGTCGTAGTACGAGGTGACCTTGGTCCCTTCCTCGTCGGGCTCGAGCAGATAGCCGTAGACGTGCCCGATCTGGGGCCGGAGCTCGCCCAGGATCGTCCATTCGATCTGGCGGTCGGGATCCAACGCCGTGATGGTGACGGTCACGTCGTAGCGGCCCATCGGGTAGTCGTTGAGCGCCTCGCGATCCATGTGCACGACGAAGGTGTCGCCCACCGCGGTCACCGGCTCGCCGGTGGCGTCCATGAGCATGCCGGAGCTGTCGATGGCCACGTGGCCGTGCGGATCGCTCAGGACCCGGAAGATCGACGCCGAGTCGGCCGGGATCATCCGCTCGACCTCCAACCGTTCGCTCGTCATCCCCTCATCCTGCCATGAGGTCGGAGGCTCAGCTCGGCGAAAGGGGCGCCCGCCGACGGCGGCCCTTCGGGGCTGCATAGGTCTAGGAGATCCCGTCGATGAGCTGGATCAGCTCCGCCCGGTCGTAGCCCTGGCGCTGAGCCAAGTTGACCAGCTCCCGGGCCCTCGTGACCAGCACGCCCTTGCTCGGCGCGTCGCCGGCCACGGTGATCCCTCGCCCCCGGCGGAACTCCAGGAGCCCCTCGTCTCGAAGGTTGCGCAGTGCCCGGAGCACGGTGTTGGAGTTGACGCCGAGCACGGCGGCGAGATCACGGGCCGGCGGTAGCCGCTCCCCCGGGCCGGCCTCTCCCTCGGATATGGCCCGCCGGAGTCGCCCGGCAACCTGTTCGTGCAGCGGGGTGGGGCTACCGGGATCGACCTGGACTTCCAACATGGTGCTAGTTACAATATCACTATGACGCACGGGGGGCAGGCGACGCTGACGGACCGGCGCCCACCGTCGAGCAGCCCGGTGCAGGATGCCCAGGCTCTGATCGAAGAGGCGCGCCGACGCCACCGGAGGCGACGAAGATGGGCGGCGGCGGCCATCGTGGCCGTGGCCGTGGTCGCGCTCCTTGTCACCCTGGCAGTGGGAGGCTTCAACGGGAGCGAGTCGACGAGCCCCACACCGCCACCCGGTGAAGCCGCCGCGCCGGGCGCGCCGCCCGGTGGGGCGTTGTCCTCCCCGCCCGGCTCCGGCTCGGTGGGGGCAGGAGCGACGTCGATCGATTTCCTCGATCCTGATCACGGCTGGATAGCCACGGGCTGTTCCTCCGAGTGCATCGTCTCCAACCCGGTCATCGTCCGGACCGACGACGGCGGCCGCACCTGGAAACGGACCCGGGTGCCGGACATGGCCGTCATGCCCATCAGCCCGTCGGTCTGGCGTTCCTTGGGAGGCGTCGTCGACGTGCGCTTCGTCAGTCGCACCCACGGCTGGTATCTCCAGGCCGGCGAGCTGTGGGGCACCACCGACGGGGGCACGATCTGGCGATCGTCCCATCTCGGCGTGGTGAGGGACTTCGCCACTTCGGGTGAGGATGCCTGGGCCCTGGTCGACGACTGCCCGGTCACCTACTCGCTCAATCCGTGCACACGGTTCCACGTCGCCTACCGAACCCGAGCGGACCCGTCGTGGCGGCGAGCCACGATGAGCTTGTCCACCGGTGGCGGGCCGTCGGCTGGTGCGCTGCTCGTTGCGGCCAACCACACCGCCTTGGTGGGCACGGCGGGCGGCCTCTTCACAGCGACGCAAACCGGTGCCCTGGTGCCTGCGGATCCGACGTGCCAGCCCATCGGCGACTTGAGCCCCGGGCGGCTCCTGGGCCGGTGCGGGATCGGCGGCGGAGGCGACGCATCAGTCTTCTCCTTCGCCCTCTCCGGCGATGGAGGACGCCACTGGTCTCACCTACTCGGGGGTCCGCCATCGCGGGCCTGGTCGGGGGCGTCGACCACCAACGGGGCCGGTGTGCTCTTCACGATCACCGGTGGCGCGACACTCTGGCGGGTCGACACCACCGGCGGGGCTTGGGCACCGGTCCTCCAGACCACAGCGGGCACAACCGACGAGCTCTACCCGATCTACTTCGCCGACGCCCACCACGGCTTCGTCTTCGAGAGCGGAAGCTCAGGGACCCGTCTGCTGGCCACCCACGATGCCGGGCTTACGTGGAACGCTGTCCCGTTGCCGCTACCGGGAAGCTGAAACGGGAAGGTTCATTCGTAAAGCGTCGTGCTCGCAGGGTCGAGAGTCCAACGCGTGGGCAGCATATTCTGGGTCTCAGGCGCTGTGTCTCCGGTGCACAGCCTTCGTCCCCGATCGAGCACCAATGGCCCACGACAAGTCCGACGATGAACAGGCGCTGATGGCCGGTGAGTTCTCGACCTGGATCGTCGACATGCAGGCGGCGATGCTCGGTACGAGTGGGGCGGACGTACCGTGCGATGGGTGCACGGCCTGTTGCACCTCGTCACAATTCGTCCACATATCCCCCGACGAGACCGACACGCTCTCCCACGTACCCGCAGACCTCTTGTTCCCCGCGCCCCGCTTGCCCTCCGGCCATGTCGTGCTCGGGTATGACGAACGCGGTCGCTGTCCGATGTTGATCGACAACCGGTGCTCGATCTACGAGCACCGGCCGAGAGCCTGCCGCACGTACGACTGCCGGGTCTTTCCTGCCGCCGGCGTCGAGGTCGACGATGAGCAGAGCTCCATCGCCCAACGAGTGCGGCGATGGCAGTTCACCTTTCCCACCGATGCCGACCGGATCGAGCACGACGCAGTTCGCGCCGCCGCTAGCTTCCTCGATGACCACAGGGACATGCTCCGGGCCGCCGGCCTTCCGGTCAACGCAAAGGAACGCGCCGTGCTGGCCGTCCGGATCTACCGGGCTTTTCTGGGCTGCGACGTGGCGAACGGCAGTGTCGCAGTCGTCGATCCCGATCCCGAGGTCGTGCGAGCCGAGATCGAGCACCTCACGGAGGGCAGTGTCCACAGGCCTGTCTGATGTGCCGCCGTTCATGGCGGGCATCGACTGGACTTCGGTGGGGCCCGTGTTCAATATGGAAGGCATGCCCAGCGATACTGCCCTCCTAGCCGGGCGCCCGGTCCACCGGATGGGGTTCGGCGCCATGCAGCTACCCGGACCCGGCGTGTTCGGGCCGCCGGCCGACCAGGGCCAGGCCCTCGCCGTATTGCGCCGGGGGGTCGAGGCCGGGATCGACCATATCGACACGGCCCAGTTCTACGGACCAAACGTGGCCAATGAGCTGATTCACGAAGCTCTCTTCCCCTACCCCGAGAACCTCGTCCTGGTCTCGAAAGTCGGCGCGGTGCGCGACGAGAAACGCCAGTGGCTGCCCGCCCAGCGCCCCGAGGACCTGCGGGCGGGAGTCGAGGCCAACCTGGCCACTTTGGAGCTCGACCAAGTCCCGGTCGTCAACCTCCGGCGCCACCACGAGTCCGACGTACCGTTGGCAGAGCAACTCGACGCCATGATGACTCTTCGGGACGAGGGACTCATCGGCGCCATCGGGCTGAGCGACGTGGCACTGGACGACTATCGGGCGGCCCGCTCCCGGACCGACGTGGCCTGCGTGCAAAACGCCTACAACCTGACCGACCGCAGCGACCAACCGCTGTTCGACGCCTGCCGAGCGGACGCGGTGCCCTATGTACCGTTCTTCCCACTCGGGTCGGCGTTCTTTGCCGACAACCCCGTCCTCGACGCCCCAGTAGTCGAAGAGACTGCTCGCCGACTCGGTGCCACCCGAGCACAGGTGGCCCTGGCCTGGCTGCTGGACCAGGCACCGACCGTGCTGCTCATCCCGGGAACGTCGTCGCCGGCCCACCTGGAGGAAAACCTGGCCGCCGCCCACCTGGTCCTCGACGAGGCGGCCGCTGAGGCGTTGGGCAAGGCGGCGGACTGAACGGCGAACCGGGATCGGCCGCGTAGATCACGGCTGCGTGGCGAGCTGCACCGCAGCGACCGCTGCCTCCCGGGCGGAAGCCATGGGCTCGATGCTCCGAGCGGCCCGGCACAAGATGAAAGCACCCTCGAGCAGCGCAACCACTGCGAAGGTCAGTCGCCGGGCCCTACCCGGGTCGATCCCGGAGGCGACGAAGCGCTCGGTGCCGGAGTCGATCCAGGACTCGAATACCTCGGCCGTGGCCAACCGGAGCGGCTCGTTGGTGCTCGCCACCTCCAACGCCACCGTGGCGATGGGACAGGCGTCGGCGTAGTCGGTCGCCTCCAGCACCGCGGCCGCCCCTTCGAAAACGTCCCTGATGCTCGTCACCACGTCGGGAGCCGTGTCCCAGACTCCTTCGACCAGGTGCTGGTAGTCCAGACCCGAGCTGCGGATCACGTCGGCGGCCAGCTCGTCCTTTCCGCCGGGGAAGTGGTGGTAGAGGGAGGAGAACTGGGCACTGGCCTCCGTGAGGATCTGCTTGATGCCGGTCCCGGCGAGCCCCTGCCGCTGGAAGAGGCGTGCACCCGTCGCGACCAACCGCGCTCTCGTGTCAGTCGCCATGTTTCCTCCACCAGCCCTTATCGCAACGCTTTGCCTGCGTCTGTGAGTATAGCTATCGTGATTGGATCGATCCATCCAATCGATCTCCCCAGGAGGCGCGATGTACAAGTCAGCCGTACGATGGATGATCCGCAGGAACGTCCGGGCCCTCCGGGCCGGCGATCCGGGCCCACTGCTCGCCGGCTACTCCGACGACGCCGTGCTCGTCTTCCCCGGCGAGAGCTCGTGGAGTGGCGAGCACCGCGGCAAAGCGGCCATAGAAGCATTTCTCCGTCGTTTCCTTGAAAACGGCCTGGTCGGAGAAACCGAGGACATCCTGGTCAACGGTCCTCCGTGGCGGACCACTATCTGCGTCCTGTTCTTGGTCAACGCCACCGACGCGGCCGGCACGGTCGTGTACGAGAACCGCGCCGTGCTGTTCGTCCGGGCCGTGTGGGGCAGGATCGTCTACCAAGAGGACTTCGAGAACACCCATAAGGTCGAAGCCTTCGAGGCATTCCTGGCCCGCGGGCAAACGGCCGGCCGGACCTGAGGGCCCTTCGGGTCCGTAGTCCGGAGGTCGAGGTCGAGCGGGGCCCGGCGCCCTCAAGCCGGGTCGACCGGCATGTACCAGGGGCCGCCGACCGCGGGCCCAGGGGACTTCTAATCGAGCGCCATTGCCGCGTGCAGGGCGATGCCCGTCGTCATAGCCGCCTCGTCGAGCACCATCCGGCTGGAGTGGTTGGGGGCCGGGTGAGCCACCCCACGCGGCGCCCCGCCGAGGAAGGCCATCGACCCGGGGACCCGTTGCAGCACGTAGGACCAGTCTCCGGCGCCCGTGACCGGGTTCGGCATGCGAGCGACCCCGGCTTCGCCGATGAACTGGGCGGCGACCCGCAGGGTCCGTTCGGTGGCGGCCTCGTCGTTGACCGTGACCGGATAGTTGCACCCGAGCCAGGCCACGTCGGCTGTACATCCATCGGCCTGGGCCACATGCCCGGCCACCCGCCCCAGCCCAGCCACGACGAGATCCCTCGACCGGTCCGATACGGCCCGGACCGTGCCGTTGCACACCGCCGTCTCGGGGATGACGTCGAAGGCCGTTCCGGCATGAATCTCGGTCACGGTGAGCACGGCGGGATCGAAGACAGGCACGCGCCACGTCACCATCGACTGGAGGGCGGTGACGATCTCACAGGCCACGGGAACCGGGTCGGTCGCGTCGTGTGGCATCGATGCGTGCCCTCCGGCACCTCGCACCGTGATGCGGAACTCGTCGGCCGATACCAGCAGCGTCCCGACCCGGGTGAACACCATGCCCGTCGGGAGCAAGGGTGAGGTGAATGGCGAAGGCCCGGTCGATGCTCCCGTAGTCCTGGAGCAGACCCTCGTCGAGCATCAACTTGGCGCCGCGCTGGAACATGAACACGACCTTGCGGGTCTCCCCAGGGTACGGACCGGCGGTCGGCATCGCTACGATCAACGCTGTGCCTGTGCCCGGTCCGATCGGCGAGCCCGGTGTCGCTCGGCTACGGCGGCTTGCCGAGGAGCTCGAGGAAAGCGGACTGCAACCCGACGGGCCCGAGGGGTTCCCGGCGATCCTCGTGGAAGAGATCGATTACGCACTCCGTCCGCCCGTCCACGAGCGGCGGGTGGTCAGCAGCGGCACGATCCTCGATCCCCGGTCCGATCCGGCCACCTGGGCATCGGGGACGCAGCTCGACATCAGCCGCCAGGCGCTGAACCAACAGCCCCTCACGGCGGCCCGCCGCTTCGCCGACGGGCTCTCGAGCTGGCTCCTGCGCCGACCGGACGGCATCACCGAGTGGATGGTCCTCGATCGCCCCGCCGGATCGGAACGGGACCTCGTCGTACTGGCCGGCGTGCTCGAGGCCACCATCGTGCAGCGGCACCCGGCAGGATCGGTGCGGGTCGTCGGAGAATTCGGTGTGCTCCGCTGGGAGGGCTTCAGTTGGCACCACGAGCCGCCGGTCGCCAGTTGGATCGACGGGATCACAGCCAGTGAGGTTCACGGCGATCCCAGAGTTCTCGAGGCCATGCTCGAGTTCGCCGTGCACGACCTGGGCTCGCTCGGCATCGGGTCCTTGCTCATCTATCGGCCCCAAGCCCAGCCCGGTCCACCGGTCGAGGAACGACTCCCGATACCGCCGCCCCTTCGGATCCGCTGGGCCGCCCACCTCGCGCCGCTCCGCCACGCCCTGGCCCAGATCGACGGTGCCGCCATCTTCGACGCGCTGGGCGTGCTGCGCCGGCTCGGCGTGCGCTTGGTGCCCAGCACGACGGCCGAAGCGACGGTGGAGCCGTTCGGCGGCACTCGCCACACCTCCGGCCGTCGCTACAGCCATGACGACCCGTTGGCCACCGTGATCGCGGTGAGCGAAGACGGCCCGGTCTCGGTGCTCCGCAACGGCGAGGTGCTCGGCCGCTCGCGCAACGGTCAGTGACCGCACGGGCGAGCTGCGTGACACCATCCGAACCGTGCCGTTCACGCCGGGCAGACCGGTTTCGCGACGGCGCGAGGCTCTCCCGTTCCGCCTGGGCATCGGGCCCGGCCTCGGAGTACCTTTCAGTCCGTGGCTGACTCCTCCGGCTCGCCCCAGACAAGCGGCTCCTGGGCCACCAGGGGCGATCCTGCCGCGGTGGCCGCAGCGCTGAAGGAGGCCGGCCGGGCCCTCGGGGGGAAGGTCTCAGCCGAGCGCAACAACCTGATCGACATGACGTTCGGGTCACGGACCGGCTATCGCCTCTTGGGCACGATCGCATCGGTCCGCAGGAGACCGGTGATCCTACGGGTGTCGGTCGATGTCGCGTCCACCGATGTGGCGATGGTCACGGTCACGGCACTCAACGACCCTGGCCGCTACGCCGTCCAGGTGTCGTCGTTCTCGAGCCGCCAGTTCGCAAAAGCATGTTCCCGGCTCTTGAACGGCCTTCGGGAGGCCGCCCCTCCCATGGACCGGGTCTGAGCCCGTGCCGCCCCGCCACGTCGTCGTCCTGGCGCCCATGCCGCTCGAGATGGAGGCCGTCGTAGCCGCCTTCGGGCTCAGCCCCACGAGCGACGAACTGGGCGCACCGGCTGACGGCCGCGTCGGCACCTCGGCCGTAACCGCTCTCCACATCGGCATGGGACCCTCCTCGACACGAGCGGCGATGTCCCGGTTGTTCGATACGGCCGATCCTGACCGGGTGCCGGTCGATCACGTGATCATCGCCGGCATCTGCGGCGGTCTCGACCCCGATCTCGGCGTCGGCACCCTCGTGAATCCGGAGTTGGTCATCGACCACACGAGCGGGGCCTCCTACCGCCATGACCCACCGGGGGACGCACCGCGGGCGGGGAAGCTCGTCACCACCGAGGGGGTGAGCTTCGACCGCCAACTGAGCCTGCAGTTCTTCCAGGAGGGCTGCCTCGGGGTGGACATGGAATCCTCGGCGGTGGCCGAGGTGTGCGAAGCCCACGGGTGCCCTTGGTCGGTCTACCGGTGCATCAGCGACCGGCATTTCGACGACCTCCTCGACGAGCGGATCGTTGCGATGACCAACCCTGACGGCTCGGCCAATTTGGACGAAGTCGAACGACTCATGGCCGCCGATCCCGAGCTGGCCGGGAAGCTCGAGCGCCTGGCCCGCGACACCACGCTCGCGGCCCGGCTCGCAGCCGAAGCCGCATTTCGGGGGTGCGTTGCCCTCGACGGCTGACAGGACCGTTGCCCTCGGAGTCGAGTGGTGTCGGCATCGTGCCCGACTGAGGACATCGACAACCCGACAATAGAAGGTCGGCATCGACGCGCTGGCGCTGTCACCGTTTGGACATGGATCTGCGCGGGTATCTTCTGATTTGTCACATTCCCGTTGCCTTCGGGGGACCGAATGCACTACAACGGATTCGACGGCAATCGGATCGGGGGGCATGAAAATGGTCGGAAAAGGTGTGGGCCTGACGGGTGGACGCGCCGTGGTGAAACGGGGACGCGCAGTGGCAACGCTCGGGCTGGTCGGCGGGCTGCTTGGATCGGTGGTGGGTGTCGGAATCAGCGGTCTTTCGGCGTCGGCGGCCTCGACCCCGTCCGTGTCGGTGAAGACATTCACCAACAACTTCTCCGCTATGAAGAGCCTGACGTCCTTGACCAAGTCGGGCAAGGGCAAGGTGGCCGTCATTCTCCCCGACACCGTTTCGTCGGCCCGTTATACGCAATTCGACGCCCCGTACCTGACCAAGGCGCTCCAAACCGCCGGGCTGCCGACGTCCCAGTTCAGCGTGCAGAACGCCCAGGGGAGCGACACGACGCAGCTGACCGACGCGCAGTCGGCCGTCGCCGGAGGCGCCAGCGTCCTCGTCGTGGACCCGCTCGATTCGGGTGTCGGCGCATCGATCGAGACGTACGCCAAGAGCCACGGCGTGGCGGTGGTCGACTACGACCGACTCACCCTCGGGGGGAGCCGCCAGTACTACGTGAGCTTCAACAATGTGAACGTGGGCACCCTGTTGGGGAAGGGGATGGTCAGCTGCGTTACCGCCTGGAAAGTCTCCAAGCCGAACGTCGCCGTTATGGTCGGCTCGCCCACCGACAACAACGCCACACTGTTTGCCCAGGGCTACAACGCGGTGATGAATCCGAAGTTCAAGTCTGGCGCATGGACATTAGCGGTACGGCCCGCCGGGACGTGGGACCCGCCCACTGCCGAGACGGAGTTCCAGCAGGCGCTTACGGCCCACCCGGGCATGAACGCCGTGCTCGTCCCCAATGACGACAACGCCGCCCCGATCATCACCTACCTGAAGACGCTGAACATTCCGGCCAACAAGTTCCCGGTGACGGGGCAGGATGCCAGCACAGTGGGATTGCAGAACGTCATCTCGGGGTACCAATGTGGCACTGTGTACAAGCCGATCTACCTCGAGGCCCAGGCCGCTGCCGCTCTTGCCCTCTACCTGCGAGCGGGTAAGACCCCGCCCAGTGGACTCGTGAACGGTTCGACCACGGACACGCAGTCGAACACCAAGGTCCCGTCCTCGTTGCTGACGCCTCAGTGGGTGACTCCGACCAACGTGGAGTCCACGGTTGTGAAGGACAACTTCGTCACGGCGAGCGCGATCTGCACGGGAGCCTTTGCCGCTGACTGCACCAAGTACGGCATCAAGTAGGGGTCTGCGGCGGCCGCAGTGGTGACCGACGTCGTAGGCACGGGTAGCCCGACAGAGTACGCGCATGATGAAGGCTCCCTGCTGAGCTTGCGCGGCATCTCTAAGAGCTTCGGTGCGGTCCAGGCCCTCCGGGACGTCAACTTCGATGTGGCGCCGGGAAAGGTCACGGCTCTCGTCGGCGACAATGGTGCCGGCAAATCCACGCTGATCAAGACGATCTCGGGGATCTGGCAGCCCAGTGGAGGCGAGATCTTCTGGAAGGGCAAACCGGCCAACGTCCGGACGCCTCGAGATGCGGATGCACTGGGGATCGCCACCGTCTACCAGGACCTAGCGCTGTGCGACAACCTGGATATCGTCCAGAACATGTACCTCGGGCACGAGGAGCTTCGATTCGGCCTGCTGGACGAGAACAAGATGGAGATCACCGCCCGCCAGGTCCTCACCGACCTGTCGGTCACCACGGTGCAGTCGATCCGCCAACCGGTGGGGTCGCTCTCGGGCGGCCAGCGGCAGGCCGTGGCTGTGGCCCGGGCCGTGATGCGCGACGCACAACTGGTCGTCATGGACGAGCCAACTGCGGCGCTCGGCGTGTCGCAGACCGCCCAGGTCCTCGACCTGATCAAAAGGCTGGCGGCCCGGGAGATCGCTGTCCTGGTGATCTCGCACAACCTGAACGACGTGTTCGCGGTGGCCGATCGGATAGCGGTGCTCCGGCTCGGGCACCTGGTGAGCAGTGGGCCCGTCGAGGACTATGACACCCAGAGCACGGTCGAGTTGATCACGACGGGGAGGCTGGATCGCAGCGCGGCCAACTCGGGAGACGGCAACAGGCCTCCTAGCAGCGACTCGGAGGGGTGAGACGATGACAACAACGCCCAAGACCCCCTCTGCCACCGAACCGTCCGACGACATCGACGCTGACGCAGCCGCCCCGGCCGATCCCGGGCACCTCGGGGGCATCCCCATGCCCGAGGCGCTGCCCGACTCGACCTTCGGCCAGTACGCCGCCGCCTGGGCCAAGCGCATCCGGTACGGCGAGAGCGGCGTCCTCCCCGTCGTGGCCGGACTCATCGTCCTGGTGGTGATCTTTCAGGTCCAGGACTCGATCTTCCTTTCGGCCGGCAACATCACCAACCTGCTCATCCAGGGGACGGTCTTCATCCTCCTCGGAATGGCCGAGGTCTGGGTGCTGGTCCTCGGCGAGATCGACCTCTCGGTCGGGTTTGTCGCCGGCATCGGGGCGGTGATCACCGCCATCCTCGTCGCACCACCAAACAACCTGCCCTGGTGGGCGGCCATCATCCTCGGGCTGTTGGCGACCTCCGCCATCGGCGCGCTCCAAGGGCTCCTGGTCATCAAGATCGGATTGCCCTCCTTCGTGGTCACCCTGGCCGGCCTGCTCGGCTGGGAGGGAGTCCTCATCTACCTGGTCAACGGGCATGGCACCGGCGGCACCATCACCATTGCAAACAACGTCATCCTCGACCTGGTGAACGGCAACCTCAGCCCCGCGGCGGGATGGATCGTCATGGTGGCATCCGTCGCCGTCTTCGCCGTGTTCACCATCTTCCGGGACCGGCGGCGTCATGCCAGTGGCCTCGTGGCGCCCCCGTTGGCCATCACCATTCTCAAAGTGGCCGTGATGGCTGCAGCCGGGGTGGCCCTCGTCCTCATCTGCAATACCAACCGGAGCAAGTTCGCCGTCCTCAGCGGTGTGCCCTATGCCGTGATCATCGTGGCCGCCTTCGTGGTCGCCTGGACGTTCTTGCTGACCCGCACGCGCTTCGGCCGCTACATGTACGCCATCGGCGGGAACGCCGAGGCGGCCCGGCGAGGCGGCGTGAGCCTCGGGTGGAACCGCTTCTGGGCCTTTACCCTCACCGGCCTGACGGCCGGCGCAGCCGGGATCCTCTATGCCTCGAGGCTCGGTTCGATCTCCAACAACATCGACGGGGGCACCCTGGTGCTCTATGCGGTGGCCGCTGCAGTGATCGGCGGCACGAGCCTGTTCGGCGGTCGGGGCAAGATGGTGCATGCCCTCCTCGGGGGCCTCGTCATCGCCACCATCTACAACGGCCTCGGGCTGCTCGGCATCAGCGCAGCCACGCAGTTCATGGTGACGGCATTGGTGCTCCTCGCCGCGGTGGCCATCGACGCTCTCGCCCGCCGCGGCCGCGCCGCCCGCTGAGCCAGAGGCCGACCCGGCTCACACCGAATCGGACCGAGCCGGGCCTGGGTCAGCCAAAGAAGGCGAAAGCGCGGGTCTCGACGCTGGCCCGGGTGGCGACGCCGGGGGGACAACTCGGGTCGTCGAAGGCCGTGTGTGCCACCCGCGACGGACAATCGCTGTCGCTGTCGTGAGCCTTGAACACCAGCACCTCGTCCGGAGTCATATCCCGGAAGTAGCACCAGCGATGGTCCTCGCTGTAGCAGTAGCCGGTGGTGTCGTGGCGGATGTCGCCCGAGAGCTCGGTGGTCACGGCGGTCACCGTCACCTCATCGCCTGGCGCGATCGTCCGAGCATCGCAGACGGCCAGGGGAATGTCCTGGGGCGGCGGGGTGACCGCCCGCCACATGTTGTACGCCGCCCATCGTGGGTAGCCGTCCACGTCGAAGGCATCGGTGACGACCCCCAGGAGCCCGACCACAGAATGGTCGGTGTTATCGGCGTGGGGGTAGCGCGCCGGCTTGGCGTTGGGAAGGCCCGAGAGCTTGTCGACCTCTCCTTCGCCGTAGCGCTTCTTTCCGGCCGACATCACCACGACCAGGTCGGCACCGGTCACCTCAGTGAGCAGGGCAGCCATCTCGTGGGCGTAGTGCTGGTCGACGAGCGGATGGACCTGGATCATGTCGAAGTTCGACACGGCGCTCCGGTGGTCGACGAGGACGAAGCCGTTCCGGTCGAGATCGAGGGTGTCCCGCTCCGGCCTCGTGTTGTGGATCCACACTGACTGCCCGGAAGCGAGCTCCATCGTGGAGCGGGTGTCGTCCTCGCTCCAGAACTCGAGCGTGGCGCCGGCATCGTCGCTGCGGTTGAGGAGGTAGTTGACCTCACCGCGTACTTTTTCGACCTCGGCTGAGGCGATGGTCACTCTGCGCTCCTCTTCTTGTTCCAACACGGCTCTTCTGGTTCCCACACGATTCGTGTCCCGATATGGCCCTGGGCGCTATCTGTAGGTTTCCACGTCGCCCTCGTGCAATCGAGCAGCGGCCTTCCCTACCTACCGCCTCCTCCGGCTCCCGGACAGCCCCACGGCCCGAAGGAACGACCCGGTGGCCTTGTTGGTCTGGCGGTAGACAGCTCTGCGCGCATCACGCTTGGCCAGCCCTTCGACGCCGCCGTTCTTCACCGCCTCGACGTTGCCCATGTCGCGGGCCGCCCGATACAGCTGGCTCCGGAAGGTCCGCTTACGTGCCATCTGGGTTCCTCATCATCGGGCCATTCTGCCCGACGGGTGTGTGGGGTGCCTCGACAACCGATCCGCTGTTACAGCCATCACCTGACCTGAGGACCCCACTCGCCCAGCATTCCGGGCCACAAGGAACCAATGCCCAGGCTTTATGCGCTGGTGGTGGCCGTTTCCGCCCGCCGGGCGGCGCGAACCAGTGGGTTGACCTCGGGTGGGCTGATCCTGGACAAGGTGTTGCGGTCGGTGTGGCTGAACTGCTCCTCCCGGCCCGGGATCTGCAGTATTCCCTCCTCCGCGTACGACCACGTCCCGTCGTCGTTCACCGTCACGTGGATCCGATAGCTGAGGGTACGGAAGGACTGGTCGAGGAAGGGGTTGGACAGGATGCCGTAGACCTCGGAACCGAGGGTCGCCGTCAGCTCGAAGTCGGTAGCGTCGGCCGTGGCCGAGCCCGAGGCCAGAAGCGCCTGGGCCCGGGGGATGCCGAGCGTGAGGGTGACCGCTTCGGCTGCGGGCTCCCAGAGCCAGTAGCCCACCTGGTCGTGGAACGTCTCGGCCTCACCCGGCTTGGTGATGTGGGTGTGGTACCTCAGGCCGTAGAAGAGCTGCGGGCCGTTCGTCTGGCGGTCGATGGGCTGCAGCTCGTAGTGCTCGACGAAGGTGTCGTGCTCGGTGCCCTCGACGACAGGGTGCTGGTCGGAACCCTTGGTCCCCTCCCAGACGCCGGCCATCGGGCCCAGGGGCCCAAGGTTCGCCAGGGTATCGGGGTCCCCGTCCGGCTCGGTGTAGATGTCAGGTCCGTACATGGTCACTGCGGCACCTCCCGCCCGTCCCGTAGTCGCTCCGATCCAGCCTCGTGTCCGTCCGCGCCCACGGTGGCGGCCCCGAGATTGACGGGAGTGAGATTATCCGCAGTGAGAGGGACGCACCTGACTCGGAGTACGTGGATCGCCGACGAGCTCTGTGGTGGACATGGGGGCGTGGCACGTCAATCCGAGTCATACCGCGCCACCAGACAGGCCTTGCCAGCAACTTCGCGGGCTACCATGACTCGAATGGTCACAATGCGCATCCGTGTCGTCGGCACAGTGCACGGCATTGGCTCCGGTCGAGACGTCGACACGATCACCCCGTTGGCGTGACTGCTCTCGGCACCAGGGAGAAGATCCGGGTCGTCCAGTGGACGACCGGCAACGTCGGCCGTCGATCAGTCGTCGCCATCATGGCCAATCCTGCATTGGCGTTGGTGGGGTGTTACGCGTGGTCGGCTGACAAGGTCGGGAGAGACGTCGGCGAGTTATGCGGCAGCGCCGATACCGGCATTCTGGCCACCGACGACGTCAGTGCCCTCCTCGCTCTACAGCCGGATTGCGTTGTCTACAATCCCAAATGGCCTGATGTCGACGAGCTGGTGCGCATCCTGAGGGCTGGGGTCAACATCGTGACGACGGCATCGTTCATCACCGGCCATGGACTGGGCGACAACCGCCAACTGCTCATCGATGCCTGTGACCATGGGCAGAGCTCGATCTTCGGGTCCGGGATGAACCCGGGACTGGCCAACCTGCTCGGCCTCCTATCCGCGGGTCTGTGCGATCGGGTTGATTCGATCACCGTTCTCGAGTCGGTGGACTCGACCGGGTACGATTCGCCCGAAACGGAACTGTCTGTGGGATTCGCCCGTCCAATCGATGACCCGTCCCTGCCTTCGATGACCGCGGCGGGGACCGCCATATTCGGGGAGGCTGTAGGCCTGATGGCCGACGCACTCGGCATCGAGCTCGACGATGTCCGCTGCGAGGCGGAGTACGCGCAAACGACGCAGCATCTCGACCTTGGGTCGTGGTCGATCGCTCCCGGCTGCGTTGCCGGAGTGGCTGCGAACTGGCAGGGCATCGTGGCGGACCGACCCGTCGTACAGCTGAAGACCCGATGGCGAAAGGGCAGCCATCTCGAACCAGACTGGCAAATCGAGCACGGTTACATCATCGATATTCAAGGTCAACCATGTGTAAAGACCAAACTAGAGGTCTATCCAGCGGCAGACTTCCAAGCGACGACCTTCGCCGACTACATGGTTCTCGGGATGATCATGACGGCCCTCCCGGCAATCAACGCCATCCCCCAGGTGTGCCGGGCGCGGCCAGGAATCGTCACGTATCTCGATCTCCCCTTCATAGCGCCGCAGGGCTGGGTTCCTACACGCTGAGTGAGTGCGGGGTTCGCAAGGCCATTTGGCCCCACCTTGGGGTTCTCAGACGTCTGTTTTGGGTATGACACTTTTGTTGCCCCAACCCTCGGGGTTCGAGATGTAGTCATCACCCTTTGGCAGGCTGAACCAGACCGTCTTGCCCGAATCGTTCTCAACGACGCCCCACTGGTCTGACAAGTCGCGGACCAGTGGAAGTCCTCGACCGTGGTCGTCGATGTTATGCACCGACTCGACTAGCACCGGCAACACATCGCTCTCGTCGATGACCTCCACACGGAGGGCACCCCCGGGATCGCTGAGCACGACCTCAACCGGTGAGTGTGCGTGCAACACGGCATTGGTCACTACTTCGCTGATGAGAAGCTCGGCCACGAAGACCATGTCCGGAGGCCAGTCATGCAGCGCCGTCCGTACGAATTCGCGGGCGGCCGATGCGCTGGCAAGTTCGGCCGGAAACCGACTCGTGACCGGGTCGCGCCGCTCATTCGATGATCTATATGCACGGAGGATGGTCCGAACCTACCCAGGCCCACCGATTGGAAACCCCTTCGGGCAGAACGAGTCTTTAGCACGCAGAAGGCATTGACGTGGTTTGAACAATGCGAGTGACGGGAACATCACAGCGTGCGGATCGAAGGATCCACAAAAACGGGGAGCTACACAATTGCTGGTTCTGCTTGCATTGCTTTTGGTCATCATCTTCGCTGGCTTGGGTTTTGCCCTTCACGTCCTTTGGATCGTGGCTGCCGTACTGCTGGTGCTGTGGCTGATCGGGTTCGTCGTCGGCCGAGGCGAGGGCTCAGGGAGGCACGGGTTCTATCGTTGGTAGTCGCGGCTGAACTCATGTGATGCCGTTTCAGCCCGACTACTCAGCGGAGGCCCATGGTGTCGGTGACGAGGAACCGGTGGTCGTAGTCCGAGGTGAAGTGGATCTCGTCACCGCCCCTTGGCTCGCAACTCTGCTCACCGAGGTCTTGCGCCATGATCCGAAACGAATCGTGGTCGACCTCACTGCGGTGACCTTCTTCAATGCCAGAGGCGCTGCCGTCATCGCATCTGTCCGGAGGCAACTGCCCGCTCACTTTGAACTCGTTCTGCGCAGGCCGAATCCACTCGTCCGCTGGCTGCTGCAACTCGCAGAGCTGGACGGTCCTTGCCTCATCGAGGGTTAGCCATCACTCTGTAGTACATGACCGACATCGTGAGCAGAGCCACCGTCAGCCAGACCTCCAACTTTGGGTGGTCCTCGGTTCACATCGGTGTGGAGGACTACGACCGCCCTTGTCGGGTCACGTGACCCGACGGTCATCGAACTTCAGACGAGAAGCGTCTTGGCAACGGTCTCACGGGCTTCGATCGCAAGATGGGCCTTCGCTGCCTCAGCCAATGAGAAGGTTTGGCCCACCAGTGGGACCAGCTGTCCGGCACCCAGTTCGGCGAGAACGGCGTTAAGCAGCCGAGACCGGTCGCCCTCGCCGTACTGGAGGTCGGCGATGGTGGTCACGGTCACGCCACGACGCTCCATCTCGCCCGCGTCGATGGGTGCGAACGAGCCACTCGGGGTGCCGTGGGCCGAGAACCGCCCACCGTCGGCAATCAACCCGAAGGCTTCTCCGCCGGTCGTGCCGCCGACGCCGTCTAGCACGATGGTCGGTCGGCGTCCACCGGTGGCGTCAAGGACCGCTTGGGTCCAGCCCGGTTCGCCGTAGTCCACTGCGGCTGCTGCTCCGGCTCCCGCCACGACCTCTCGTTTCGTGGACCCCCGTGCGGCGCCAACAACGTTTGTTCCTCCGTTGGTGAGCAGTTGTACGAGAAGGATCCCCATGCCGCCGGCAGCGGCCAGGACGAGCGCCCACTCCCCGTCCTCGGGCGCCGTCTTCTCCAGGACGCGCAGCGCCGTGCTGCCGTCGTGGAGCACTGCGGTGGCGTCGAGGAGGTCTACTCCGTCGGGCACCGGGGCGCAGTCCTCGAGGTCGACTGCCGCCAATTCGGAGTAGCCGCCGGTGCCGCCGGGTCCGCCCGTGTGCGCCACCACCGGCCGGTCACGCCAGTCGGCGTCGACTCCGTCGCCGAGGGCGGTAACCGTGCCGCCCACGCCGTTGCCCGGCACGTACGGCGGTCGGATCGGGAAGTAGCCGGCGCCCCTACCGGAACGGATCATGGTGTCCACGAACAACACGTCACAGGCCGAGGTCGCAACGACGACCTGCCCGGGCCCAGGCGCGGGATCCGGTAGGTCGCGCAACTCGAGGACTTCTGGTCCGCCGAAGCGTGCCACCTCGACGGCGCGCATGTCAGGCCACCTCGTTCCCGGTACGGGTGGGGGTCAAGTCCCGCGTCGCGAAGCCCGGGTGGTCAGGGTCCACATTGAACGAGACGATGCGTCGGGGATGGATCCGGATGATCTCGGGCGCCAGATGGCCTTGCGGGTCGTCGCTGTCAACCGCAGTCTCGGCGACGCCGCGGATCTCGAGAAAGTGGGCACCTTCCATCGACGGTTCGGTGACCTCATCGACGACGAAGGCCACGTGTGGATTGGCCTGGACGTTGCGGTACTTGGCGCTGGCGCTCATGTTGAACCCGGTGATGTCGATGGTGCCAAGCGCCGAGTTGTACGCAAAGCCCAGCGGCTTGACCTGAGGGGTCCCGTTCCGGCCCAGCGTGGCCAGGTGACCACGGGGGTGGCGGGCGAGGAACCGTACTTCCGCTTCGTGAAAGGTCATGGTGAATAGGCTAAAACCTCAAGTGAAGTTGAAGTCAAGACCCTGTGGTGAATCTCAATCCGGGACCTTTGACCCTGCCCGTCCGGGTTGGCTCCACAATCTTGCTATTCCTAATTCCTCGTGGATTGCCAAGCTGGTGGCGCTGGCTAGCAAGCTGATCGCTGTGCCTTCACACCCCGCCCGGTTCGGTCGAAGGACGCCATTGTCCGTTGTGATCATTTCCTGGCCTTCGTCGAGGACCTGCTCACCGCCCCGATCACCGGCGCCATGACCAACCAAAGTCCGATGGTGACCACCATCGACGTCAGATAACCAAAAGGACGAATGCCTACGTCCTGGTAGACGATTCCCGCAAAGATCATCAACAACCAGGAGCTCACGAAAAACAGAGGACCTGCCGACACCACCTTGAAGAAATCTCCCACGACTAGACACCTCCCAACCGCCACAATAGACAACCGTGGTCAGCGATCGGGGAACCCGAATCTGCCGGGACCGGTGGGGCCGCTGGCACGTCCGTGGACCCTTGCGACGGCCACATCGGTGACAAGCTGGCGGGGGTGAGAAAAGTGGGCTTACTTGATATCAGTAGCTGCTTCAGTCACCAGTATTTTGGCGAGGGTTGTGGACTCGCCAACGAGCTGATCAAGCGCCGACTTCAGGGCGCTATTCACCCTTTCGCGAGGGAACTCAATCACAAGGTCTTGCCAACTGTCGCCGATTTCCGCCTCAACCGTCGCCACCAATCGCCAACCAGCCTCGATCCCGTCGTCTCTACTTATCTTGATGGCCTTGAGTCCAAGCATGTCCCGAGACTAAACCACCACTCCGTGCCTGGTCTTGAGGCGCTGCGCCCCCCCGTCAAGGCCACCGCCACATCCGTCACCGCCACGCCCGTCGCCACCGCAACCAGCTGCGCGACGGTGCCGGTGCTGGACCGCTCGCGTAATCACGACCGACCTCCCAACCCCGACCGACCTCCCAACCCCGACTGACCTCCCAACCGCGCCGAGGTCGAATTGGATCATCGCGCCCGAATCCGAGCTGGTCGCACAGCTGGCGCCTGGGGTAGAACCACACTGTCACAAACGGTATAGTGTCGTAGTCTGAGAGGGGGGCAGGGCATGAACTACTGGAAGGTCGTCGTGGTGAGCAGGATGGGACTTGCCCGTGGTCGATCCGTCCACCTCGGCGGCCCCGTTGTCCACCGGGCGCGGCTCCGGTGAGAACCGAGCTGTCGCCGCCGTTCGATCCGGTACCGTCACAGTTGGACGACGTGCTCGACATCACGTGGTTGAGCCATGCCCTGAGCTTGCGCCATATGGACTGCCGGGTGCGCGCCGTCGAAGTCAGCGGCAGCCGCACCACCGTCGCCAGCAAGCACTTTGTCGACGTCGACTTCGAGGACCCCGGTTCACCGCCGGCACCGCGGCGTCTGTGCATCAAGGCGTACTTCGGGGAGAGCCAAGCGCGATCGCGAGCCGGTGAGTCCGAGGCCCGCTTCTACCGCGACTGTGCGCCAACCACGGCGACCAGGATCCCTGCCTGCAGCTACGTGGGGTTGGACGAAGAATCTGGATCCTCGATCTTGATCCTCGAGGACCTCAACGCGGCGGGAGCAACCCCGCTGGATGCCCTGCATCGGTTCACTCCCGAGCTCTCGGCCGCAACCCTTCGACAGCTCGCCTGCCGGCACGCCGAGACGTGGGGGGACGCCAAGCTCTACGAACCGTGGCTGGCTCCCCGAATGCTGTCGATATCGCAGCACGTCACATCCGAACATTTGCAGGGACTCCTCGACCGCCCGCGGGCCAACGGCCTCTCGGAGGCCACTCGCACCGGGACGCGGGTGCTGGCCGCGATGCAGACCGTTGGCCACATGCCCGAGGACTCGCCTCGCTGCATGCTCCACGGCGATACCCATGCCGGCAACATCTTCGACAGCGCAGCCGGGCCCGGCCTGCTCGATTGGCAGCTCGTCCAGCGTGGCTCGTGGGCCACCGACGTCGCGTATCACATCGGTTCGGTGCTCGAGACGGAAGACCGACGACGATCCGAGTGGGATCTGCTGGGTACCTACCTGGACTACCTGGGCGAATACGGCGTCACTGCGCCGGCATGGGAATCGGCGGTCATGGCCTACCGGCAGCATCTGGCCTACGGCCTCTTCCTCTGGGCCATGACCCAGTACACGCCCGAGGAGCTCACCACGGCGACGCTGCAGCGCATCGGCCACGCCGTCGAGGACCACGGGACCTTCGAACTGCTGGGTGTCTGAGCTCGAGCCAGTGAACACGGTGTAGGCCACGTGGGGGACGGACATCCCGGGGACGCGGACGGCGACCCCCTGAGCGGGGATCCGGTCAGCCGCCCTTCAGCCGGTCGCGAAGGACGAATTTCTGGACCTTGCCTGAGGGCGTTCGGGGAAAGTCATCCACCTCGACCAGGTGCTCGGGCCATTTCTGCCGCGCCAGCCCCGCTCGTTCCAGCTCGACGCGAATCGAGCTGAGGTCGGGAAAAGGATGACCGGGCACCATTCGGATCACCGCGGCCGCCCGCTCCCCCATCCGGGCGTCGGGGGGGGCCATTACCGCCACCTCTGCGATCCCGCGATGGTGAGTAGGACTTCTTCGACCTCAGCAGCACTGACGTTCTCGCCACCACGGATGATCACACCCCACGTTCGGTCCAAGATGCAGACATACCCGTCAGCGTCCGGGACTCCGACGTCACCGGTTCGGTACCATCCGTCGGCATCGAACACGCTGTCCGTGAGGTCTGGATCGGTATAGCCCAAGAAGCACTCCGGGCCCCGAGTGAGGATCTCGCCCGCCTGCCCGGAGGCAACGTCGATTCCATCGGGGTCTACCAATCGAAACCTCGCAACCCGGGAGCGGCCGCCCGTCGGTGCCCAGCCGCTTCTCGAGTGCGTCGACGTGCGTGCATCCGGTTATGGAGGTGTGCTCGGTCGACCCGTACATCCGGTAGATGTTGATACCGAGGGCCGTCGCCCGTTCGGTAACAGCCCTCGGCACCGGCGAACCACCCATCCCTTGATAGGGCAGGTTCTTCAGGTGCTCTTCTCGAAAAGAGGGATGGTCCAACAGGCTGATCAGGAAGTAGGTCGCTCCACCGTTGGTGGTCAGGTTCTCGCCCAGCATTAAGTCGAGCACGATGTTCGGGTCCCACAGGTCGAGCAGGTGCACGGGCTTGCCCTGGTCGACCGGCACCACGAGCCCGGCCAGCATGCCGATGGCGTGACTGATCGGGTTGGCGATCAGGACGGGCATGTCGTGTGGCGGTGAGGTGGCGCCGAGTTGCTGCACTTCTGCACCGACAGTCTGGTGGGAGTGGATGACACCCTTTGGCTTGGAGGTGGTCCCTGAGGTCCATTTGACCAGAGCTGGGGACGCCGGATCGGCAGGCGCCGCGGCGGTGATGGGGTCGGCCGCGGCCAGCTCGTCGAACGACGAATATCCGGGCGGGACGTCTTGGCCCACCACCACCTCCATGGTCGGTGGGGCGGGAATCGACGCCAGATTGGCCAAGAAGTCCTGCCGGCCGAACCATGAGGCCGTCACATGGACGCGAGGTTCACATTGGCCGAGGATGTAACTGACCTCCCGGTTCCCATAGAAGTGGACGACTGGCGCGGCTACGGCTCCGAGCAGCGCGGCGCCGTAGAACGTGGCCACACCCTCGATCCAGTTCGGGGTCTGGAAGGACACCACGTCACCGACCCCTACCCCCAAACGGGAGAGTCCGCCGGCCACCCGGCGGGACAGGTCCAACAGTTCGCCGAATGTTCCGCGCCACGGGCGGGTGGCGGAGTGGACGACAAAGGGCAGGTCGCGATGAGCCGACAGGCTCTCGGCCAACCTCTGGCCCAGAGCCTGTTCCGTCCACCACCCCGCGGCGAGAACGCGCCGACGATTCTCGTCGGGCGTGACCCGTAGCACCCAGTTCCCAGCGCCCATTTCAGAAGTCCGTTGTCAATAGCCCGATTGGCGTCGATCGAGAGGTTGCAGAGCTCGGCGCTTGTCTCCTGCGCCGTCGCCATGACTGCCAACACCCAGACCACCCACGCAGAACTCCCACAACTGATCGGCGATCTCTTCGAGCGGGCCGTCGGGGCCGGCAAAGGCGTAATAGTGAAAGACAGCCATGGCCAGCTGGGTGACGATCCAGGCGGAGTAGGCCGGGTCCACTGGGCGCAACAGTCCGGCGTCTGTCGCCACCACGATCTCCTCGTGCAAGAGGTCGGTGAACGGCTTGGTGGCCACGGCAACCTCGAGGGGGTAGAGCGACTGGAGCCGCCAGTGCTCGGCTGTGATGAACCGAGCGCTTTGCGAGTCGTTCCCGCCGACCCCCACTGCAGTCACCACCGCGGTGACATAGAAGCGCAGCCGGGCGATGGGATCATCGAGATGGCGCGCCTCCTCCTTGAACCCGATGCATGACTCGCCCACCATCTCCTCGATGACTGCCAGTATGAGCTGGTCCTTGCCCGAGAAATACCGGTAGAAGGTCTTGAGGGCGATCCCTGCCTCCTTGACCAGCTCCTGGGTCGTGAAGGCAGATCCTTTCACGACAATGAGGCGCTGTGCCGCTCGGACGATCGCAGTGGCCTGCTCGACTCCTCGAGCGCGAGATCGCCGCACCACCGGGGATTGGTCGGCAGCCCGCTCGGCCCACGACACCTCCGGGACTGTATCCCTGGCCTGCGTCACGGTCGGTCGACCGGTGGGAGTCTCGTGGTCGTCCGGCATCAGAACGCCTCGGCGCTGTACACCACGGCGCCGCCGAAATGGGGCGAGGAATGACAAGCGACGCCGATCGTGGCCTCCTGGCGTTGGCGTTCGAACGCCCGTCGGGAGAGTTGCAGGTAGCACTCCAGCATCTGGGGAACACCGTGCATCCTTCCGTTCCCGAGGGCGCCACCCCCCGAGAGTGCCGGGAGCGCCCCGGGTCGATCGCTGTCGAGCCCCCCTTCCAGGGCGAGGCAATGAGCCTCTCCGACGGGGCAGAAACCCAGGGCTTCCAGCCAGAAATACACAAACGGAGAAAAGCCGTCATAGACCTGGGGCAGGTCCACTTCGGCCGGCCCCACGCCCGCCGATTCCCACAGACGCCGGGCGGTCTCACTCCCGACACCCATGATGTCGTCGAGGGGCCAATGCAGCGGAAGCCGCGGTGTCACCGGCGCTCCGGTGGCATAACCCGAGACGTAGACAGGCGGATGGGGCAGGTCTTTGGCCCGCTCCGCCGAGGTGAAGACGAAGGCGGCAACTCCGTCGATGGGAATGTCGCAATCGTAGCGACAGATGGGGTCGTTGATCATCGGAGCGGCGAGGTACTCCGCCTCGCTCAGCGGCCGGTCCCGCCAGTAGGACCACGGGATCCGGGCACCGTTCTTGCGCGCCTCCACCAGCACCGCGGCCATGGCCTCTCTGGACGCCCCGTAGCGCTGGAGGTACTCGTTGTAGGCCAGGGCGATCATGGCCAGGGGGCCGAAGTAACCCTGCGGGACGATCCATTGCTGGCTCCCACGAACCTCGCTCATCTCGTTGGCGTGGTAACTACCTCGGGGATTGTGCAGGGCCCGATGGACGAGCACGTGGTCGGCCGCACCGCTGGCCACGGCATTGACGGCCATGGACACCGCCCCGGGTATCTGTCCGAAGCCCTGAAAGCCGGCGGCATAGCGAGGGTTGACGCCCAGGTGCGCAGCCAACCAGTTGGCCGTGACCACGCTGACGCCATCTTCAAGAGCGTGGCTGCCCGCGGTTGGAAAAAGACTGCCGGTCACGAATCCGTCAACGTGATCGAGGCCGGCATCAGCTATGGCGTGGCGCGCCGTGTCAACGGCCAGCACACCAAGAGACTGTTCGGCATGCCGTTCGATGGGGCTCTGGGCGTAGCCCACGATCGCCACCTTGTTACCGGCGGCGAACCGTCCGCTCATCGGTTTCCCTCGAGGACGAAGGCCGGTACGGCAATGTCCGAGGTGAGCTTCTCGAATGTGGCCTGTACCGACGCACCAATCTGGAGGTCGACATCGGGGCCGCCCACCAGACGACCGATGATCCGGAGGTCGGGCTGTTCCACCAGCTCCACATCGACCAACAGGAAGGGCACGTCGTCGTCGAATCCGGGCAGAAAGGATTGGCGCATCACCGTCCACGATCGAACCGTTCCCCGGCCACTGACCGGCGTGAAGGCGAACGCCGGCTCGGTGCTGTGGCAATGGGGACAGACGACGTCGGGTGGGTGGCTGAACGACTGACAGCGGGAGCACCGGGCCACGGTGAGGATCCCTTGGGCAGCAGCCCTCCAAAACGGAGAAGATTGCTCGTCAGGTATAGGGAGAAGCCGTTTGAGCGTGGTCAAAGGATGACCTCAGCCTCCTTGAGCCCGATGATCTCGTCCCATTCGTAGCCCAGTTCGACCAGCACGGCCTCAGTGTCCTCGCCGTGCTCCGGGGCTCGTCTGAGTGGGGGAGACTCTCCGTCGAACTGTACGGGTACGGCAGGTAGGCGGTAGAGCGATTCGCCGTCGACCACCACGTCGCCCACGTAACCGTTGGCCGCCACTTGGGGATCGTCGAGCAACTCCGGGACCGATTGCACCGGCGCCCAGGGCGCGTCCAACCGGCCGAGTACTTCCTTCCACTCGGTAAAGGTACGTTTGGCGAATTCGCCATCGAGCTCGGCTACACAGGCCTCGGCGTTCTGGGCCCGGGCTCGCATGGTGGCAAAGCGGGGGTCGTCAACGAGGTCGGGGCGGCCAATGACGGGGCAGAAGTCGGGCCAGTAGCGATCGGCCTCGAGGAACACGAGCTGGATGTGGCGCCCGTCCTTCGTCCGGTACATGCCCACAACGGGGTTGATGGGAACCCCTCGACCGCTCGCCGCCTTCGGTTCGTCACCATCGAGGGCGGCGAGCAAATCGGAGGACAGCGTCCACATGGCCGTGGCCAACAGTGAAACGTCGACCACTGATCCCGTCCCGGTTCGGGCCCGCTTGAGCAGAGCCCCGGCGACGCCAAAGGCCAAAGCCATCGCCCCGTTCCGGTCACCCATGGCCCCCCGCTGGCCGATGGGGTAGTCCCGCTCCGGGGGGGTGAGCATGTGGGCCAAGCCCCCTCGAGACCAAAAGGCCGAGGCGTCGTAGCCCGCTTGATCGGCGTCGGGGCCACGTACCCCGTACCCGTGTCCCCGGGCGTAGATGAGGGTCGGATACCGATCGGTCAACGACTCGGCATCGAGGCCCAGCCGCTGCAACGCCTTCGGGCGCATGTTGGTGAGGAACACGTCGGCCGAGCTGAGCAACCGGTGCAGGGCCTCCATTCCTTCGTCGAGTTTGATGTTGAGGGCCACCGAGCGCTTGCCTCGGTTGGCCAGGGCCAGCGACAGGTTCACGCCCCCTCGGTCGCTGCCTATCCCCTGGGTCACCAGACCCCGGTAGGGATCGCCCTGCGTGCTCTCGATGTGGATCACGTCCGCACCCCAGTCGGCGAGAAGGGCGCCGGCGACAGGCACGAAGACCCATTGGGCCAACTCCACCACCCGCACGCCGTCGAAGGGGCCCTCACTCATCGTCTGCTCCGTCTCGTCCATCTCGTCTAGGTCGTCGGCGTCAGCACGACGAGCGGGATGTCCCGGTCGGTCCGGGACTGGTACACGTCATAATTCGGCCAGGCATCGGTCATGATCTTCCACAGGCCCGGTTTCTCGTCGGGCGAGGCCGTGCGGGCGATGACCGGGATGTGGTCGGCCCGCACCTGGATCTCCGCATCCGGCCTGTCCAAAAGATTGAGGTACCAGTTCGGATGGCTCGGCGCTCCGCCCTGCGAGGCGATGACCAGGTAGTCGTCACCGTGGCGGCCGAAGATCAAGGCAGACGTCCTAGGGCTCCCACTGCGACGTCCCGTGGTGGTGAGGAGGAGTGCGGTGACGCCGTTCCACTCGTAGCCGACCTCCCCACCGGTCTCCCGGTAGCGCCGGACATGCTCCGCCCCAACCAGATCGAGGTCGGGACTTCGGTACTCAGCCTCACTCATGAACAGGTCCTCTCATCCAAATATGACAGGGATGGCGGTGGCCCCCCGCTCGTAGAGTCCGATGAACCCGGGCGGTTCGGCGTCGGGGTCGAGACGCAGGTTCGGGAGCCGGTCCAAGAGCGCACCGATCGCTACGGTCATCTCCGCTCGGGCGACGTGTTGGCCCAGGCAGGCATGGGGACCACTGCCGAAGCCCAGCGTGGGCTTGAGCGGTCGAAATGCATCATATGCATCGGCACGCTCCCAGCGCTCCGGGTCCCGGTTGGCCGCACCGACGCAGATGTGCAGCACGGCACCCTCGGGGAGGTGGACACCGTGAAAGTCGGTGTCCTCAGTGACCCAGCGGGAGAACATGGGGTCGGTCGGCATCCAGCGCACCGACTCCTCGATGGCCGGCCGGAGAAGCGTCCGGTCCTCGCTCACCGCCTTGAGGACCTCCGGTCGCTGCAGGAGGGCGGCAAGGGTGATGCCCATCTGCTTCCAGGTGGTCCCAGAGCCCGCCGCCAGCAACAGCATGGCGAACGAATAGATCTCGGCGTCACTCAGGCGATGGGTCCCGCCGCTCTCGTCGGTGATCTCCGATTCGACCAGGACGCTGATGAGGTCGTTCTCAGGCTTCTCGCGCCGAGCGGCGACGATCGGCTTGATGATGTCCACCACCTCGTCCGGGCGCCCGAGCGATTCACGAATGTCCAATGCCTGCTCGACGGGAACGCCGAAGCTTCCGGTGATGGTGAGGACGGGGATGGCCGCGCAGAACTCGACGTTCAGCTCGGCCCGGCCGTTCGCCTCGAAGGAATCGATCAAGGCGCGGACCGTCTGCTCGATCCAGTTCTCGATCCACCACCGACTGCGACCGGGGGCGAAGGACGGCTGTACCAACGCCCGATACCGGCGGTGCTGCGTGCCCCCCATCGACAGCATGCTGTTGATGGCGCTGATCTCACCGTTTTCCAGATCTACCACCTCAGCCGAGGAGGCAAAGATCTTGTCATTGCGGTACGCAGCATCGCAGGCGGCCCAGCTGAAGGCGGAGAAATGCGGCCGGTCAGGGTAGGGAAGGCCGTGGAAGAAGAGGTCATCGGAGATGCCCGTGAGCTCGTGGACCACGCCGGGCTGAACGGACGCTTGGCTGCGCAGGGCGTGCCAGCTCGGGTAGGGATCGTCGGTGTAGCCGCCTCCCGTCCAGGTCATGAAGCTCCCGGCCAGGTCGAAGAGCTCCCGCACGCGGTCGAGATCGAGGATCGGCGTGATTTCGCTCATTGCGCCACGTACCCCCCGTCCAACGGGAGCAGGACTCCGCTGACGTTGTCGGCGCGGTCAGAGACCAGATACACGGCGGCCTCGGCGCAATCCTCTGCTGTGATCGGCCGGCCCAACGGGTGCATCGCCCCGGACTGCCTACCCAGCTGGTCTCTATCGACGTTGGCCGTGTCCATGCCGCCGGCGGCCATGAAGTTGGTGAACGGCATGGCTGCCGGGCATATTGCGTTGGCCCGGATCCCGAACGGGGCGCCCTCGATGGCCACGGCCCGGGTGAGCTGGTGAATCGCCCCTTTGGTCGCGCCGTATACGGAACCGCCCCAACCGACGAGGCCGGCCACGGAACCGGTGTTCAGGATCACGCCGGCACTCTCCTGGCGCTTGAACTGGATCACGGCGTGCTTGGACCCGAGGAAGACGCCACGGAAGTTGATGCCCACCAGGCGATCGAAGTCCTCGACGGTGTGATCCTCGAGCTTGGCTCCCAGGCGGGGGGTGGGAACGCCCACGTTGTTGAACATGATGTCCAGACGACCGAACCGGTCAACGGTGGTGGCGATGGCGGAAACGACGTCGTCCTCCACTGACACGTCGCTACGTTCGGCGACAGCCACCCCGCCGGCCGCCTCGACCAGCGCGACCGTCTCCTTGGCCCGGTCCAGATCTATGTCGACGCAGACCACGCGCGCGCCCTCTTCGGCGAAGCGCAGACAGGAGGCTCGCCCCACCCCCGAACCGCCGCCGGTAATGACAGCCGCTTTTCCCTCGAGCAATGTCGGCAACTCATACTCCCTTGTCGTTGCGGGCGAAGCTCAACGCACCAGTGGGACAGGCCTCGACGGCGATACTGACTTGCTCGACCCGGTCGCCTGCACGGGCGGTCACGATCGCCTTGTTCTCCTCATCCTGGGCAAAGGTGTTCGGGGCGTACATGGTGCACATCCCGGTGCCCGTGCACAGATCCCGGTCAACGCGGACGATCGGATCCTCCCGATGGTCAGGCACGAACCGGTACGGGGGGCTCGGCGGGAGTGAACCGGTAGAGCTTCTCGGCGTTGCCCCGCAAGAGCTTGTACTGGACCTCAGGGGACAGGTCGCCGATCAGCTTCTTCACGACACTGATGCAGTTCGGCCAAGTGGAGTCGGAGTGGGGGTAGTCCGTCTCGCACATGATGTTGTCCTCACCGATCTCGCCGATGCTGGCTATCCCGTGGTAGTCCTCGATGAAGCAACCGAACACGTGGTCTCGGAACAATTCGCGGATGTTGATCGTGTTGAGGTCCACATCCGTCGCGGCGTGCTCCATGAACGTCACGCCTCGTTGCACCCAGAAGCGCTGCTTGTCCAACACCTGCTCGGCCCGCTCGAGGAAGTACGGCATCCATCCGATCTCCCCTTCCGACAGGGCGATCTTCAAGCCGGGGAAGCGGGTGAACATCCCACTGAACAGCCACGACAGCATGGCCCCCGAGGTGCGGACCGCCCCCCAGGCCAGGTTGGCCATGAACGGAGAGTCCGGCGCGATCTGGGGCACCTGGGACGAGGACCCGACATGCATGGAGACCACCATCTCCAGTTCGGAGGCGGCGGACATGACCGGATCCCAGTAGCGGTCCCGGTCATGGATCGTAGGCAGACCCAGAGGGGCCGGGTTCTCCGAGAAGGCTAAGGCCGTGGCCCCCTTGGCCGCGCAGCGCTCCATCTCCTTTGCCGCCAACGGTGGGTCCCACATCGGGATCAGGATCAGCGGGATGTAACGTCCGGGCGCCGCCCCGCACCACTCCTCGATCATCCAGTCGTTGTACGCCTGCAGGCACACGAAGGCGAACTCACGGTCACTGGCCTCCATGAACAACTGTCCGCAGAACCGCGTCACCGTCGGGAAGCACAGCGAAGCCAGGATGCCGGCCCGGTCCATGTCCTCGATCCGCGCGTTGGAGTCGTAACAACCCGGCCTCATCTCGGCGTACGTCACCGGTTCGGGGCTGAACTCCTCCTTCGACTTGCCCGCCACCGCGCTCAATCCGGAGCTGGGATAGCGCTTGCCGTCGTAGACCCAGAACTCCATATCGCCCTCGACGACTTGGTGTGGCGCTCGGTCACGGTCTTTGGCTGCTACCCGGTCGGTCCACAGATGCCCTGGCTCCAACACGTGGTCATCCACCGAAATGAGCCAATCCAAATTCAGTTCTGACGTCACAATCCCTCCCTTGCCCGAGCTCATGTGGCGAGCTCGCCGATGGACACGTGCTTCACTTCCTGAAAGGCGCGGATGCCGTCGATGCCGCGCTCACGACCGAGGCCGCTCTGTTTGTAGCCGCCACTCGGGGCATAGGCGCTGAACATGCCGGTGTTGACGTTGACCGCTCCCGTGCGCAGCCGTCTGGCCACCGCGGTGGCGGCCGAGGCGTCGGCCCCGTACACCTGCCCGGACAACCCGTAGATCGACTCGTTGGCCATCTGCACGGCGTGGTCGATATCGCGGTAGCCGATCACCCCGATCACCGGACCGAAGATCTCCTCTTGGGCGGCGGGATTGGTATTGTCGGGCAGGTCGAGGACCGTCGGCTCGAAGTAGTAGCCACGGTCGAGTCCGTCGGGGCGGCCACCGCCGTGTCCCACCTTTCCCCCGTGCTCTTCGGCCAGGGCGACGAATCGCTCGCACCGTTCCCGCTGGGCCGCGCTGATCACCGGTCCCATGAGCGCCGTCGGGTCGCTGGGCGGGCCAACCGTTATTCCCGCGTAGGCCTTGGTCACCGCGTCCAGCACTTCGTCTTTTTGCGCTTGGGGGACGAACATACGGGTGGCAGCCACACAGGCTTGGCCCGCGGTCATGGCCACGACGGCGGCCGCCCCCGCCCCGGCACGACCCACAGCGTCGGGCAGGTAGATCTGGGCCGACTTCCCTCCCAGCTCCAGGGCCACTCGTTTCACGGTGAGCGCCGCTTGAGCCAGGATCTGTCGGCCGACCGCGGTGGAACCGGTGAAGGACACCATGTCCACGCCGGGATCGGAGGTGAGGATCTCCGCGCCCGCGGAACCCGACTCGACCACAACGCTGAGCACCCCGTCGGGGAGTCCCGCCGCCTCGGCCGCGGCGCCGAACGCGAGCGACGAGAAAGGAGTCAACGGGCTCGGCCGGAGGATCACCGAGTTCCCGGCCATGAGAGCAGGGATGAGCTTCTGGAAGGCCATGATCACTGCGCCGTTATAAGGAGTGATGGCGCTGACGACGCCAACGGGCTCGAAGCGCCGGATGCTGATGGCTACCCGGCCCCGGACCAGCTCGTCGACGGGGACGGGGTTCGCCTCTTCCTCGGCCAGCGAGAGAAAGAGGTCGATGGTGTTGCGGGCCAGCGTGACGCCTGCGGAGAACTGTGCCATCTCGGCGAACATCCGGGGTTGGCCCGCCTCGGCCACCATGGTGGCGATGAACGGCTCCCGCACCGATTCCAGGTAGTCGACGAAGACGTGAAGTACCTTCGCCCGTTCTCTGGCTGCGAGGTGGGCCCACCCGCCATCATCGAAGCTCAGACGTGCTTCTGCGACAGCTCGCCGGATCTCCTCCAACGGAGTGGTCGAGAGTTCGCACACCAGGGTCTCGTCGGCCGGATTCTCCACCGCCAACCCCTCGCCGCCGTCGATCCAGCGGCCGGCCACATAGGACCCACGCTGGGTGAGGAGGTCAGGAGCGGTCATGCGGAGTGGAACTAGGGTAGATTAGCATTCTACTTGAAGACTATATCTAGTTGTGGTCCACAAATCCAGACGTTTGAGCGACCTCGCAACCATCGACGTCGAGAGACATCCGGCAAGGAGATCGAGCCCATGTTGACAAGAGCGGCTGTGCTGTTCAGTGCCCCGGGCAAGTGGGAAATTGCGGAGCTCGAGCTCGAGCCTCCTCGCCAGGGGGAGCTCCTCATCAAGATGGCCGCCGCTGGACTGTGCCATTCGGACGATCACATGTTGACCGGCGATCTTCCCATCCCCCCAGGAGCTCTACCGGTGGCAGGTGGCCACGAGGGAGCCGGTGTCGTAGCCGAGATCGGTCCCAACACGCCCGGTTGGAAGGTGGGTGACCATGTGGTGCTGACGTTCCTCCCTATGTGCGGCCTTTGCCGATGGTGTGCCTCGGGCATGCAGAACCTCTGCGACAACGGAGCGCGCATACTGGCCGGAGTCCGAGAGGACGGCAGCCGCCGCATGACCCTGGACGGCAAGCCCGTGGGTCAGGGTGCGGGGGTGTCGACCTTCAGCGAATGGTCGACCGTGTCGGTCCAGTCGGCGATCAAGTGCCCGGACGACGTTTCCCTCGATGCGGCCTGTTTGACCAGTTGCGGCGTGGGCACCGGGTGGGGATCGGCGGTCCGGTCGGCCGACGTGCGGGTGGGTGACGTGGTCATTGTCATGGGCGTCGGGGGTATCGGCATGAACGCAGTACAAGGAGCCGCTCATGCCGGTGCGTCCGTGGTCATCGCCGTCGACCCCGTGGAGATGAAACGGACGGCGTCGATGGGGTTCGGCGCGACCCATGCGGTGGCGACCATGGACGAGGCCACCGAGATCGCTCAGAGCTTCACCAACGGCCAAGGCGCCGACTCATGCATGGTGTGCATCGGGGTGACCACCGGGGATCACGTCGCCCAGGCGGTGGAAGCAATCCGCAAGGCCGGGACCTGCGTGCTCACCGGGCTTCCGCGCGCTGCCGATGACGTCAGCCTCCCCATCTCCCTCCGCCACATCGTCCTCTATCAAAAGCGCCTCCAGGGGTCCCTATTCGGTGCCTCGAGCCCGTCCAAGGAAATTCCCGCCTTGCTCGACCTCTACCGGATGGGTCGGCTGCAGCTCGATGAGCTGATTACCCGGCGGTACAGCCTGGAGTCCATCAACGATGGCTTCGAGGACATGCGGGCCGGTCGAAATATTCGCGGCGTCGTCGCCTACCCGACCTGAGCGAAGTCCCAACAGCAGTCGGCGGAGGCCACCGGGTGGCCGGGAGCGATGGGTGGCGTAGCGTGGGCGGCATGACCGATCAACCAGATCTCGGCGACGCGGAGGGTGAGTGGTACTACTGCTTCAAGCACAAGAAGGTTGAAACCAGAGACGAATGCCACCAGATGGACCGAATGGGGCCCTACAGGACGAAGGAGGACGCGGAGCACTGGCGGGAGCACGTGGCCGAGCGCAATAAGGAATGGGACGACGACGAGTAGGGCCCAACCGTCGGGCGAATTGGCCAAGACCCGATTCGATGTGGCCTGAAACGGCTAGGCGTTGAGGCTATCGACGGCACCGACAATGTCGCCGAAGACGACCTCAACGGGCCGCTCGCCATCGATGTTTATGAGTATGCCGCGCCGCTCATAAAAGACGAGAAGGGGCTCCGTCTCCGTCTCGAACACGTCGAAACGATGGGCAATGCGAGTTTCATCATCGTCCGTACGCTGTTCGAGGGCGGCGCGGGCTCGAAGCCGCTTGCGCAACTCGTCACGACCGACTCTGAGATGGATAACAGCTTGAAGTTCGACATCTTCGATCCCCTTCGCTATCGAGTAGGCCATTTCTGCCTGGCGTAGCGTCCTCGGGAAGCCGTCGAGCACATAGCCGCCGTTGCGAACAGCCTCGAGAAGGGGTGGGGACAACATCTCGAAGACCAATTCATCCGGCACGAGATCTCCGCGGCTCAGGTAATCGGCGACAGCTGTCCCGATCCTCGTGCCCTGAGTCACTTCAGCCCGCAACAACTCCCCGCTGGACAAGTGTGCTATTCCGTAATGAGACGCCAACTTCGTCGCCTGTGTGCCTTTTCCAGCGCCCGGATAAGCCACCAGCAGCAGCTGCATCTCCGTCACACTACAGGTACCGAATTCGGATTCGGGGACTTGAGCTGAGGTGAGTGTATGGGCACCAGGATGCACACAAGGAAAGGTTGGTCGAAAAAGCTCCGCCGGTTCGCGCTCCCCGCAGTTCTGGCCGTCTCTGGGGCTGTCCTCGCCTCCTGCAGTAGTGGCGGTGGATCCGGCACGATCACCTTGTACAACGGCCAGCACCCTCAGTTGACCGAGGCCCTGGCCAGCGCCTTCGAGAAGCAGACGGGGATCCAGGTCCGGGTGCGCACGGACGACGGCATCGTGCTGGCAGACCAGATCCTCCAGGAAGGGGCGGGCTCGCCAGCCGACGTGTACCTCACTGAGAACTCACCTGAGCTCATGATGCTCACACAGCACGGCTTACTGGCCAAGCTGCCGGCCTCGATCCTCGACCAGATCCCTAGCCGGTACAATTCGCCGACCGGAAATTGGGTGGGTGTCGCCTTGAGGGTCAACGCCCTCGCCTACGATCCTTCACTCGTCGCTCCCTCGCACCTGCCGGCCAGCATCATGGATCTCGCTCAGCCCCAGTGGCGGGGCAAGGTCGCCATTGCTCCAACCGATTCGGACTTCGTGCCCCTGGTCGGCGCAGTGATCGCCACCTACGGCCAACAAGGAGCACTTCGATGGCTCAACGGTCTCAAAGCCAATTCCGTCCTCTACCAGAACGACGAGGCGGTTGTGGCTGCCGTCGACCGTGGCCAGGCCACGCTGGGCATCGTCAACCAGTACTACTGGTACCGGCTCCGCCTGGAAAAGGGAGTGGCGAACACGCATGCCAAGCTCTACTACTTCCCCAATCGCGACGTCGGCGCCATCGAGAACATCTCCGGAGCCGCGGTCCTTACCGCATCACACAACAAGGCGGACGCTCAGAAGTTCGTGGCGTTCCTCGTGTCTCCGAGGGCGCAACGCATCCTGGCCTCGGGCGGCGACTACGAGTATCCAGCCCGTCCCGGGATCTCCCCGAACCCGACCCTGCTCCCCTTGTCCCGGGTAGACCCGGCGGTCATCAACGTGGTCAGCTTGGGTAACGATGTGCCGGCCGCCTCATTGCTCCAGCAAGTCGGCTTGACGTAACTCTCTTGTCCAGGGGGCTGGTTGCTGTCGGAGATCTAGGCAACGTCGGACTCGGGGCCCGACTCCTGTTCTCCTGCCGGCGTCAGGGAGGCAATGTCCGTCACACTCGATGGCGGAGGCACGTGAATCGCCACCCGGATGCCGTATCGAGAGAGCGTGGTGGTGGTCAGGCCGATGCCGGCGCCCGGTGGAGAGAGCTGAACGGCGGCTACCTTCCCGTGAGCCACCCAGACCTTCTCGCTGATGACGGCGCTCTTCGGCGCGGTCGTGGTCCCACCCAGACCGTTGATCTCCGTTTGGATGGCCAGCGTCAAGGCGGCATTGGTGCGTAGCGCTTGGCTCGCCGCGCGGCGGAGGTCCACCCGCACCTGATACCCGGGCGCGCTGTCCGGGCCGATGCGGCGAGGTGCGATGGTCTTCGCCGACACCGCGCCCCAGACCAGTTGCTGGATCTCGAGCAGCGGACTGAGTCCCTCCTCCTGGAGGACGAATTGTGGAAAGTTGGTCGACGTCGACTCCGTCTGGTTCAGCGTGGCCACGATCCAGTCCTTGCCCGCGGGGAGGGACGAGGCCCTCGGTGACGGCGGCCGCACATAGACGACGGTCGGGAGGAACAGCGTCCGGTGGAGTGCGGTCGCACCTCCGGGCGCCGGAACCTGCAGATCGATCACGCCCCGGCTGTTGGCGAAGTCGAAGGCCCCCGTCCCGACGATCGGCGGCGGGGCGCTCCCCGCGACCCGGGCCCCCTGCAGTTCCATACGCACGACAGAGGATGACCCGATGGTTGCCGTCCCGGCCGCCAACACCGTGGACAACGGTTGGGAGGCAGCGGCCGCCGAAGCCGGAGTGGCGAACCAGCCCCCGCCAGCTAGCAGTGCGACCGCCGCCGCGCACGTCAGGCGAACCCTTCCCATGTCGCCTCCTACTCAGATGACCTGGGCCGGGGCGTCCCCGACCGCATCAGGGCGGGAGTAGGCCCGGGCGGGGCCCACGACTTCCAGATCCACCACCTGACCCACCGAGGGAGCGGCATGCTGGGCCATCCGGGCCATGATCTCGCACGAGTCGTCGATGCGCCCGTCGCCAAGGCGCAAGGTCACGGTGACCTCGGCACCAAAGAAGCGGCGCTGGGTGACCTCGGCCCGGTGGCGGCTGCCGTCCGACGGATCCCCCGTGGGCCGGCACGCGGCGTTGTCCATCGGCAACAGCTTGATCTGTTCGGGACGGAGCACCACGTGTACCGGCCCCTCGCGAGCAGGTCCGTCGCATGAGATCGCGCCCAGGGCGCACCACGCCCGCGCCGATCGCAACGTTCCCGGGAGGACCACCGCCTCCCCGACGAAGCGGGCGACGGAAACGTCGATCGGATTGCGATACAGCACCTCGGGCTCGGCCAGCTGGACCAGACGGCCATCTCGCAAGACCCCCACCTGATGTCCCATCGACAAAGCCTCCGCCTGGTCGTGGGTGACGAGCAGGGCCGTCGCCTCCTCCTCGGCCAGGGCGGCGAGGACGGCCTCACGGGTCTCGGCACGAAGGGCCGCGTCGAGCCCGGAAAACGGTTCGTCGAAGAGGATCACTCGGGGGCGCGGAGCGAGCGCTCGCGCCAGGGCCACCCGTCGTTGCTCGCCCCCCGACAGCTGGCTCGGCTGACGTGGCGCGAAGTCCGGTCCCAGGCCGACCAACCTGAGGACGTCGTCGATGCGGCGACTCGCCTTCCGCTCGCCCCGTGGGAGCCCGAAACCAACATTCTCTGCCACCGTCAACTGGGGAAAGAGGGCGCCTTCCTGGGACACGTAGCCGACGCGTCGGCGCTCGGTCGATACGTGGACCTGATCGGCGGCGACCGTCTCGCCACCGACCACGATGCGGCCTGAGTCCAAGTGTTCGAGCCCCATCACCACCCGCAACAGGGTGGTCTTGCCGGCGCCTGAGGCCCCGAGGATGGCCGTGAGCCTCCCCTCTGGCACTTCCAGGTCCAGGCCGGCCAGGATCGCCCGAGACCCAAAGGCCTTCTCGAGTGCGAGGCATGTCAGCCCCGGAACGTTGCCCGACCTCATCGGTCGGCCGGCCTCGCCGTACGGACTCTGCCGTAGCCGTGGAGGACGATTGCCGCGGCGACGAGGGCCAGACCGATCAGAACCGCGGCGTACGGCGCGGCGGCGGCGAAGGCCACGGTCGACCCGTTGGCCGAGAACTGGGTCATGAGTGTGTACATGCTGGGTGGCAGGAGCACCTGGGCCGTGGTCAGGTCGCCGATCGTGAAGGCAAAGACCAAGAGTCCGGCTGCCGCCAGGCCGGGCCGAGCCAGCGGTAGGGTCACCCGAGCGAAGACCCCGAGCCCGCTCGAGCCAAGGGACCGGGCGCTGTCTTCGAGCCGAGGCTCGATCTGGCCCAGTGAGGCACGGATCGCCACCAGCGCGAGCGGCACAAACAAAATAGCGTAGCCGATGACCAACAGGGGAACACTCTCATAGAGGAACCGGGCGAAATGCACGGCGGCGTAGGCGAGGGCTAGCGCCCCCACGAGGTCCGGGAGCGCGAAGGAGAGGTAGGAGCCGCGCTCGAGGAATGCGCCGAAACGGCTCCGGTAGCGGGTGACGATCAGGGCCAAGGGAAGGGCCAACGCGACGCCGACCACCGCTGCACCGACGCCGAGCCCGACCGAGGTCAGGGTGGCGACGGGTAGATAGTGCAATCCGGCGCTGGCCGCCGCCAGTCCCGCGGCACTGCTCTGCGTGAACCAGTAGATCAGCGTGCCGATCGGCACCCCGAGTGACGCGCCGACCAGTGCACCGAGGGCGATCAGCACCGGGATCTTGACCCGGCCCAGCGCATGTCGGATTGGAGGCCGGCGGGTTCCCTGGTCGATTCGGGCGTAGCCCGCTCCTCCCCGGGCTTTGGCCTCGATCATCAAGAAGACGACGCACAGCACCGTGGTGACACACGACAAGACTGCGGCGCCCGTCGTTGATCCGAACTGATACTGCGCGTAGACGTTCGTGCTGAACGTCTGGATGTGCAACGCGGCGTAGGCGTCGTACTCAACGAGAAGGTCGAGAACGACGAGCAACGATCCCCCGAGGATCGCCGGGCGCAGGTGGGGCAGCACGACGCGCCAGAACGTCGCACCGGCGCCGCATCCCAGGCTGCGGGCGCTCTCTTCGAGTGCGGGGTCCAGGCCGCGCAAGGCCACCGTGACGAGCAAGAAGACGATGGGCGAGTACGTCAGGGTGGTGATGACGACCGCACCGAGGTAGCCCTGCATCGCGGAGGTGACAGAGACCCAGGCGAAGCTGACTACGAGCGGTGGCACCGTGAGCGGGGCCACCATGAGGAGCGCCCATACTCGGCGACCCGGAATCTCGGTCCGCTCCAGGAACCACGCGACGGAGACGCCCACGACGACACAGAGGGGCGTGACAATCGCCGCGATGAACAGGGTGTGCCAGAGGAGAGAGAGTGCCGCTTGGTCGTGGAGCACCCGTTGGGCTGAGCTCCAGCCACCGGCGATTGCTTGCCCGAGGTTGACCACCACCGGTACGAGAATCAACAGGACGGCGACCGACGCGACGAGGAGCAGGCCACGGGGAGGTCGCGGACCGTGGCGACGGCGTGACCGTCGTGCGCCTCCCGGCGCCACGCTCATTGGGCATGGGCCGAGATCGACCCCGATGGCGGTCTTAGCCATGGCTCAGCCGGTGAGCGGATGCAAGGGAAGGGTCTTATTGTCCATGAGTAGGTCGAACCCATCTGGAGTGTTCAAGTAGCCGGGGGCCGTTCCAGGACTGTCTGTCACTCCGTATTGCCAGACAAGCGCCTGGGTTACTGGATCGACGGCCACCATACGATCTCGGTAGTCGTCATTGGTCATGAACACGCCGCTTGGCAGCACTTCGGTGAGTGACGGTTGATTCATCTCCCCCTGGCCGGCCCCTGGCTGATATCGGTAGGTGACCTGGCCCTCTCGGGTGAACTCGATGAAACCCCCTGGATGCGAGTAGTCGGAGAGGAGGTAGAGATCGGGGCCGAGTTGCTGCGGGTCCGATGGATATCCCACCGGGAGGCTGACGGTCCAGACCAACTTGCCTTGCGGCGTGTACTCGCTGACCCAACTCCCGTTGATCTCGGAGATGAGGACATTGCCGTCGGCCAGCGGGGTGTCCCCGTTCGGCGAACCAAGGGAGCTCGGTGGACTGTGCACGCAGTTTCCGGTAGTTCCGATCTGGGAGGCGATCGAGCCGTTCGGGTTGATGAACAAGACGCGGCAGTTCTCTGCGTCGGCCACAGTTACCTGGCCGTTCTTGAGGAGGTACGCGTCGTCGGGCGTGTGGAGGTATCCCGGCAGTGATCCGGCCTGGCGGGCGTGCCCGTAGGACCATTGGAGCTGTCCCGACGGGAATCCGATCATGACGACTGTCTCGTTGTTCTCCTGGTTGGAGATGATCTGCGCCCCGTTCTTCGTGAAGAACGCGTCGTCAGGGAAGTAGAAACCCCCTGGTGGGGGCGGCGCGTACACGGACGGATAGTTCCAGACCACCTGATTCTGCGTGTTGAGAAGCAAAAGGCGGTCATTGCCCCGGTCGGCGACGAGGAGTTGGCCGCCGAAGTACGGTGATCCGGCCCCCTTCATACCGGCGGTTCCGAAGCTCGGATTGGGAATCATCATCTCGATCGAGTTCATCACGTTCCCTGAGCTCTCCCCACCGATGATCCAGGCCCGGCCGGCCAGGACAGCGATCGCTGCGTAGCTGGTGGGCACCGGAAGGGTCCCTGCATTCAACACCTTGTGGTGTGCTGGGTCGTATGCCCATATCGTCGCGATGGCCGGTGACGTTGAACCTGCTGTCGACGTGACCCCACCCGCCACGTAGATGTGTCCTCCGAGGACAGCGGCTGACGCCGCGGCGAGGGGCTCGGGAAGGTGGCCGACGACCGTGGCCTTCGACGCCGAAGGCACGATCTCTTGAATCGTGTCCGTCGCCTGGCCGCTCTGAGGGCCGCCGACGGCTTGCCCTCCGAAGACGTAGATCACGTTGCCCAGGGCGGCCACGGCCGGATAGCGGACCGACACCGGCAGCTTGGCTACCACGGAGAATCGACGACCGTCCGTGGTGGCGAGGACGTCGGGATCTGGCTTGGTGCCGTCGTAGCCACCGATCACGAAGGTGGTGGTGCCGATGGTCACCGCCTGGGGATCGGAACGTGGCTGGGGGAGCTGTCCGACCACCGCCGGCGGCGATGGGACCGTCGTGGGCGTGACCGGTTTCGCCGTGCTCGCCGTCGTCGTATGGGCTGCCTTCTTCGGTTTCGGAGTTGGTGGAGCCGGTGGCGTGGGGCCGGGAGCACCGAACTGCTGCACCGTGGCCACCGTGTTGGGTGAACCCCCGCCGAAGACGTAACCCCGGCCTTCAATGAGCGCCCCCGCGGCATCGTGCACGGCACTCGGCAGCGTGCCCAGCGGGGTCGTGAGGCCCGATGCCGTGTCCAGGGAGAACACCGAGGCCAAGGACGACTGGGAGGCGGCCAGCCCGCCCACAATGGTCAGGCCACTGCCGTTCCCGGGCAACACGACCTCGCGCGAGATGGGTGCGGTGAGGCCCCAGGGCAACACCCCGGCCTCGATGGCCGGTATGGAATGGGTCGCCTTGGCCGATTGACTGCCGCCCGGTCCGGCTGTCGAGGAACGGCCACCGGAAGCAGCTGCCTCGGTGGTCGTTGGGCCGGCACTGGTTCGTTGCCCGGGTCGGCCCGAGCTCCCTCCGGGCAGGACCAGTGCCAGAACGATGGCCAGAACCACCAACCCCAGCAGGCCGACAGCGATGCGTCGTCGGACCTGCACCCGGTGCGAGACCCGGCGATGCCGGGGCGACGCGTGTCCTGGACCGTGGTTCGACGTCATTGAGGCCTGGACGCCTCGATCTCGGGCGCGGGACCGGTTTGCGTCATGGAATTGGTCGGGCCGAGATGACGGTCCTCGTCAATCGCCCTCGGCTCAGCACAAAGCCCTGACCTGCGGGACTGTATTGCACCAGCCGCGATTTCCAAGAGATGCCGTGACCAGGAAGCTGAGGGGCTGTAGCTGGCATGCAGTCCAAATTTCCTCGATCGCGGCTGTGAGTGATGGATCTTACGGCGCATGGACGACCGATTGGGGGTCTGGGTACACATATCCGCGTCCGCCGTCAGCCGCACCCATCCATCGAATGCTGTCCCCCAGTCTCGATATGCCGCAGGTTCCGTAACAGAGCACCGCACGACGATCGAAGAGCGGACTGGTGTTACGGGTCAGCTATCGCCCGATCGATGCCACTAACGGCGATCAGCTCAGCGGATACGTCAGTCATCACGACATCGCCCGCTTCGACGATGGCGACTCGGCGCCGCGGCTCGAAGCGATGGTGAGTGATGGTTCGGTCCACCCCAAAGGGTCAACCGCAGCTGGCAGTCCCAACGGGATTCGAACCCGTGTCTCCACCTTGAGAGGGAGCCAAAGGGCGACGCGCCTACCAGCGGAAATGTGGATTGACCTGGGGATTCACTGCTTAGTCGTTACTGTCGTTTGCACTGTTTTTCGACCTCTTGCGGACAACCGCGGACGAGAGCCTACGAGGTAGGCGCTTTCGGCAGACCGAGGTCATGGCGCACGAACGCTACAGCCGTGCTGACGCTGGCCCCGTCCCGTGCCACTGTCGTTGAGCACGCTCACGAGTTGAGTGCGGTAACCGCTGGCGGACCCTGGAGGTCGCCGATCAGGATTCCGTCTGCCTGTATGAGGGACCGGATATCGGTCGCAGCCATAGATGGCCAGCGGCCGTCGAGCAGCTTCGTGTCCAGTTCCTGAAAGGCGGCAATGAGGGGCTTGGTCGCGGCTACCTCCTCGGCGTTGGTCGAGCTCGAGGTCCACGTCTTGGACGCAGCGTTGAACGTGCTCTCGGCCGCGTTCGCTGGCGCGACGTCGGCCAGGTGGCGGCGCCGGCTTCCTTGGCGGATACCGCTGTCTTGGGCTTCGGCTTCGGCTCGGCTTCGTAGTGGTTGTGCTCGAGGCCCATGCCTGCGCAGCGGTCGCCAGCAAGATCGAACTCAAAGCCAGTGCGCCCACTGCAGCGGCGATCCGCTGGGCAGGACCACGTATGTCACGCATTGCGTTAGTCCCTCCACTTATTGTGACGGTCTCGCTACACTCAGGCCGCTTACTTAAGCCGCCCCGTCGCCTTGGCCCACTTCTCGATGGCATCACGGGACCAGATGCTCTCGACCGCATCGGTGTGTTTGTCGACTGGCTTGGCACACTGTCATGACCGTCGTCCCACAAGGGATCCTCGATGAGCTTTATGAGACGGCCCAGATGCTCCGTGCTGCTATCTCACTCATAAACCGCATCGTCGAGTGCGCCCCACTCGATGACGCAGAAAAAGATGGTGCCCGGACCTGACCTAAACCTGAGCTGCTCGTGTGGCGAAGCGAAGGCCGGTTTCGGCCGGGGGTCGTCGCGTCAATCGGCGGTCGAGCGGTCGCGCTCTTTCTCGCATCTCCGACACGGGACCGCACCGGGGTTATCAACCTGGCGTAGGCCGATTCGGCTCGGACCCCAAAGGGTCAAGTCCTCGCCCTGGAGCGCCAGGTGGGCGAATCTCACCCGTAAACGATCGTCGCTTTACAAAGAGGCAGACGCCAGGCGCTCCTGCCTGTCTAAGAGGGGCTGGGGTCTATTAAGAGGGTCTGTTCCCGTATCCGGCCAGCTCAACACCCCGGTTCGCTGTTGACGAGCTCCCGGTATTCTCCCCTGCGTACTCGCCTTGTCAGTCACAACGCGGGTCGGCGGAGCCCCGTCTTGTCCCCCCTCGGCGGGGTTTCGTCGCGTCCGAGATCGCGCAACGGTTCGCACGTTTTCCGTACGGTCCGTAGGTGTAGCATTTCGCCGTCCTGGGCTGTGAGCGCTGGTTCGCCGCCGTGCTCCGGGTCGGGACGCACACCACGACCGCGGTGGTTCTACGACGGCCTCAACCGCCAGTCCGCAAGGTGTTGGAAATCACGGATGGTGCTGATCTCTTTGTCATCGAGGACTGACCTGATAGGTGCGAAGCTCGTCACGCCCCGGCCCTAGCCTCTCGCGATGGACCACCACGCCGAGGCCTTCAGCGCAAGACCGGGCGCGTGCTGGGGGTGGATATACCAGTCAGACGGCAGCGGCCGTCCGACGACCTGCCCCGAGCCGGTCGAGTGGCGGGGAAGTACCGGAACCGCCAGGGGTGGCACGTAGTCGACTCGTGCGACGGACACGTCGACGGCAAGCTCGTCGGGGTGATGATGGCTCGACGTTAGGGCGGG